>JAOTUR010000212.1 GCA_029863805.1 Candidatus Krumholzibacteriia bacterium | reverse complement strand
CGATCTGGTGACTGCCGGCCAGTGTTGGCATTGGTTCGATAGTGGCGCGGCGATGGTGGAAATGCAACGAGTTCTTCGCCCGGGTGGCGTGCTCGCTATCGCCAACTATTCTTACCTGGCAGAGCATAGCCCGGTGGCACGCGAAACGGAGGATCTGGTTCTGGAGTTCAATCCGTCATGGACCATGGCTGGATCGACAGGAGCTTATCCCGAGCGAATCGACGAAGTGATCCACGGCGGATTCAGACTGGTCGAGGCGTTTTGTTACGACCATGATGAAGAGTTCTCGCATGCTCGTTGGCGCGGGAGAATGCGGACATGCAACGGGGTGGGCTCTGGTGGCCTTGCTCCATCCGAGGTGCTGCGCTTCGATGATGCTTTGAGTCGCCTCCTGAGTAGCAAATACCCCGATCCCATGTTGGTAAAACATCGCGTGTGGTGTGTAGTTGCAAGGAAGCCATCGTGAAGTCATGTTCGAGCCTTACTTGTGACTCAAGCACAGCGGCAAGCGCTTCCTAACAAACCGTTGCTGCTGACCAGCCGCTTCGCGACTGGCAGCAGAGCGGCAGGCCGTTAGGCAGATGGTTTCGAGGATTCGATAACAATGGGCTTTATCGATGGATTGAAGAGACTTCTTGCCGGCGGCGGGGCCGAAGTTCGTCCGCCGTGGGACCCGGTCGATATACAAGCCTGTTTGTCGCGTAATCATGACGTCTGCCAAGAGTACTTGAAATCAGGACCCGAGTCTGAAGCCAGACGCAACGAGCTTCGCGCGGGGTTTTTGAGCGCGGAATCTCGGCCATCTCTGCATGATCATGTCTTCTTTATACCGACTTGGGGCAGGAACCGAATGTTGACGGCTCAGAATGAGGACGGGGACCGATGTGGGCTCCTATTCACGTCGCCTGGGCGTGCCATGTTCTATGGGGCTGTTAACGGCGATCAAGGCGAATGCAAAGCCGCTCTGGGATTCAGACTCATTGACGGCCGGGAGTTGGCGGAGTCTTTTGAGGCCGCCTCTATTGATAAGGTCACGCTGGATAAATGCCCCTTTTGCTGGGTGTTTGCTTCGTTCGACCCCCTGGAGTTGCGTGATGCGGACTCCGCGCTGAGCATCTGGGCGATCTTTCGTACTACAAATCAGCTGTATTACGAAACGTTTTTTAAGGCAGCGGAGGACAAGTTCAGCGTTGGGGAGGTTGCAGCGGCGAGGGCGATTGGGGAGCACATTTTGACGCACGTTGATGCCGATCGTCCTGATGTGCACCTGTTGCTTGGACAATGTGGCGTTCTACAGGGAGATCGAGACATGATTGGAAGAAAGGTGAGCGTGCTTCGAGGCTATGGTGACCGTTGGGTTGAGCGTTTGGCAGAGTTCGAAACGCGTACCGGCTGATGATGGCTCGGGATCTGGATCGCCTCGGTTTCGGGACTGCGATTGCCGCCTAGCTAGGAAGGACAAAGCGTGACGGTACTCAGCACCATCGGCCGAACGACGCTCATTCCCCTCCGGCATATGGTCCCGGAGGGGAGCGCCAGGATTCTAATCAAGCTGGAATACGAGAACCCGACGGGGAGCATGAAGGACCGTATGGCGCTCGCGATGGTCGAGGCGGCCGAGGCGGACGGACGGCTGCGGCCGGGTGGTTCGGTGGTTGAGTACACGGGTGGAAGCACGGGCGTGTCGCTCGCCTTCGTGTGCGCGGCGAAGCGCATCCCTCTTCAGATCGTGACATCGGAGGCATTCAGCAAGGAGAAACGGGACCACATGACGGCGTTGGGTGCCCGCCTCACACTTGTCCCCAGCCCAACCGGCGGGACGACGAAGGCACTGACGCTCGAGATGATCGAGACGGCGAGAATACTCGCCTCCGCTCCCGGGAGCTACTGGACGGATCAGTTGAACAATGCTGATCAGCTATCCAGCTACGAACGGATGGGCGAGGAGATATGGGAGCAGACCAACGGACGGGTCAGCGCCTTCGTCCAGAGCGTCGGCACCGCCGGGTCATTGCGGGGGATCTCTACACGCCTTCGAGTCCATAACGCGGCAGTGCACATCGTCGCGGTAGAGCCGGAGGAGTCGGCTGTATTGTCGGGCAGGCCGAGCGGGTCTCACAAGATCGAAGGCACCGGCGTTGGGTTCATCGTGCCGTTATGGACCGAGACGCTCGCTGACGAGATCCAGACAGCATCGACTGAGGAAGCGATGGAGACCGCCCAGCGCCTCGCCCGGCATGAAGGCATCTTTGCAGGCACCTCCACGGGAGGAAACGTAGCGGTGGCGTTGCGGGTCGCCGAGCGTCTGGGACCTGACCAGACAGTGGTCACGGTGGCGGTTGATTCAGGGATGAAGTACCTAAGCACGGCGTTGTATGCCCACACATGAGAGCAGGGCGGCCCTGCTGACGGATACTTCCCAGCAAAGCGATGCAGACGGACGCGGCACGGCCGCGCCGCTGATCGACGAGCCGTTGGGCTTAATAACTCTTTGGAGGAAAGCAAAATGACAAAACAGAGAGTTGGCTTGGCACTCTTCTGGATTGCCGTGATCTGGGCCATTTCCTGGTGAGTGATTGGATCTATTCTTGTGAGCGAGGCTATCAGAGATCTAACAATGGATGAGCTTAATCAGACAATGTGGGCGGTTACCGGCCCCTGGTTCTTAACGTGGGGGATTTTCGGAGTGCCTGTGGCGGCGTTAGTCGCCTTTATTGGCACGTTGCTCCAGTCGGGCGCGAAAGGATCGACAGTATGGAAGTATGGAATAGGAGGCTTTCTGGCACTTGCTTTCAGCATGTTGATCGGGTTTATCGGGCATATCCCCCCGGTGTTCGGTTTCGGCGGGACTTTGATTTTGCTGTTCTTCATCGGAATACTGAGGTTATGGACGAAGGAACGCATGGCTCTGAAAGATGCGTCCCCAGCAGCCGACCTTAAACTAGCCGGTTACGTGTTTTTCTTGATTGCGGCATGGTTCACTTGCGGAATAGCCGGCCTGCCTTTCTTGAAAGCCTTTGAAGGAGAGGCCCCAGGCACCCCGCTGCACGTGATGGTATTGTTCGTACTGGGATGGCTTTTTCTGTTCCTGGGTCATTACAAAGCACGCAAGCGACAAAGCTAAGAGGGATCATAAATTATTGAGCGTGGGAGATGGTGCGGATCACACGATCGATCGGCCTGAGCGCTGGCCTCCTCTTGGCAGCCATCCCGGTGACCGCCCAGTGGGTAGTCACTGAGGGCGTCGATTACATGAGTGAGGTCGAGTACGAGGGCGGAAAGGATCTCCTCGACATATACATGCCCGAGGGAGTGAACGACGTCCCCGTAGTCGTGTTCTTCCACGGCGGAGCTCTTCGAGCCGGAGACAGAAACGTCGGATGGCTGGTCGCGCGACGGCTGGTTCCCGATGGAATCGGTGTGGTTTCGGCGAGCTACCGTCTCACGCCTTCCGTCATGCATCCTGCTCACGTCCAGGACGCGGCGTCCGCAACGGCCTGGGTGCTCGAGAACATCGATCGCTTTGGCGGCGACCCCGACAACGTCTATGTCGCCGGTCACTCAGCCGGAGCATACCTCGCGGCTCTGCTCGCCCTCGACCCAACTTTGTTGGGCGCACACGATCTGACCCTGACCTCGATTCGTGGATCGATTCTGATCAGCGCGTTCCTCTATGTCGAGGAGACTGCCGCCGACCGACCGAAGGATGTTTGGGGACCCGATCCCGATGATTGGTTGGCAGCGTCCGTCACGCCTCACATCGAAACGGCGGAGGGCCGCATGCTCCTCATCTACGCTGACGGCGACGACGAGTGGCGGCGGCGGCAGAACGATAGGTTTGGAGAGGCGATGCGGGCGGCTGGAAACCACACCGTTCAGGTCATAGAGGTGCCAAATCGGAACCACACAACATTGATGACCAAACTCAACGCGTCGGATGATCGTATCGGGGACCTGATCCGGCGTTTCATCACTGGTCACGACTGAAATAGGAGGAAACGAATGAAGAGAGTCATGGTCCGGTACAAAGTGAAATCTGATCGAGCGGCAGAGAATGAGAGCTTCATCGCAAAGGTCTTCGAGCAACTCAAACGCGACCAGCCTGAGGGACTACGGTACGCCTCATTCAAGTTGGATGACGGGGTGAGTTTCGTTCACATCGTGTCACTCGAGGGCGCTGAGGGTAGCAATCCCTTGGGCGAGTTGGACTCGTTCAAAGCTTTTACGGCTCAGATAAAGGACCGCTGCGAGGAGGCTCCGGTGCCTGCGGAATTGACCGAGGTGGGGTCATATCGGTTCTTTGGCGAACGTTAGGCGGCGCGAAACACCTATCGCCGCGTGTCCCTGCCGTAGTCTCTCGCGAAGACATTTCACGGAGGAGGAGGACAGGTGAACAGATTAGGATTCTTGGGTTTTCTTGGATTCCTGGGTTGTCTGGGATTCCTCCCCGGGCGTCAAAACCTGTTTGCGCTTTTTCTGCTGTGCGTGTTGTTCGTTCTGTTTGCTGTTCCCGTAAGAAAAAAGCGGAATTGAATAGGTGCCTCATGGTGTTCATTCCCTGGATCATAGGGCTTGTCCTGCTGGCGATCGACCGGGGCATCAAGCGCCCGGCGGGAGCGAGGAGCCCGTACAAAGCGGCTGCCGCCTCGTTGTTCCTGCCCGGGCTGGGCCAGCTCTACAACGGTCAGCCGCGGAGGGCGCTGCTGCTTTGGACCGGTGGCGTGGCCTTGGTCTTGGTGGCGAAGATTGCCGGGCTGCTTCTCAGTTTCTGGGGCATGACCTTTGTGGTGGTCGCCGGCCTTGCGCTGTCGGTCGGCGCCCTCGTCGATGCACTTCGGACCGCCAGGTTGCTGCGAGAGTACAAGGCGCAATCCTTCAATCGATGGTACGTCTATGTGGGCGCGATAGCCGTGGTCGCGATGGCTTCGATCCCGGTGGAGCGTGCGCTGGCCATAGACGCGTTCAGGGTGCCGACCGAGTCTATGAGTCCAAGCCTTCTGTTCGGGGACTACTTTATCGCGCGGCTGGAGACGCCCGATAGCTACGAGGACAAGCGCGGAGACGTCCTGGTGTTCAGGTACCCGGGAGACAACCGGACGCTTTACATAAAGCGCGTCGTTGCGTTCCCGGGTGAGGACGTAGAGATTCGTGGTGGCTTGCTCCTGGTCAACGGACAGACGATCGCGGCTCCCTGGGCTCGCACGATGGAGGCCTCCACGCTCGATACGGTCAGGGACTTCGGGCCGTTCACGGTGCCGGATCAGACCCTGTTCATGCTCGGGGATGATCTCTCCGCCTCCGCGGACAGTCGGGCTTGGGGCCCCCTCCCGCGAGAGAATATCGTCGGGGTAGCCGAGTTCATCTACTGGTCATGGGACCCGTCCGAGAGAGAACCTCGGTTCAGTCGAATCGGACGGAGCGTCGAAGGCGGGCATTGATCGGAGCTTTGAAGAGCGCCGCACCCCTCCCGCCGCCCCGCAAATCTTGTTTACACGGCCGCCCCGGACGGACTAGCATTGCCGCCGACGCACTCCTCTTCTTCTGCGTCCGGGTATCGTGGAAAGCATTCATCAGGCCGTCGGCCAGAATATCGGCGTTGTCTTCGTCGCACTCGCGGTCGTCGCGGGGGCGGCGTTGGTGTTATCGGTGGTTATCGCCTCGCGTGTTGGGCGGGTCACCCGGCGCTTCGCCTGGGTGAAGGGCCGGGGGGAGGGCGAGGTCGACTCGCTGGAAGCGATGCTGCGGGTCGTGGAGAGCAACGCGCGCGAAGTGGAACGGCTGCGCGCGGACTTGGACGCCCTCAGCGTGGAGAGCCGCCGCCACTTCAAGCGCATCGGTCTGTTCCGCTACAACGCCTTCGAGGGGGTCGCGGGCCACCAGAGCTATTCGCTCTGCCTGCTGGACGAGAACCGCAACGGCGTGCTGCTCTCGAGCCTGGTCGGCTCGAACTTCAATCGGGCGTACGCCGTGGAGATCGCCGACGGCGAGGCGCGGCGCAAGCTGGGAGACGAAGAGCGCGCGGCCTTGAAGATGGCGCTGGGCGCCGGCTAGCGTACCCCCCTCCCTCCCGCTCAGCGCTCGAGCACGATCGAACGCCAGCGCCCGGCGCGCAGGCGCGCGAACATGAGCGCGCCGACGACGGTGATGTAGAGCAGGGCCCCCGCCCACGCGCCCACCACGCCGCGCTCGAGCACCGAGCCCATGAGCCACGCCGTCGGCAGGAAAACGAACCACGCCCCCCCCACGATGATCAGCATGGGCACCCTCGTGTCTCCGGCGCCGCGCAGCGCGCCGTCGGCGATGAACTGCACGGCATCGAAGAACTGGAACAGGCCGGCGAGAAGGAGCAGCTTCATGCCCAGCGCGACGACGGTCGCGTCGGAATTGAACACGCGCACCAGCGGCCCG
>JAOTUR010000014.1 GCA_029863805.1 Candidatus Krumholzibacteriia bacterium | reverse complement strand
ACATCTCCGTACTCGGCCGCGCGGTGATGCCACGTTAGGCTGGATGACACCTTCGCCTCCCGCACACTCGCATGGAGCTCGTAGTTCGACACACTCTCTATTCCCGTCAACACGGCTTTTGCCGAGCCCCCCATCCCGGACTGCAAGAACACGATCGACTGCCCGACACTACCCATGACCGTCAGGACCAGACCCACCGCCAGAACAGAACGCGGCCACCGCGGGAGACGAATGGGCCACAGCAGGACGAACGCGGGCAATACCCAGTTTGCTTTGAACTGGTCGCGAAAGATCGCCGCTGAAATAAAGAACACGAGAACGATACCGGCGATAGCCAGCGCGGCCTCCGCTTCCCGCCTTGCCTCGCTCTGACCTCTATGGCGCATGATGGTCCATCTCTGTCGGATGCCCGGGATGGACAACACAAGCAGCAGCGGACCCCCCAGAAAAACCAGAGCCAGGCTCCACGCCGACAGCCGAGATGCGAGTGGGACCACGCCGGCCATGCGACCGAAATTGGCGATGCCGTCGAGCATGGAACGATCCATGAGTAGAACAAATGCCACGAGGGTCGAGAGCAACATCAGGCGGGATGTCGTCACACGCCATCGCAGTGACGGAGCCGACGGCCTGGCCGGCGAGGTGCCCAGGCGACCCGCCAACCACCACACCACCGGTAACATCAATAATCCGGTGGGCTTCGCCAGCACCATCGACGAAGCAACAACGGCGCTGAGCAGAATCTGTTTGCGTTGCACGGCAATGACCAATACCAGCATCCCCACCAGAAAGAAGTTATCGGGATGGAGAATGGACCCGGCAAAGGACTGCCACGGCGTAAAGGCGAGCGTCGCGAGCGCCAGCCGCCGGGAGTTCAGACTGGCGCCGGCCTCCCGCAATCGGCGGTCATTCAGCATCAACGCCACTACCCCCAGCAGGACGACTGGGCCGCGAAGCGACCAGAGCGAGCAAGACCCGATGAATTCGAAGCAACGCACGGCCGCCTGCAGAAGCGGCGCAAAGACCGGTTCCGGGTGATGCACCCAATAATGGTAGGCTGCTTCATCCCGGCCGGGGCCGGGCGCCATCCACAGCGGAAGCCGCAGTAGCAGGCCGACGAAGACAATGCCACCGATGGTCAGGAATTCGACCTGGCGGCTGCGAGAATTCTCCGGTGATACGGGAAGACCCGTTGTCGCCGTCTGCAATGCATATCCTCCGCGAGATTAAGAGCGAGAGTATACCACAGGCGTATCCCGCAACTGCGAGTCTCCAAAACCGAAGGACCGCTTACACGCATCTCGAGTATTCCGCGTCAAAGCACACAATTCATCAGTGATGATTTCGTAGCTCGCCGGTCGGTCGAATGCAGTCGTAGATTCGGACGTTACGGCCCTCGATGTATCCCCACGCCGGAACCAAGACCAAACGAAGCCTGGACAACGGCTAATTCTTAGTCCACAATGGTCTATCCCATGATCGGACAAACCATTGCACATTACCAGGTCTCCGCGAAGGTCGGGGCCGGGGGGATGGGCGAAGTCTACAGGGCCCGAGACTCCAAGCTCGATCGGGACGTGGCCTTGAAGCTGCTCCCCGAGGCCTTTGCCATGGACGAGGAGCGCCTCGCGCGCTTCGACCGGGAGGCCAAGCTCCTGGCCGGGCTCAACCACACCCACATCGCGGCCATCTACGGCACCGAGCACTCCAACGGCAAGCACGTCCTGGTCCTCGAGTATGTCGAGGGCGAGGATCTGGCGCAGCGGCTGGAGACGGGGCCAATCCCGGTCGATGAGTCGCTGGCGATCGCGTTGCAGATAGCCGATGCGCTGGAGGCCGCCCACGACCAGGGGGTTATCCACCGCGACTTAAAACCCGCCAACGTCAAAGTCACTCCGGACGGCCACGTCAAGGTGCTGGACTTTGGCCTTGCCAAAACCCTCGATAGCGACACCGAATCCGACATCGCCAACTCGCCGACGCTTTTGGCCAGCAGCCCGACGGTGCAGGGCGTGATCTTGGGGACGGCCGGTTACATGAGTCCCGAGCAGGCCCGCGGCAAACGAGTCGACCGCCGCGGCGACATCTTTGCCTTTGGGTGTGTCCTCTACGAAATGCTCTCCGGCACGCGCGGCTTTACGGGCGATACCATCTCGGACACGCTCGCCTCGGTGTTGAAAGAACACCCGGACCTGGACAAACTTCCCGGTGACACGCCGCCCGCCATCCGCAAACTGATCGACCGTTGTCTCGACAAAGACCCGCGTCAGCGCCTGAGGGATATCGGCGAGGCCCGCATCTTAATCGACAAGGTGATCCGCGGCGAGGTGGAGGACGCTCCCGCCGCGCCCAAGGCCGCGCCGGCTTCGCGCGTGAAGACGATCATCCCCTATGCCGTCGCCGCACTGCTCGTCATTGCCGCCATCCTCACCACACGCCAGGTGATGCAGTCGTCGATGCCGCAGCCACCGCTTCGCAAGTTTCGGATCCCCGTGGTATCCCACGGCGATGCGCCCGCCGAACCCGTCGTGTCACCGGACGGGTCGAAGGTGGCCTATGTCCTGGGTGGCGATCTCGTGGTGCAACCGCTCGATGATCTCAACTCGATCACGATTGTCACCGGTGGCGGCGCGCCGCGTTTCCCCTTCTGGTCACCCGACGGAACACAGATTGGCTATTTTGCCGAGGGTAAGATCTGGCGCGTACCGGCAACCGGTGGCGCCACCGTGCTGGTGTGTGACCCGGCCGTGGGTTTTACCGGGGGAACGGGTGGAACGTGGACCGAAGACGGCCGCATCATTTTTGGGACCGGTGGGTCGGGGCTGCTCGAAGTGCCCGTGCAGGGCGGCGATGAAAAGGTGTTTCTGGACGTCGGGCCCGACGAGGGCGACCACCACGAGCCCTGTGCGCTGCCGGGAGATCGCGGCATTCTCTTTCTCCCCCATCCGTCGGCCTCGCAACCCGACCGGATCGAGGTCTACGCGAACGGCGAGCGCAGGGTGTTGCTCGAGATCGCGGGCCAACGTCTACACCGGCCGCGTTACTCGCCGACCGGACATATTGTCTTTCGCCGACCGGGGGCAAACGGCGGAATCTGGGCGTTGCCGTTTTCTCTGAGTAAACTCGCCGCCACCGGCGAGCCGTTTATCGTCTCCGCCGGCAGCGGCCATGGTAGCGTGGGCGCCGATGGCACACTGGTTTACCTCATGGGTGCCAATGTCAATGCGTTTGTCATGCGCTGGCTGCATCGCGACGGTACGGTGAGTGAGCCGATCTCCGAGCCCGGGCCGGGTCGGGGATTCCCTAACTTCTCGCCCGATGGTAAGCGGGCGGTCGTCACCGAATACAACGACGAAAACCCGGACCTGTGGATCTATGATATCGCGCGTCAATCGCGGACGCGCTTTACGTTTGAGTCGGGCCTCGACATCTATCCCGCGTGGGGTCCCGATGGCAAGGACATCTATTATTGGTCGGCGGGCCCGGATAGCGTCTACCGCAAGGCGGCGGACGGCACCGGTGTGCGAGAGCCGGTTATCGACGGGGGCATGCCGACCGTTTCACCCGATATGAAATACATCGTTTTTAAACGAAGCATTAAAGGACGCCAGGATGACATCCATTATATGGATCTCGAGACCAAGGAAACCGTCGCGCTTATCGCGACAGCGGCCGATGAGGATGCACCCCTCATGTCGCCTGCCGGAGGCTACCTCGCCTACGACTCCAACGAGTCGGGCGAATGGAACATGTATGTGACCCCCTTCCCCAGCGGGAGCGGCAAGTGGCAGGTCTCACTCGGCGACTATGCCTATGGCACCTGGGGCGCCGATGGCAAGTCGCTGCATTACTCGACCAACGGCGGTGACATTATGGAGGTACGCTTTCGCGAGGGGCCGAGCGGCTTGGAACTCAGCACGCCCGAGCTGCTCTTCAATAGCAACGAGCTGAATCTGCCCACGGTCTCCTACCCCTACTTCAAGCAGTCGCCCGCCGATCTGGAGAAGTTTCTGATCATGAGCCCCCTGGCCTCAGACCGGCGTGAGGTGAACACGAATCTGACCGTGGTGCAGCATTGGGTGAGGGAGTTTGGCGGGCGGTGATTTGCATGGGGGCACTCTTGAAACGCCCGCGTGGGGCTGAGGAATCAAGTGGGTTGTAGAGCTGGCGGGGTCATCAGACCTGGGGACTCAACCGCCAGACATCGTACTGTTTGTATTATCCACGTATTGCGGCTGTCTTCTAAGGTGTTTATTGAGGTCTGATGGACCTCAGCCGGCCCCCCTCAGACACTCCAGCAACTGCTTATTCTCCTCCGGCCGCCCCACGCTGATTCGCAATCCGTTGTCGACGCCGAATGGGCCCAACGATTGAACACGGATGCCGTTATTCTTCAGCGCATTGAATATCCGGTCCCTCTCGCTCGACGCGCTGAATTCCACCATGACGAAATTGCCCTGTGACGGCGTCACGTTGAATCCCATGCCCTTGAGCTCCCCGTAAAGCAAAGACCGCTGCTCGTCGTTGGCGCGGGCGCATTTAGTCACGAACTCGGTGTCGTCGAGCGCGGCCAAAGCGGCGACCGCAGCCAGCCGATTGACGGAGAAAAGGGTGTAGCTCTTCTCGAGTGTTTTCATAATATCTCGATGGCCGATTCCGTAGCCGATGCGAAGGCCGGCGAGACCATAGATCTTGGAGAACGATCGCAGGATAACGAGGTTGTCGAACGTTTTCTGTAGCTCCAGCGAATTGGGATAAGAGCCGTCGGTCACATACTCGGCATACGCCTCGTCGACCACCACCACGATGTGCGGTGGCATCGCCTTCAGGAATTCGCCCACCGCACCGTGCGAGACGATGGTGCCCGTGGGATTGTTGGGATTAGCGATGAGAACGACCTTCGTCTTGTCATCGCACTGGGCCCGCATGCTGTCCAGGCTGATCGTATTTTCCACCATCGAAGCACGTTTGCATATCCTGCAATTGATCGCGGCCAGAAAGCCGTAGGCCACAAAAGTCTTCTCAGCCGTCACCACGTTTTCATCGGCATGGACGAGCGCCTTGATCACCAGATCGACTACGCCCACCGCGCCCGATCCGATGGTGATGTTCTCTACCGACACGTCGTGCTTTCGCGCCAGTTTCTCTTTGAGCGTTCTGTGCACGGCATCGGGGTACCGATATACCGAACGATAGTGGTCCTTGATCGCTTTTAGCGCCAGCGGCGATGCGCCATAAGGATTTTCGTTGTGCGACAATTTAATCATACCGGTGACCTTCTCCCTCTCCGAAACTGGCATTTTCTTCACCCTCTAGTGATTTTCCAAAATACTCTTGCTCATGTTAAAGAGCACATCTTCCCTGTACCACGCCGACGCCCGGATGTCGGAGATCGGTGATGCATACTCCACGACCTTTGCGGCAAACTCGTCACGCTCGGACGGTCCAAGCGAGGAGAGTCTCTTGCCCACGAGATACTCACAGGCGGATCGAGCATACTTGATGGTCGGCGCCACCGAGCCAATGGCGATACCGGCGCGCGTCATCGTATCGTCTCCATCGCTTTCGATATGGTATGCAATCGATACGACCGCACACTCCATAGAACGCCTCTTGCCGATCTTGATAAAATCAGAGTGTGTCTTCACTTCACCGTCATCGGTGGGTATGATGACGCGACGCAAAACCTCGTCCTCTTTGAGGTCGGTTTCTCGTACGCCAAGGAAGAAATCGCTCACCGCAAGGCTACGAGCATCTCCACGCGCCGGCAGGATGTCACAGCGAGCCCGCAGCGCCACCAATGCACAGGCCATATCGCCCGCGGGCGAGGCCGTACATAGATTGCCGCCGACGGTGGCCGTGTGGCGGATCTGCCGCGAACCATGCTGGCCCGCCGCCTGGCACAAAACGGGATACCGACTCTGCAATTTCCTGTCGGCGATGATCCGGCTCGCCGTGACAAGCGCTCCGATCCTCATTTCACCACCATCGTGCACAATGGAAGTGAACGAGGGGTCGTTCAACCTGGCCAGGTTGATCACGGTCAGCTCGTTGTCCTGCTGCTCCTCGAGGTCCAGTAAGAGATCGGTATAACCGGCTCCGAACCGGAATCGACGCCCCCGGTGCTCATCGATCGCGCGCAGTAGATCCTCGGTTGTCGTTGGACTCACCAGGTCAAAATTCATGGTCTATCCTTGATGGCTTTTAGAACATTCTCGGGTGTCATCGGCAACGCGTTTATCTCCACGCCCAACGCGTTCGACACCGCGTTCGCGATGGCCGCCGGCGTCGGAATGAGTGGCGCTTCACCCACGCCTTTTGCTCCGTAGGGTCCCGCCTGGTCATGCGTCTCGATCGGGTAGAAATGGATCTCGGGTATGTCGCAGGCCGACGGTATCTTGTAGTTGTGAAAGGTCGGATTAACCACCTGGCCCTTTGCCACCACCAGTTCCTCGGTGAGGGCATAGCCCATCCCCATCACCACCCCTCCCTCGATCTGGCCCATCAACCCGAGAGGATTCAATACGCGGCCGACATCCTGGCCGACGTAAACATCCAGGACTTTGACCTGTCCCGTGTACGTATCCACTTCGACCTCGATGGCCTGCGATGCAAAGGCGTACGCGCCTGACACGTTGCCTTTGTATCCCGCGTCCTGAAAATCACTCGCCGGTTCATAGTAGTAGGACTCCATGCATAGCACGTTCGGGTCTTGGAAATGGAGCTCTCTTACCACCTTGTCGATCTTGACCGACCGGCCCGACGTCTTGCATCCGATCTCCCCATTGTCGTAGTCCAGGTCTTCGATATCGGTCTTCAGATAACGAGCGGCCCACGGAGAGATCTTGTCTTTGAGCCTGCCGATCGCTCCCAGAAGAGAGTTGCCGGCCACGAAACTCGTTCGAGACGCATGCACACCCACGTCCCAGGGCTTGATATCGGTATCCGTGTTGATGACCTTGATTTTCGACATGTCGATCCCTAACTCCTCGCACGCCATCATGGCCAGCACCGTCTCCGATCCCTGGCCGATTTCACTCGAGCCCGTAATGATGATCAGATGACCAAAATTGTCCAGTTTCACGGTCGTGCCACAGCCGTCCGACCGATAGATCTTGGCGCCTCCGGCCACGTGGAGCATGGAGGCAAAGCCCATCGCCCTCTTGTATCTCGCCGACGGGGCGTCTTTGTATTCGCGCTTCTTGCGCGTGTAGTCACTTTTGGCGATGACGGTGTCGAGGGCGTCCTTGTGGCCGCACGTCGCGTACTCGAGACCCTGTCCCGTCTTCTCTCCCTTATAGTTGGCGTTGACGAGGCGTATCGCCGCCCGGTCCATTGCCAATTCCTCCGCCATGAGGTCGATATTCCTTTCCAGGGCGAAGGTGGACTGGGGGTTGCCATATCCTCTGAACGAGCCCGCGTAGGGGTTGTTGGTGTAGACGGCGCGGGCATCGAACACGCAGGCGGGAGCGTGGTACAACGAGGAGAAGGTTTGCATCATAACAAACGATGTCGTCGCGCCCCACGACGTGTAGGCGCCGTTATCCTTGGTGATCTCCACCTCCCTGAACGTGAACCTCCCTTCGGCGTCGGCCCCGGTCGTGAGATCGATCACCATGGCCTGTCGGGTTGGCGACGCCACAAACTCCTCTTCCCGGCTGAAGGCGATTTGCACGGGCTGTCCGCACGTCATGGACAACAAGGCGCAGATGGGCTCGAACGGGTACATGTCCAGTTTGCTGCCAAAGCCGCCGCCGATCACCGGCTGCACGACCCGGATATTGGACGGATCCATCTTCAGCACACGGGCCATGTCCCTCTGGTAGAGGAATGGCACCTGTGTCGAGCTGTACAGGGTGAGCCGTCCGTCCGATTGCGAGTAGTCGGCGGTAACGACGCTCGTCTCCAGACAGCAGTGGGTCACCCGCGGCAAGACGTAACGGCGCTTGACGATGCACGTGCTCTTTGCCTTCTGCTCCTCGATATCCCCGTGCTCGTAATGAAATGTCTGGGCAATGTTCTTCCCCTCATCACCCCGGGCGTACTTGTTGATGCCCGGGGCATCTTCCTGCAAGGCGTCCGCCGGATCGAAGATGCCTTCCCTTACCTCGTACTCAACCTCGATCAGGCGCAGTGCCTTACGTGCGATCTCCTTGGTTGACGCGGCGACGGCGGCGATCTCATCACGGATGCAGTTGACCTCGCCTTTTTTCAAGACGGGGTGATCTCTCTTGTGGCTCATGTGGGCAACATCCACATCGTCGGCCGTGATGACACACACCACGCCGGGAAGCTTTGCCGCTTTGGAGACATCGATCGCTTTGATTTTGGCACAAGGGTATTGGGCACGAAGTATGGCGCCATACAGCATATTCGGCAGGCTAATGTCGTGGCCGTAGACCGCCTTGCCGCTCACCCGGAGGTGGCCGTCCAGTTTGGGCGTCGGCTTGCCGATGACTTTTAGTGACTTCTTCATGACGCTCCATCCGCTCCTTGGACTTGCTCGAACAAGGATTGAACGGCATCGATGATTTTCTTGTATCCCGTACACCGGCACAGGTTACCTTCGAGACTCTTCTTGATGCGCTCCCGGTTGGGAACGACACCATCGGTGTCGCACTGGCGCTTGAACGACTCGATGGCCATGATCATCCCGGAGGTGCAGAAACCGCATTGAACGGCCCCGTGCTCGACCACGGCCCGCTGAACGGGGTCTAAGCCCGGACCGTCGACACCAGCGGATAAGCCTTCGATGGTGGTGACGGACTTGCCGTCTATGTTGGCGGCGAGGTACAGACAGGAGTTGACGGCGTCACCATCCACCAGAACCGTGCAGGCGCCGCACTCGCCCTCGAGGCAGCCGGGCTTGGTGCCTTTCAAACCGAGGTCGTCGCGGATGAGGTCGATCAATCGTAAAGCGGGTCGGATCTCCCGGGTGACGCCTCTTCCGTTGATGGTAAAGGCGATGGTGAGGCGATGACCGAAGCCGCCCGATCGCGATGAGTTATCGTGTGACATAAGCTTTTCCTAACCGGAACGCTTCCAGGTTCTCATCCTTATATCTCTCTTTGGCAACGACCTCAATGGCTTTTTCAACGTGCTCACTGGGTATCGGAAAACCATCGAGTGTCGATGCCGTTCCCAACGCGTGAATGTTGCTCAGAATCGGGCTCAGGTTCACGTCGGTCTCCCCGATCACCACCACCTGCTGGGTATTCTTTTGCAGGTATTCGATGAACGACCGCGAATCGGGATACGACGCCTTGCCGGCATTGACCGCGTATGGAAGTACTCTGCGATTATCGATGACCACGCGGGTGCGCGGGTTTAGAAACGGCAAGGATCGTTGGGCTTCCAGGGGCTCGAGCCCGATCAAGAAATCCGCTCCGCCGCGCTCGATAAAACCGTAGGTGTTCTCCCCAATCGTAATGCCGGACACCACCGATCCGCCTCGTCGTGCGAGTCCGTGGATTTCGCTGCTGGCGACGCTGAGATCCGCACAGAGCGCTGCTTCGACGATGAGGGTCGTCAAAAATACAACGCCCTGGCCTCCCACACCGGCCACCAGTAGTTTTTGCGACGCGCTCATCTTCTTAAACCTCACGTGGCCCACTGTATGGCGTCATTGGGACACACGTCCAGACACAGACCACAGCGTGTGCACAGAAAGTCATCGACCCGGACCCTGCCCTTGACCTTGATCAAGGCGGGACAGCCAAAGTTCTCGATACAGTGGTCGCACTTTGCGCACGCCTGAAAGATCTCGAATGCCGGCATGTCCCGGGCGACCTGCGTCTCATCGAGCCTGCCGTCGCTGTGCCTCGGCGGTCTTCGCCCCGGCGTCTGCGGTGAGTTCAAGACATCCAACGCCTCCTGCCCCTCATAGGGCAGGTCGTAGCCCTCGAGCCGCTGCCGCACGCCCACCGCCGCCCGCTTGCCGCTGGCGATGGCGCCGATCACACTGACATGATTGCCCGCGGTGATATCCCCGGCCGTGAACACGTTCTTGGTATCCGTGCGCCCGCCCGCCGGGTCTGTGATGATCCTGTCTTCTGTGTTGGTTTTTAGACCGCCCTGCCCTATCGCTGTCCGATCTCCACGTTGTCCGATGGCGGTGATGACATAGTCACACGACACATCCCACGCCTTCTTCTGCCCGTTTAGCGACTTGAGCATCACACGGGCGCCGTCGCCGGAGCCCGCGACACACGCCTCCACATCGCTGCCGTCTATGATCTGTATGCCCTCCCGCACCGCCGATTCGATTTCTTCCTCGAAGGCCGGCATCTCGTCACGCGTTTCGACGCACGATATGATCACGTCGCTTTTGGCATCGTGCCTCTTCGCCGCTCTCGCGGCATCGACAGCGCTGTTGCCGCCCCCGATCACCAGAATTCTCGCACCGGGCTCGATGCGAAGCGTGTTGTCGTTGAATTCGCGTAAGAACTCGATCGCCGCATAGCGTTTTGAGACGGGAATGTTGATGTCGATGATGTCCAACGTGGACGATATTCCCATGCCGACCGCCACAACCACGGCGGCATAATCATCGGCCACATCGTCGAGTGCGAAGTCCCTGCCCAGGGCCTTGTCGAACTCGAATCTCACCCCAAGATCGCGGAGGACTGAGATCTCGGCCTCGCAGGCTTCTTTGCTCACTCGGAACCCAGGAATCGCAAACCTCAAAAGTCCCCCGGCCGCCTTCTCCTTTTCGAAGACGGTGACATCGTAGCCGGTTCGGATGAGATCATAGGCGGCGCTCAAGCCGGCAGGCCCGGCGCCGATGACGGCGACCCTGTGCGTGCGCTTTTCACCCGATGCGGCCGTCGGCTTCTGGCCCGAGAAGTCATTGAAGTTCTCTTCTATGGTGGAGACGAATTCTTTCAACCGTTTTATGGGAACGATTCCACTGCCGTCCGTGCGACCCTCCACACCACCGTCCGCGCGGTAGAGGAACTCACAGGGCCGGTGACACACCTCGCCGCATACCCGCGCGAAGAGGATCTTGTCGCGCACGATCTCGAGGGCTTCCTTGTAGTCTCCCGCAAGAATGGAGCTCAAGAATCCATGATTGCATATGTTGGCCGGGCACCGCTGCTCACTCGAGGGGATGTGGTTCTCGGCCACCAGCAACGCTCTGGCTTTTGACAGGCCGTTCCGGGCCGATACGACCTTCGAGCACGGCAGCTCCACGTCATCCTGGTTGTGGCAGGTGTTGCACAGGGTCTGGTCGACGACGACCCGGCGGCCCCGGCGAGCCTCGCCCTCGAACTCTTCACAGAACAAACAGGGTGACTTCGACACCACCACGGAGACGCCGTCGAAAGCGATCGCGTCGTTGATCGTATTGAAACAGCTCTTGATATCGAATGGATCGATCGTCTCCACAAAGCGAACGCCCATGCCTCTTAGCAGAGATTCGAGTTCTACACTCTCGTACTTGTCCTCGTGCGCCGACCCGGGGTGCTCCTGGTGCCCGGTCATGCCAATCGTCCGGTTGTCGAAGATGATGACCAGGATATTGGCGCGGGTATAGACGGCGTTGAGCAAGGAAGGGATACCGGAATGAAAGAAGGTTCCGTCTCCGACCAGAGCCACGAGGTGCCGCCCTCCACGACCGGCGCCGAGCGCTTCCGAGAGCCCTTGGGCCATGGAGATGCTCATCCCCATGTGGTGTATCGTGTCCATCATCCCCAGGGGTGGCAGGGCGCCCAGCCCAAAGCATCCGATGTCTCCGCACATGATGACGCTGCTGTCCTCGCGGGGAACGGCTAGCTTCAAAGTGTAGAACGTCGCCCGGTGAGGACAACCGGCACACAGCGCCGGCGGTCTCGGCGGCAGTTCCTGCACGTGCTTTTCATAATCGGCGGCCGGGAACCCCTGCGGCTTCATCGCGTGCTGGCCGGTAAACCGCGCAAGCGCCTCACCCACGATATCCAGGTTGTACTCTCCGACCACAGAGAGACCCGCATAGTCCTTGCCCAGGATTTCGACGTTGAGGCGATGCTTCTGCGCCAGGATACGCACCTCGTTTTCAACGATGGGATCGAGTTCTTCCAGGACCAGAACCTGGCCAATTCCGTCCCGCAAAAACTCGAGGACAATCTTCGCCGGAAAGGGATGGATGAGGCCAAGCGTCAGTACATCGACCTTGTGGCCCTTGTCCGCTTCGCGGGTGATGATCTCCCGTGCGTACGCAGCGGCCACCCCACTGGCGATGACGCCCAGCAATGGACGCTCTCCGGCACCCTCGTTTGGCGAGGTGGCGCTGTGCTTGTCGAGGAAACGATCGACAACATCGCCCTCCAGCTTCTCCACAAGCACCTGATGAGCCGCGGCCGTTCTCGCCGGTATGTTGATATGCTCCGGTCGTCTCTCGAACCCGGGCGCAAGCTCGTTAGACGCAATCTTCCGGTACGACACCATCCCCCTCGTATGATCCACCCGTGTTGTCATGCGCACGATGACGGGAAGTTTGATCTGTTCGGATAAGGCAAACGCATCCCGGGTCATCTCGCAGGCGTCCGCCGGTGCGGCCGGATTGAACACGGGGACGGATGCCATCTTGCCCCAGTAACGCGAATCCTGCTCGTTGGAGCTCGAGTAGCACCCCGGATCGTCGCAGACGACGATGACCAGCCCGGCGCCGATGGTCTGATAGGTGATGGTCATCAAGGCATCGGACGCCACGTTCATGCCGACGTTCTTCATGCAACACAGGGTGCGTTGGTTAGCAATCGAATAGGCGATCCCCTTTTCGAGAGCGATGCGCTCGTTTACGCTGAATTCGAAGTACAGCGGTCGTGCGCTAAGATCTGCATAGGCCTTCTTGGAGTCGGGGTGGTTCTGAAAGCGGTTGATGTCGTGGAAGACCTCGGAGATCTCGGTGGAAGGAGTGCCGGGGTAGGCGAATACCCCGCACACACTCGCCTCTATGGCTCCTCGCGCCACGGCTTCATTGCCCGTCACGCACGCTCTAAGAGGCGTGTCATACGAGGTGAGTATCTTGATGATGTTATCCGGCATGTGCTATTCGTTTGGTACCGTATGTTCCATTCTTCTCAAATCACGTCGTCCTCTCTCAGTTTCTTTATCTCTTCGGGAATAAACCCGGCTTCTCGGAGCACCGCTTCGTTGTGCTCGCCCAGTCTCGGGGCGCATCCAAGAGTATTGTGGGTCGCGGACAAGAACTCGGTCTTCACGGGGGCCGGGAAGAGGGCGATTCGTCTCCCCGGTTTGTCGGAACCCGCCACCGGCGGCAGATGCGTGGCGACCATGTTATTTTTGACAAAATCCAGCTCGGCCACATCGTGGATCGAGCTGATGGGAGCCACAGGCAGATTCCGTGCGAAGCACACCTCGATGAACTCGGACACGGTGTATTGCTCCAGCCCCCTGCCTATACCGGCATAAATGTCCTCCTTGTCCTGTCTACGGCCCTCGTTGGTCTTCCACTCCTCCTTGCCAAGATGCTCGAAACCCTTGATCTCGGTCAGCTTTTGCCACTGGCGATCGCTGCCGATGGCCAGAAACACGTGGCCGTCTTTGGCGCGGTAGCACTTGCACGGGATGAAGTTCCGATGCTCGTTGCCGGCCCGTGCGGGCAGCCGGGACGGATCGCGCGTAAACTGCAGGTGCGGCAGCGCGGTAATGAGCCATGAAGCGGCGCACTGGGTCATCGATATATGGATCTCTTTACCGCCCCTTCGGCCGCCCCTTTTTGCCCTCTCTTGCTCCATGAGCGCTAGAAGCACCTGTGCGAATGCCTCGTCGCCGGCCTTCAGGTCCACGATGGGAAGACCGCACAACATGGGGTCCCGGTCCGGCTCACCGGTCAGATACATATATCCGACGAGCGCCTGCATGGTTGGATCATAGCCCGTCGTGTTCGGGTAATCGGGTCCCAGCGCTGAAACGCCACACCAAATCAAATCGGGATTTGCTTTCTTCAAGGTAGCGTAGTCGATACCCAACTCGGTGTACCGTTTGGGCAGCGTGTTGCAGAGAAAGACATCGACCCCGAGCTCCCGGATGATCGTCCTTAGCAGCTCCTGCCCTCCCTTCTTCTTGAGGTTTAGGGTGATGGCTTCCTTGCCGACGTTCGGCGCAATGAAATACGTGTGCAGATCGTCGACACCCGTATCCTCGCCGATGTAGCGGTTGGGGTCACCGGCTCTTCGGTCTCCCTTGCCTCCCGTATTTTCGATGCGAATGACACGCCACCCCAGCTGGACAAATCGTTGGGTGGCGTATGGAAGGGTCAATGCCTGCTCGAGACTGAGTATCGTCTTTGTCGGACTCTCGCTCATGTTCTACTCCAAGGATCATCGGACGAGTCGTGGTTCGCCCTGTCAAAAATAGATCGGTTCCTGATACTCCCCATATACGTCCTTCAGTGTTTTCGTGATTTCTCCCACACTAGCATAGGCCTTCACCGCCTCGACGACGGCGGGCATGAGATTACGATTGTCGCGGGCATCCTGTCTTATCTGCTCCAGGGTCTTCTTGACGCGCTCGGCATCACGGCGCTTCCTTACGTCGTTCAGTCGGGCAATTTGCTTTCGGGCATTGGCCTCGCTATAGGCGTGAAATCCGACCGGTCGCGTGTCCTCCGCTTTGCGATAGCAGTTCAAGCCCACTTTGAGCACTCGCCCCTCTTCGATGGCCTTCTCTCTCTCGTAGGCCTGCCGGGACACCGTCTTCTGAATATCCCCGGACGCAACCAATTTGACGATCCCTCCCCGCGCATCCACTTCCTCCATCTGGCGCTTTATCGCCGATTCCATTTGATTGGTCAGTGTCTCCACGTAGTACGATCCACCCAGAGGATCGACGGTGTCACATATGCCCATCTCATGAATGAGGATCTGCATGGTGCGAAGCGAGATCTCGGCGGCCTTCTCGGTCGGAATGGTATATGCCTCATCGTAAGAACACAGCGCCATGGTCTGGGTGCCGGAAAGCGCGCTCACCAGCGCGTAGTAGGCACTGCGGGCAATGTTGTTCTCCGGTTGCTCTTTTGTCAGCCCGCCCCCACCCCCGCCGGCGATCATCCGCAGCCAGCCGCTTTTGTCATCCGTCGCCCCGTAGTCTTCCTTTATGATCTTCGCCCACAGCCGCCTGGCTCCCCTGAACTTCGCGATCTGTTCGAAGAAATTTCCGTGGATATCGAAGTTGAAGGAGAGTCGGGAGGCAAAATCATCGATGGCGAGACCGCGTTTCAGCATCTCGTCGACATACGCCTTGGCGATACAGTATGCGTAAGCGATCTCCTGGACGGGATTGGCTCCCGATTCGCGGATGTGGTATCCACAAACGCTCACCGGGCTGTATTTCGGCACCTCGCGGGCACAGTACTCCATGATGTCGACGACGAGCTTCACCGACGGATCCACTGGGAACACCCATGTGCCCCGGCCGATGAATTCCTTTAGGATATCGTTCTGCGCCGTACCCCTGAGATGCTTGAGGTCAAAACCATACTTTTGGGCCACGGCCAAATACATGGCGACCAGGGTGATGGCCGCTCCATTGATGGTGAGCGACACCGTGATCTTGTCGAGATCGATGCCCTCGAAGACCTCCTCGAAGTCCGCGAGCGTATCGACCGACATGCCCACG
Organism: Candidatus Krumholzibacteriia bacterium; assembly: GCA_029863805.1. Lineage (GTDB taxonomy): Bacteria > Krumholzibacteriota > Krumholzibacteriia > WVZY01 > WVZY01 > JAOTUR01. The sequence continues at coordinate 10,562 of JAOTUR010000014.1, read as the reverse complement.
CGTCCTACTTCACCCGTGGCGAGCGGGTCGTCGGAATCGAGACCGGTTTGTGTGGGGAGATCGAACGCCACGTTTAGCCCCGTTTGCCCGTTGTCGATCAGATAGAGGAAGCGCTCGTGGGTCTCTGTCGGCGTACCGAAGCCGGCATACTGCCGAATGGTAAAGGGCCGCTTACGATACATTAGGGGATGAATGCCCCTCGTAAACGGATATTCGCCCGGTTTGCCAATCGTAGCAGGGTCACCTGTGCGAGCAACGGATTCCGGCGTATAGAGTGGGTCGACTTTTATACCGGACTCGAGAACCACGTCGCCGGGGTCCGCTTTATCGATCTTCCGCCCTGTTTTGCTCATGCTTACCTTGTCTTGTCCTTCGCCAGCGTGTTCAAGTAGCCCACGACGTCCTCGAGACGGCTCCCGGTGGCAAAGGCCGCCGTGGCTCCCAATGTCTTGATCGCCTCGAGATCGCCGTCCGGAATGTTGCCGCCGACGATCCAGGGGATAGACAGACCACGTTTTTTCATCTCTCGCTTCATCTGCTCGCACAGCACCAGGTGAGTACCCGACAGAATAGAGAGCCCGATCACATCGACCTCGTTCTCGACCGCCAGCGCAACGATCCGCTCGACCGGCTTTCGCAAACCGGAATACACCACGTCAAAACCCGCGTCGCTCAGTGCATGACCCAGGACCTTGACGCCCACGTCGTGCCCGTCGAGACCGGGTTTGCCCAGCAGTATCTTCAAACGCCGTACGCGCACCACACACCCTCATGCCTTAGGTGAGATCACAAGCCTATATCCTTAGCTATATTCAATTTAAGAATCTCAGAGGTACCGCCGCCAATCAGAGTAAAGCGCGCGTCCCGTAGATATCTCTGCATGGGATACTCCATCGCATAGCCGTAGGACGCGAGAATCCGCGACGCTTCATCGCAGATCGAATTGGCGCATTCGGAGGCGTAGAGCTTGGCGATGGACGCCTCCGTTTGCCGGGGCAAGTCGCGGTCGCTCAACCAGGCCGCATAGAAAAGCATCTGCTTTGCCGTCTCCAACTGCACTGCCATATCGGCCAACTTCATTTTGATCGCCTGGAACTTCCCAATCGGTTTTCCAAACTGTACCCGGGTCCTGGCGTATTCGAGGGCATCCTGGTACGCCGCAGTGCCCACCCCCACGGCAAGAGCGCCGGTCATGATCCGGATCTCCGCCAGGATTTCCGCGAGACGGCTCGTACCTTCCCCCAGACCTCCAAGCAGATACTCCGTCGGCAGCCGCACGTCATCGAACGATACTTCACTGGTCAACGACCCGCACACACCCAGCTTCTCGATATTTCTCCCCACGTGCACACCGTCTAAATGAGCCGGGACAAAGAAAATGGACAGCCGATCGCGATCCGTGGTACGGGCAAGCACTGTGAAGAAATCGGCCACCGGCGCCGAGGTCACCCATGTCTTCTGTCCCGTGAGCTCGAAGCCATCAGCGACCGCGGTGGCGGTGGTCTTGATGGCGTTCAAGTCACTGCCGGCATCCGGCTCGGTCATACAGATGCCACCGATCTTCTCGCCCTCGAGCGCCGGCTTGAAATACTCCGTCTTGGTTCGTGGGTCTCCAAAACGAAAAAGAAAGTACGTGGCCATGAGCGACTGCATCGCGCACACTGAGGCCAGCGACAACGAACCCCGGGCCAACTCGATCACGGCCAGACAATAAGAAACAATGTCGGCCGCGGTTCCCCCGGCTTCCTCGGGATATCGCATCCCAAAAAAGCCAAGTCCGCCGACCTTCTTGAAGAGCTCGAGCGGAAACTCCTTGGCCTCGTCGATCTCCGCGGCGACCGGTTTGACGTCGCGGTCGACGAAATCTCGGAATGTGTGTTGAATCGACTTTTGTGTCTCGTTCAGCCCAAAATCCATGATGCTTATTCCGATCGTCTCGATGCGCTGGTTTTCTGTTGGTCCACATCAAGAGTATCGGGTTTGAAGACGACGCCGTAATCGTCCCTTGCCTTTTGCAACGAGCACACCTCGTTTTGCACATCGGTCACCACCTTGTCGATGTCCCGTTCCTTCGGGTTGCCGAATCCACCGCCGCCGCCGGCGATCTGGTGATAAATGGTTCCCGCCGGTATATCCGGGACAATGTCTTTGCTCAAGGGAACCGACTCGGTGCCGTCCGGGTACTCGAGCGAAATCTTGTTGCACACACTGCTCTTCCCCCCAAACAATCCGAACGGTGGCTCCTTGTCACCATCCCCAAACACGACCATTTGTGTATCATCGGCGCCCAACCGGATTGCGGTCACCACGCCCAGGCCACCGCGCCATTTCCCCGCACCCGCAGAGTCCATCAAAAACTCGTGTTTCAAAATCCGGTGTGGCGTCTGTTGTTCGTACATCTCGTAATCCTGATCCAACACGCCACCCGAGGCATCGATCATACCGATATGATCGTAGCCATCGTCACCCTGCAGAGCGCCCGAACCCCCTTTCATACCCAGAAAGCAGATATCGACGTACTTCCTGTGGGTCCGGGGGTGAACACCCGTGAACAGTGAGCATAACAGATGATTCCACCCGGCCGTTACTCGATCCGGTATGGCGGTAGCCAGTGCCTTGAAGATCGAGTCGGCCGTCTGCGGGCACAGATGATTGCCGAAGGTCGTCGCCGCGGGATAGGAGGCGTTGAGTATGGTCCCCTCGGGGACGATGTACTTGAGTGGTTTGATCATCCCCTCGTTATGGGGGATATCGGGGTTGACCATCTGCAGAAAGGTCAGCGTAATCGCCGAACACGTCGATGTATACGTCCCGTTTACGAATCCCTTTGTTTGCGGCGAGGACTCCGAGAAATCGAAGGTAATCGATTCATCTTCTACCGTGATCCTCACACGAATCGAAAACTCCGTCCCCAGATGCTTACCATCGTAGTAGGCCCTGCCCTCCCCCTGGTAGACCCCGTTTGGGATCGACCGAATCTCTTTCTTCATCATTCTTTCGGTCGAGTTGAAGAGCTCGCACTTGTGTGCCTCGAAGCAATCGATTCCGTATTTTTGCACCAGCGCCTGCAGGCGCCTCTCGCCCAGCGTGCACGCGCCGATCTGCGCCTTGATGTCCTCGGCAACGATCTGCAGACGTATGTTGGCAAATATCAGGTTCCACACGTCCTTTCTCAATACCCCTCTGTCGTAGACCTTGACGGCCGGGATCCTCAGCGCCTCCTGCCACACTTCCGTCGCATCGGGGTTGTACCCCCCCTGCACAGACCCTCCGATATCTGCCTGGTGGCCTTTTGCCGCCGCCCAGCCGATCAGCGTGCCATCGGTAAAGATCGGTTTGAAAACAGCGACATCGTTGTTCTGATTGCCCATCGAGAACACGTCGTTGTGCATGATGACGTCTCCAGGGTGGATATCATAGCCAAAGCACTCGATGATCTTCTTGCACACCGGCCCCAGCGAGAAGGAGAGAATGGGCAGGTTTTCCGTCTGTTCCAGCATCTGACCGTGGGCGTCGTAGAGACCCGTGACGAAGTCCTTCGCTTCGCAGAGAATGGGCGAGCGCGTCGTCTTGGTGAGTGAAATGCTCATCTCATCGGTGATGGACTTGAAGGCCCTCTGGAATATGGACAGCAGTATCTTGTCGATCTCAGACATGTGGTCTTCCCGGCTTAGCCTCAATCTGTCAAAGAATCACCTTACTACAAACCCGACGGGACCGGGCCCCTTAGCCGTCGGTTATCTTCTCGACGGATTGATGTGAGTGGCCCCTTCTATAACCATCCGGAAATGCGTTCTTCTTGTACACAATGCACGAGCCGTATGTATCGATGGTGCAGCTGTAACTGTCACTGACGAGAATGGACGTATTCACCTTTTCGATGACGGCGGGGCCCGCGATCGTATGGCCGCCGAGCCGAACATCACCGTCATAGACGGGAACGTCCTTCATGGCGCCTTCCTCGGGAATATAGACCGGCCTCCGCTCTTTGAGCGCCGAGTCCAGCGATACCGGGCCTTGTTCCCCACCGAGAAACCTCGGCTTTTCCGTCCTACCGATCACACGCAGGCGAACGTTTATGAGCTCGATTTCTGTCCCCTCTTCCTCCAGCGAATACCCAAACAGACGATTGTGCTCGCAATGGAATGCCCTGTGGATGCGCTTCAGGTCATACACCTGTACATCCTGCCATGACACCGGCAGCTGCACCTCATGATACTGCCCGACGTACCGGAGATCCAGTACCGGGTAGAAGTCGATACGGTCCCTGTCCACGCCCTCTTTGATCAGCGTCTCGGTGCCCGTTTCTTGCATAGCTTCATAAAGCTCCAGGAAATGGCTCTTGTCAATGTGGGAGAAAGACACCAGGTAGGAGTGGATGTAATCGTGTTTGAGATCACCCAAGAGCATGCCGGCCGCGCAAAAGATCGAGGACACATCGGGGACGACAAACATCGGGATCTCCAGCTCACTGCATATTTCTGCCGCGTGGATGGGCCCGGCTCCGCCGGCGACGATAATGAGAAACTCACGGGGATCGTATCCTCTCTCGATTGACACCTCACGGACCCCCTGAGCCATGTTGGAGTTGATGATCCTGTACATTCCCGCGGCGGCCTCGAGGAGGGACAGGTCGAGTCTCTCGGCGATCTGCTCACTGATCAGCTGCTTCGTCCGCTCCACATTGAGCTTTATCCTGCCGCCAGCGAAGAAGTCGGGATTGAGATACCCCAGCACCAGACTGGCATCGGTGCAGGTGGGCCGTGTGCCACCCTTGTCGTAGCAGATGGGCCCGGGGTCGGCCCCGGCGCTCTCGGGTCCCATGTGCAGGAGCCCGCCGTGATCGATCCATCCCACACTTCCCCCTCCCGCCCCAATCGTCGCGATGTCCAATGCCGGAAGCGCGATCCGGTATCTGTTTATCGAGCCGTCCGTACTGGTCACACACTCGCCGTCGATGACGAGACTCGCATCGAAGCTGGTGCCTCCCATATCGATGGTGATGCAGTTCTTGTAGTCGAACAAACGGGCATAGAACGCACCGGCGGTCGGAGCGGCCGCGGGCCCCGAAAGCACGGTGGCGGCGGGAGATCTTCTAACCACCTCCGGCGTCACCACACCTCCGTTGGACTGCATGATGAGCAAGGTGCCCGCGAATTCTATCTCGTCCAGCTTGCGGGTGAGGCTGCCAAGGTAATCCGCAACCACCGGGCCGATATAGGCGTTGACCGCAGCGGTGCTGACCCGTTCGTAAAATCTGATCGAGGGTAGCACTTCGCTGGAGGCGGTGATGAAGCACGATGGCAGGCGCTGCCGTAAGAACTGCGCGGTCTTTGCTTCATGCACGTTGTTCTTGAACGCATTCATGTAGCAAACGACAACAGCTTCGACCTGTTCTTTCGCGAGGTGCTCTGCGACTGCAAGCAGCTCCGACTCATCCACAGGAGTCACGACGTCGCCCCGCGAGTCGATGCGCTCGTCAACGGTCAGTCTCAGATGTCTTGGAATCAGCGGCACCACGTTGCGATAGTGGTTGTTGTACTGCTCCTCTCTGATCCCCCTTCTCATCTCCAGCCCGTCACGAAACCCGCGTGTTGTCACCAGGGCCGTTCTTGCTCCCCTCGAGGTCAGAAGTGCATTTGTCGCCACGGTGGTACCGTGGACGATGGTGTCAATACGCCCAATCAGCCCGTCTGTCGTGAGATCGATTATTTTGGCCAGATCGTGGATGCCGTTCAAAACGCCGATGGAGGGATCTTCGGGCGTGGAAAGAGTTTTATGGATGGATGTTTCCCCCGTCTCGGAGATGAGGATGAAATCTGTAAACGTACCGCCGACGTCTACTCCAAGCTTGTACATTACCTTCCCTGTTTTCTGATTCGCGAAACAATGAGCGATCCCCTTGCAGACAGCGTTGGACCTTGCCGATGGCCGTATCGCCGATCACGCAGAGATCAACCTCGTCAAATCAGTTGTTTTGGCATAACTAACTGTCCTGGAGCTCTTTCCATTTATAGTCTATGATCTCCAGCAACACGCCGTTCATCTCCTTTGGATGCACAAAGGCAAATTCGCAGTCTCGAAACGGTCTGGCACCGCCGATGAGTGGATAACCCTTTTCTTCCAGCTCCACCATGGCATCCCGGGTGTTATCCACGTTGAAGCTGATCAGCATGACCCCTTCGCCCCGTTTGTCGATGAACTTGGCGACCTCACCTTCTGGGCTTGTCGATTCCATCAATTCGAAGCCCACCTCTCCGACCCAGTATCGTGCCACATTGATTTTCTCCGACTCGTCGATGTAGGCGTCGTCCGGCTTGGTCTTGCCAAGGACCGGCTCCCATATTTTGCGCGCGTCCTCCAGATTCTTGACCGCGATACAGATATGGTCCACTTTGTTTACGTTCATCGTATCCTCCCGGACTTTGTCCTGTCCATCTAAAAGGTCACTTTGCTCAACGGCACGCTGATCGCGGAATGGGACAGACACAACCGCACTCGTCACATGCTTCCGCTACTTCGGTTCGTGCGGCGCAATCGACGGAGCGTCACCGACGCGCAGTCGGCCTCGGGCGAGAACGCTTCAATGAGTCCTCGCCTTCGACCATGTCGAGACCAGGAATTGGTGCCCGTCTGATTGTTCGCGACCAAAAACGGAACCGATGTTTTGGTGACTGAATGAGGCCAGCAGACGACTCAATTGTAGGAGTGTGGGTTACTCAGCTGCAACGAAAAAGCAGACCTTTCACCCGTTCCCGATGGTGCGGCATCTCTCCCCGTAACCCACACGTTGCCAATAACCTATGTCCTTCAGTCAATAATACGCTTGAGGATGGTTGCGGTGAGTCGGTCTGGGATGGCCAAACGCCGACGCGACGCCTTTAGAAGTTTACGCCCAGCTCGGTGGTGACTTCCACCGATTCCAGCGTACCCCCGAAATAGCGGCGGCCGCCCAGCGACAGCGCGTACCGGCCGCCCAGCGAGCGGTCGGCCCGCCAGTGAAGGTAGTAGTTCTTGTCGGTCACCCCGAGGGTGTCGTAAAAGTAGCCGCCTCCCCCAGAGCTCAAGCTCGTTCTCCGACCCAACGGCAGCCGCAATGTCGCCAGCGGTGCATACGCGGTTGTAAACTCGCTCTTCGAGCGCGACAGGCGCGCCGTCAGGTTGTACCCGGACCGGGCGATGTGGCGAATGTTGAGATTGATCGAGCTAAACTGCACATCCCGGCTCGTATCGCGCTGGCGCATGCCGGCTCGCGCGCGAAGCGTCGCGTTGCGCCCCATCGATAGGGTCAACCCCCCATTGATTCCTTGGCTCAGGCCGTCGTCGAATAGGCTGTCCGGCGTATTCATGGTATTGTAATTGCGGACGTTCTTTCTTGCATCGATCGACATATCGAGACGGAGCGCACGCGAGACAACAACGTTCGATGTCATGTAGAAGTTAGCAAACGAAAAGCGGTTCGCGGAGCCGTCCATTCGCCACTGGCGGTTCACATCTATCTCGACGCTCTGATACACGGTCAGCCGTTTGGCGTACGAATAGGTGTTCTGGAGATAGACGAACTCGCGGCTGACCAGGTCGCGATAGTACCCCGCCGTTAACGCCACGGTCGTCGACAACCGGTGCCCATCGTGCGTCCCCGCATCACGGGTGACAAAGAGCCCTACCTTTCGTGAGTCGGGGCTGAAGCTCGAGTCGGTCGGGTCGGGCTCCGTCCCCGCGGCAAACCCAACATGGTAGCGCGAACCACTCCCCCACACCAGGTAGCCGCCGTCGATATAGCCGACCCCGCGGATGTACGGCGAAATTACCCTTCCCACACCGATCTCGAGGGGCGAGCTCGGCTTTGCGTAAACAAGGGCAAACTCGGTGAGGCGATTTGTCCATTCCGTTTCATCGATCATCCCGCTGAGCGAGTAGTCCCGATAGCTCCATCTCGAGAGATGACGAAAACGTAACGCCAACCCCTTCCCGGCGATGTTCTCCACGACAATTCGTGCGTTTAACCCCGGCTCATACCGGGACATGCCACCGGTGTTCAAGTCCCTCTGCCACTGACCCTGAAGCGCGACATAGCCGCGCAAACGGTTCGGCGCGGCCTGGCGCTCGCGCCAGCTGGGAGTGGCCGGCGTTTTTGCCGATCCGGGCTTGGTTGTCTGACCGAGGCTCGACGGCTGCTCGGCCGCCACCTCGCGCGGGTGAATCGCGACCAACACGTCGCCGACGGCAATCGCATGGGCGTCGATGACTCGGCACGCCGCCGAATGACTCGAGAGGTTGGCGACGACCAGCCGGGTACCGGCGTGCTTGCCCATGCTCACCACCAGGGTATCACCGGCCACCAGCCCCGCACGCTTGCCGCCGTCGACGTAGATCGCCTCGGCGGAGATATAGGTCACCCGTATCGGCTCTCCCGCTGCGATCCGCACAGGCCCCGCAACTCCCACGGCGAGAGCGAGTGTGGATAGCACGAGTGCGGTTCTCATTAGTCTCTCCCGTCCGGATGGCAGTCGTAGCAGGCAGAGCTTGCATAGACGTAGTTGTCTTCCCCGCTGTGCTTATCATCCATGCGGTTTTGATCGTGCTCGTGGCACCCCAGGCAGTCGAAAACGGACGCGTTGCCGCGATCGACGTGACACGTGCTGCAGGTGGCCCACTTGCCATTGTGTGCCCCTGAATAGATCGGAAAGAATTGCGCGTCGTGATCCACAAATCGACCGGCCTCACCGGTGGGGTGACAACTGTAGCACTCAGCGCTCGCATAGACGTACCCGCTCATACCCACGTGCGCCCCATCCGTCTCGGGCTGCGCGTGCTCGTGGCAAGTCAGGCAGTTGAACACGCTGTTGTTACCCGGGTCCGTGTGACACTGCACACAACTGCTCCATTCGTTTCGGTGGCGGCCCGAGAAAATCGGAAAAAACGGGTCGTGATCGGGCATCAGCCCCGGCCGCCACGACGAGAAGGTATGGCACTGCCCACACTGCGTATGAAATCCACCTGACACGTGGCCGGGCTGCGATGCCTCCAGATAATCCATCTGATGACAGGCGACACACCGGGTCGGCGTCTCGTAGAAATTACTGGGGACCTGTTCGAGGTGACAACTCGCGCAATCGAGTAGAACGTGGCGGCCCATCAGAGGGAAGTTCGAGCTCGAGTGGATCTCCTCCCCGTCAAACGCATTCCAGGCCCGAGAGGTGTGGCAATTCTCGCACGTTACACCGAGCTGGCCGAGGTGAACATCCTCGTGGCACGCCATGCATTCGTTATCCACCTTCGAAAAATCCTGGACCACGTGACAGGACAGACAGACGATACTCTTGTGCCGCCCGTCTAGCGTAAAGTCGGTCTTGGAGTGATCAAAGCGAACGTCGCTGAAGGAGACCGCGGTGTGACACGTTTCGCACGATCGCGACAACTTCTTGTGGGGGTTTTTCATCGGCTGCTGCGCCGACGCGATCCCCCACAGCGCCAGAAACAGCCCGAGTGTTGTAGATGCAACGATAAGTTGTCTCATACTCAATCTCCAGGTTCTAGTTGAGCGCCGCGGGTTGGATGTCGTGACATGTCTTGCATGCATGACCGATCGGTCTGTAGCGGACGAAGCGCTTGCCTCGTTCGCCCACGGCAAGATGGCATCCTTGGCACCGCACGTTGCGATGGGCCCCGACTAGCGAGTACGATGTATCGCGATCATGATCAAAATCCAGGTCGGTCCAGAATGTGATCCGGTGACAATCCTGACATTGTTTCTGGTTTCTCATTTTTTGTGGAGTAGCTTCCTGACCGACGGGGCGCCACCTTCCATGCTGTTTGAACTGTGCGACGTGAACATCCTCGTGGCACCCCTCGCAGCTCTTGTCGTCGAACTTGTAGCGGCGCCTCGCTCCACGTTTGTCCGCAATCTCGGTGTGGCAGGCGATGCAAGGCTGCGCGAGATGCGAACCGGTGAGCGGATACCGGGTTTTCTCGTGATCGGCCAGGGTGAACAACGAGGGCAAGAAGCCCTCTTCCGAGTGACAGGTCTCACAGCGGCCGCCATCGGCGTAAGACGCAAATTGCCTCTGATGCGGATCCTTGTGACAATCGCTGCACGCCGCAAAGGCGACTTCCTTCCTGCGGCGTCGCTCCCCATGACATTTCTCACAGGGCACCCGGGCGTGCAGTCCCTTGAGTGGGAAACGCGTGCGGCTATGATCAAAATTTCGGCCCGCGATATCTAGCCATCCGCTCGTCCGATGGCACGTCGCGCAGTTACTGCCCAGTTTGCCCCGGTGCACATCCTGATGACAACCCGAGCACGTCCTTGCATCGATCCCCGCATACTTGACATAGGAGGCGTCGCTTCGATCCCCGGGGGCCCGGTCACGAAGCACCGGATGACATTTCGAGCATTTGACATGGCGGTGTTTGCCGGTCAACGTATACTCCGTCTTATCATGATCGAAGAGGGGCGCTGGTTTCCACGCGTTGTAGTTGTGACACTGCAGACAATCGGTGGCAAGCTGCTTTCTGTGCTCCTCTGTGTGGCAGCCAAGGCAGGCCTGTGTCAACCCGAG
>JAOTUR010000211.1 GCA_029863805.1 Candidatus Krumholzibacteriia bacterium | reverse complement strand
TGAGCGACATCCTCGGTGTGGAAGATCATCTAGGCGACATGGATTTTAAGGTCACGGGCACGTCCCAGGGTATTACCGCGTTTCAGATGGACGTGAAAGTCGCCGGGATTACGGAGAAAATTTTTGCGGATGCTCTCGAACAGGCACGACAGGGCAGAGAGCATATCCTCAATGTTATGAAACAGACCATTGCCCAGGCCCGGGACGATATTTCGCCATTTGCGCCAAAAATCACGATCATCAAGATCGATGTTGATAAGATTCGTGAGATTATTGGCCCGGGGGGCAAGATCATTAGGGGTATTCAGGATGAATCCGGGGCGACGATCGAGATAGAAGATGACGGAACCGTAAAAATCGCGGCCGTGGACAAAGAATCCAGTGATATAGCTCTTAAGCGAATCGGAGAGATTACTGCCGAAGCAGAGATCGGTCAGATCTACGAGGGCGTCGTAAAGAGTATCGTCACATTTGGCGCGTTTATCGAGATCCTTCCGGGAAAAGATGGCCTCCTCCATATCTCGGAAATCGCCCATCGGAGAATCGAGAAAGTCGAGGACGTCATGAAGGTCGGCGAGGTGGTCCGGGTAAAGGTCATCGACATCAATGGTGACGGCAAGGTTCGGTTGAGCAAGAAGGTTCTGGAAGAGCGCCCCCCACAGAAATCGCAAAACAGATAGCCCGAGCATATCTTAGTATGGCCTCTACATCGTTGCTTACTCCGCGGGTAAAAAAATACAAGAGCGAAAGCGGAGTAACTATTCTCCAGCAAAATAATCCCACGTCCCGCGCCTTTTGTATTGGTGTGTGGATCAATACCGGATCTCGCGACGAGACAAGTGGCGAAGAAGGGCTTTGCCACTTTCTCGAGCACATGATGTTCAAGGGCACGAAGAGTCGATCAGCTTTCGAGATCTCGAGCGCCATCGAGAAAGTGGGAGGTTCGCTAGAGGCTTTTACCACCAGGGAGCAGATTTGTATTTATGCGCTGGTTCTGGACGAGCACAAGGATCTGGCGGCTGACATCCTTCACGACATGATCCTCAACCCGACGTTTCCTCCCGACCAAATCGGTTTGGAGCGAAATGTTGTTTTGGAGGAAATTCGGGATGTCATGGATGCTCCTGACGATCTGATCCACGACCTGTTTGCCTCGCACGTATTCCCCGATCATCCGTTGGGAAAGCCGATCCTGGGTTCCCCGCAGAGCGTGGCGAGCTTTGGCCGCGGGAAGCTCCGCGCTTTCGCTAGAAAGAACTTTCGCCCCGACAATATCATTGTTGCCGTTTTTGGAAACCTGGACAAACGCCGTCTGTTGCGTATGTGCGATTGGTCCTTTGATATTCCCGACAGACCCCTCAAACGAAACAACAAGAGAATCGGCAAATACCGACCGGTAAAACGGCTTTTCAAGAAAGATCTCCATCATCAACACATTTGTATCGGTGCTCGCAGCTGCTCTTATACCGATGAGAATCGTTACCCGTTGATGGTGCTGACGACCTTGCTCGGTGGCACTATGAGTTCGAGGCTTTTCCAGCGAATCCGCGAGGAACTCGGTTTTACATACTCGATTTTTACATATACCGATTCCGCGCGGGACACCGGACTCATCGGAACCTATATGTCGGTCAGCCCGGCCAATACGGATAAAGTGGTCAACGAAGTCTTTAACGAGTTTGCAAAGATCCGAGGGGGCGCGATCCAAGGGCAGGAAGTCGAAGACACCAAGCAGTATATAAAAGGCAAAATACTACTGGGCTTGGAAGGCTCGGCGTCCAAGATGATGAGAGTGGCCCGAAACGAAATCTACTTCGGTCGACAAATTAGCGAGCGAGAGCTAATCGACAAGATTGATCGAGTGACTTTGCAGGATGTGGTCGAACTAGCTCAGCATACGCTCGATGCGGACCGCAACACCATCGTGAGCCTTGGTCCGTCGTCCCTCAGCAGACGCCCCAACCCATAGTCTGAGCATCACAGGCGATTCACCCGTTGCGGACAGAACTCGCTACATCCGTGGCAGCAGACGGCTAGAGTACCTGGCGACTGGTTCTCGCAGCGCGTGCAGCGGTACCCGCCCGTCGCGGCATTCGACTAATCGAGCGGCAATTGTGAGAGAGACAGGCCAAATGCCTCGGCCACCCCGGGGTGGGTGAGTTTACCCCGGTACGTGTTGAAACCGCGGGCAAGCGCCGGGCTTCGTTTCGCAGCTCCCAGCGGTTCGAGGTCCGCCAGCTCGAGAATATAGGGTAGCGTCGCATTGGTCAGTGCGGTCGTACTCGTCTTGGGAACGGCCCCCGGCATGTTCGCGACGCAGTAGTGGACCACCTGGTCTACGACGTAGGTCGGAGTCTCGTGCGTTGTGGGCTTGCTGGTTTCCGCGATTCCACCTTGATCGATGGAGACGTCCACGATGACCGAACCCGGTTTCATACGGGACAGGTGCTCGCGCTTGATGATCTTCGGCGCCTTTGCGCCCGGTAGGAGGATGGCGCCAACCACGAGATCGGCTTTTTCCAGCTCCGCTTCTATGGTTGCGATGTTGGCAACCAGGGTGACCAGCCGACCATGATAGATGTCGTCCAGGTACCTCAACTTATTTGAATCCTTGTCGATTACCACGACGGTTGCTCCGATGCCCATCGCGACACGGACGGCATTCCTGCCCACCGTTCCCGCTCCAAGTACCAGCACGCGACCCGGCGCGACTCCGCTCACTCCTGGCAGTAAGATACCTGCACCCCCGTTTGGCGCCTCTAGCGACCAACAACCCATCTGAATGGCAAGTCGTCCCGCAACTTCACTCATCGGTGCCAACAGCGGGAGAGAACCGTCGCTCAGCTCAATCGTTTCGTAGCCGATGCCGGTCACACGTTTTGTAAGAAGCTCGTCGGTGAGTGGTCGATCGGCTGCCAGGTGCAGATACGTAAAAACAATCACCCCGTCTCGCAGAAACTGGTACTCGTCGGCAAGTGGCTCCTTTACCTTGACCACCATTTCGGCATCGCTCCACACCTCACTAGCCCCCGAAAGCAGTGTCGCGCCCGCATCTTCAAAGCGGGCATCGGAGAAACCGCTCCCCTCTCCAGCCGAGCGCTCCACCAGCACCTTATGCCCGTGTAGGCGTGCCGCTCTGACTCCTTCGGGCGTCATCGCCACCCGCGCCTCTTTCGATTTTGTCTCGCGTGGAACTCCGATAATCATTGAATCCTCCACAGTGCGAAGAAAAGCCGGCCTATGGCTAAACCGTTGAAGATAATACTCTAGCAGATTGGGGGTCTGCGATCAAGGTCGTCTCATCGACCATGCCCTTTGGCCTCGAATCATCTTGTGTTTAACGGTAGCAAACGGCGGTAACATGAGCTACCCTTGTTATTCTCGAGACCTCCTGACCGTGTACGATCCCCAAAGAAGCTTGTGCCATGATAGTGATCGCAGCGATTGTCGCGTTTTTCGTGTTCCTTTATGTCGTCTGGAAAATCCGCTACCGCTATCCGCCGGCGGATATGCCTCAGGTTCTGTGTTATCACAAACTCAGCGGAAAGTTTTGTTTCGAAGGGACTTGGATGCCACCCCAGCGCTTCGTGCGGCAAATCGACCACCTCATCGCCGGAGGTTTCGAGTTTATCGGTGAAGAAGGGTTTATCGCGGCGCTGAACAGCCCGGCGGCGGACAATGCCAAAAAGATTTTACTTACCTTTGATGACGGATACGAGGCACTGTATGACGTTCACCGGACACACCTGGAACCTCGTGGAATCCCCTGCAGCGTTTTTATCGTAACCGACTACGTCGGTTGCGAAAATCGATGGGACATTTCGCTGGGCAGACGTCCCTTCCGTCATCTCACCTGGCATCAAATCGAGGACTTGGCTCGGCGTGGAGTGAGTTTTGGATCACACGGGGCGAGCCATCGTGATCTGACACGCTTGCAAGCGAGGGAGCTCTCGAGAGAAGTCACGTTTTCGAGATCCGTGATCGAGGAGCACGTGCAAAAGCGTGTGAAAAGCTTTTCTTACCCTTTCGGGCGGTACAACGATGACGTCCGCGACGTGGTGGCCAAATCGGGGTATGAGTTGGCGTTCTCACTATATCCGCCACGTTCGAACGAACAAATCGATCCCTTTGCCCTGCGCAGAAATGGTGTCTATATCATCGACACGCCACTATCCATTGAATGCAAGCTTCAGAGTAAACCGTTCTTCTGGTTTGAGGAAATGAAGTGCCGCACCATCAACCGCGTGGCCATTCTCACTCCTATCTTTAAACGCTCTTGCGCACGCCCGGATAAGTAATGCCGAATCGCCGCCGGTAATAGAATCGAGAGAGAATGATCAAAGGTACGACGATGATGGCGTAAGTGGGCCAGGACACAATGGCAGCCGCGGTGACGACGAGAGTGATCACCTGCACCAAGACGGCGCTAGCCTCCCGTTGTCGCTTCACAATCGTTCGCAGCGTTACGGGAAGGGACAAACCAGTTACTGCAAGCGCTGCGTAATTCCCCGTAGCCAGTGCACAAACGACGGCCAATACGTGCAGTGTCGCGGCAAGATTTACCGACGCGCGTTCACCGATAAATACGGTTGTACTGATTTTACCGACCGCTTTGTCGCCAGCGGCATCGAGTATGGTCGTGTGAAGAAAGGTCGACGCAACGAGAAGCACATACGGTGCCGAACTGACAATCGCTCGCAGGGGAGTGGACTGATAGGCCCCGAAACCGAGAACGTACGCAACAGCACCGTAGCCTATCGCATTTGCCGCTATATCGAAGAAGGGTCTCGCGCAGAGTCTTGCCGGTGGCAACGAGTAAAGCAGCGAGAGAAGAAGTGCAGCAACAAGAGGTGCCCTCTGCACGTCTGCGGCCCGTTTAAAGGCGAGCGAAGCAATCACGAAGAACACCAGGGCATAGATGACCAGCGTTCTGGCGTGAAAAATTCCTCTCGAAAGATAAAAACATTTTTCGTTTCTCTCATCAGACTCACGATCGAATATCTGGTTTAGAAGATAGGCGCTCGCCAGTATTGCAGTCAGAGACAGCAGTGAGATGGGTGTCGGAAAGCGATAGTCAGTCACCCACAGCGTCCCCCGCCCTTGCGCCGCGCCTATCAGGTAGAAGCTCCACGCGGGTATTAATATCAAAGGCCGGAGAACAAAGATGAAATCACATATTTTTAAGAAGACGCGCAAATGAGGAATGTGGCAACCAACCGGTAGCAGCGGCGAACACAAAAGTCGCAAGTAGTCATAGGAGCGTATAGCGTCGGCCTTCAGCTGTCAAATGGTATCTAAAGGAGTATCCGTCGATCTCCCTCAGGAAAGCTTCGTTGGTCAAGCCGGCTTTCGTGAGCTGTGACAATTTGGATGGGTATCTGCCGTGCTGAGCGTAGTAGCCTTCGAGTAACCACCCGAGCCTGTCTTTGGCCCGATTGCGGGTTATCGTACTCTTGTCGGTGTGATATGTGCCGCTACTCACGAAATGTTGGATGTAGGGGACCAGGCCACTCGCGCCCCAGGCCAGCGACAGGAGAAAAAGCAGACAAGAAACCACAACAGGGAGAATATTCCGTTTGCCACGTTGGCGCTTTTTCCTCGTCCGCTTCTTCGACTTGCTCTTGACTATCTCTATGCTTTGATCCACGCGAATCTCCACCAGGCCTTTGTCGTGGAGATGCCTGATCGCCTCGTAGGTCTCGTATCTGGGGCATTTTGCGTGTCCGATCAGGGAACTCAGCGTCCTCTCTTTGTCGAGTAGATCACTGATCCGGGTCTCGTTTGCCGTTAAGTCGTGGCTCTCGTCCGCTTTTCCGGCTCGGGACACGCGAGTACTGAGATCAGGCAGAAGCTTGAGCGTCTCCGGAAATTCATCGATGCGCCGCATGCTTTCCATCAACATGCCTTCGACGTTGTGGTCACCCCAAGTTTTTATCCCGGTAATGATGTCGAGTCCCGGAATGAACTTGTAGCTACACTGCTCCCAAGTCAGGACATCGTGGACTTCCTCCTGAACATGGTTACGGAAATGACGCCGCATATCCGTTTCCGATAAGAAGCCCTCGGATACGGCGGTTTCTGTCAGATCTAGCTTGGCTTGTGTGCTTATCTGCGATAAGCGGATCAGGTCCTCGCGCGACATTATCCCGTAGCGAGTCAGATAGTCCCTAAACGGGTCTTTAGTTTTTTGCCTGCGGTCACGAGTCGAAATGATTTTTCCGTCGCGGAAGAACAAAACTTTGGATCGGTCCTCGCTGGTGATGGACAGCATACCAGATTTCTGCTGCACCGCGATCAACTGCAGGATCTCAGAAAGACCGAATGATGTTAAATTACCCTCGAGAGACATGTGTCACTCCCGCATGATTATGTTCAAGCGGCTCTTGCGCCACCGCCAATGTCCGTCTTTATTTCTTTGCTACCCTG
>JAOTUR010000210.1 GCA_029863805.1 Candidatus Krumholzibacteriia bacterium | reverse complement strand
AGGCAGAGACCCCGCTGACCTCCGGGTTTACTCTGCAATTTGGGTCCTTTCAGGATCGTGTCAACGCCATCAAGCTGGCCGCGGAACTAAAGCAACAGCTCCCCGATATCAGGATCGATAGCGATCTTGTCCACTACAAAGAGGTTCATCGGGTGCGAGTCGGTTACTTCACGACTCGGAACGAGGCACAAAAAAGAGCCGACGAGCTACAAGGCGTTATCCATGAGTCTATTAGTATCATGACCCTACCTTAGAAGGGCGAGCGATGAACGACGTGACGCCCCTGATGGCGCAGTACCGGAAAATCAAAACCAGCCACAGTGACTGCATCCTCCTGTTCCGCGTGGGGGACTTCTACGAGACGTTCTTTGAAGACGCCATCGACATAGCGAAAGTGCTCAATATCGCACTGACGACCCGTGATAAGAGCAAGCCCAATCCAATACCTCTAGCCGGAGTTCCTTTTCACGCCGCCGAGAACTATATAACCCGATTGCTGGCCGCAGGTAGGAAGGTAGCAATCTGTGAGCAGGTCGAGGACCCAGCTACGGCAAGAGGTCTAGTGAAGAGACAGGTTGTAGAAGTGCTAACACCGGGTACCGCGTTGAACCGGCAGCTTCTGGACTCGCGAGAAAACAACTTCTGTCTCGCGATCCACCTGCACGCATCGCGAGCCGGCATAGCATTGATTGACGTCAGTACAGGCGACCTGCTCGTGGGGGAAGACGAAATCACGCAGGCCCATCATCTCATTCAGGGCAAGCGAGTCCGTGAGGTCGTTCATAAGAAAGGTATGGCGAACGAAGTTATCGCGCCGCTGGTAGAAGCTCTCGATAATCCGTTTATCGCCGAAACCGACGCGGCATTCTTCGACGATGTCTCTGTCAAGCAAAGTCTAGAAAAGCAATTCGATTCTGACGCCCTGGCGCACTTGGGACCGCTCGAAAGGGTGGCGGGGGGCGCGCTGCTTGCTCATTGTCACTCGTTGAGGGGTGGAGTCTTACCCCAGGTGGTCACGATCAAACATTTGGCCAAACTACCGGTTCTGGCGCTCGACGACGAGACTATTCGCAATCTGGAGTTGTTCCGGCCACTGCCCGGTGGCGATACGACGGCCACCCTGATCAGGGTGATTGACCAGACGGTCACACCAATGGGTGGTAGGGAGATACGAGCATGGCTACAGCGTCCTCTGTGCCATGTCGAACTCATCGATCAGCGTCTCGAAGCGGTTGCTGAGATCTATGGCGATGCAGGCCGACATGAGAGAATGGTGTCTATTCTCAAGGGCATTCGTGATACCCAGCGCATCGCGGCTCGCATTGCCTCGCGCAAGGCCATTCCGCGTGAATTCCACGCCCTGCGAGAATCGCTCGAAAGAGTGCCTGAACTCGACGACGCGCTGGCCGATTGCGGTGCTGTGTTTGTCTGCAACGCGCGTACGATGATCCGTGACCACCGGGCGCTTGTGGAAAGACTCGAAAGGGCAATCGTCGATGATCCACCCGGACACCTCAGGGAGGGCGGCGTCATTCGTAAGGGCTATGCGCCAGAACTGGACCAATTGATCACGCAGAGCGAGGAAGCAAAGAGGTGGATCGCCGATCTCGAAAAACACGAAAGGAAGCGTTCCGGTATCGGTTCGCTCAAGGTTGGTTATAACAGAGTTTTTGGATATTACATCGAGGTCTCAAAGGCCAACGTCGGTTCTGTGCCCTCGGACTATGTCGCCAAGCAAACACTTGTCAATGCAGAGCGTTTTTTCACCAAGGCATTGAAAGACAGAGAACAAGTAATTCTGGAGAACGAAGACAAGCGAATCCGCTGTGAGCAGGAAAACTATGAGCATCTCTGTGACATCGTCGCCAATTCGTTACCCGACCTCCAAGCCACGTCACAGGCTGTCGCGCAGATCGATGTCATACAATCGCTCGCGGCCGTGGCCAAACGTCATCGTTTCCGACGCCCAATCGTCGACGACTCCAAAGTAATCGACCTCAAAGCAAGCCGACACCCCGTGCTCGAAAATGTGGTGAAGGAGCCTTTTGTGCCCAATGATTTACACCTCGATCTCGAGCTTAAACAATTCGCCTTGATTACCGGGCCCAACATGTCGGGGAAGAGCACGTTCCTGAGACAAGTCGCTCTCGTCGTTGTCCTGGCTCAGATGGGATCGTTTGTACCGGCCGGGCGAGCCAGAATCGGCCTGGTGGACAGCATATTTACCCGTGTGGGCGCTGGGGATCGTTTGAGCCGTGGTGAATCGACATTCCTCGTCGAAATGAAGGAGACCGCGAAGATACTCGATCAGATGTCCGACAGAAGCCTGGTTCTTCTTGACGAGGTGGGGAGGGGTACGAGCACTTACGATGGTTTGAGTATCGCGTGGGCTGTCACCGAGTACCTCTTGCAGGGTATCGCTGCCAGGCCAAAAACGCTTTTTGCCACACACTTTCATGAGCTGACCCAGTTGCGAAACGACTATCCGCGGCTTGTGAATCTCAAGATCACGATCCGCGAGTGGGAGGGTGGCGTCGTGTTTCTGCGCAAGATAGTCCCTGGAACCAGCGATCGCAGTTACGGGATTCATGCAGCCCGCGTGGCCGGTCTTCCCGCCCAGGTGCTAAAACGGGCGGAGGAGATCCTGCAGTCGTTGGAGCTGCGGCGCAACCTGCTGCAGCGGGGGGTATCGTTGAGCGATGAGACGGGCAATCAGTTTTCGCTGTTCAACGCGAGCTCCGCGCCGCCGCCACCGCTCACCGACAATGCCGAGATGCGTGACATCAAGGCTCGAATCCGCAGTTTTGACATCAATAAGTCTACTCCACTAGAGGCCTTACAACTCCTCAAGACCCTGCAGGACAAGCTGGCGCGCTAGCCCCGGACCCGACAAAAGCGGACCGGTTCAAGGCGTGGTCCGCCTTTTGCTATTATATAGATGGCTACACAGCGCGGGGTCGGTTATCTTAAGGTGTCTTGTGAATATATAACTTCAACCCATTGTGTAATAATATGATACGATGTGGGATACTTGGCGGGCTGGAGAAGGATCTAGCCGTTCTCAGCGAGCTGCACCGACAAGAAGAGGTCCAGATAGCCTTCGTCTACGAGCCCAAGAAGGGGGCCGTCGGCCTCGAAATAGCCGAGATTCTGGGCATTCCACGTTGTCGTCGTCCGGAGGATTTGAGCTCGTTCGCGAACATGGACTACGTGGTCGTTTCCGAGCCCCGCGCGAGGTTTAAGAACGAGCTCGTCGCGATCGCGCGAACGAAGACACAGATCTTGACTCCGTCAGAAGCTATTAAGCGTCTCTGCACTCACCTGCCCCAACGGCGTGCCGCGCGCGTTCGCGAGACGGTCGATCCCTACACGATCGAGGATACGCTGGTGGCGCTCGAGAAACTTCTGGACCGCAAGGAGCTACTCAAATTTCTTCTCGAAGTCGCCGTCAAGGCCACCAGTTCCAGTGCTGGGTCGATCATGTTGTACTCGCAGGATCCCAGGGAGCTCTACATCGCCTACGCCATCGGTCTAAGCGAGCGTGTAATAAAGAACACGCGACAGAAACTTGGAGAAGGCATTGCCGGTACAGTGGCACTCAGCAAGAAGGCCCAGCTTATCCGCCTGCCAGCCGACAAATCGCTGTACGCCCGTGATCGGGAACGTATGGATATTGCCTCTGCAATCTCGGTGCCCCTGATGTGGCGCGAGAAATTGCTGGGGGTGTTGAATGTTTCATCCGGTCAAGCCGACCGAGAACATAACGCGAAAGACCTCGAGCAACTCAAAACGCTGTCCCGCCGTTTGTCGAGGGTTCTATTCGAATCGCTCAAGCTGCAAGAGGTCCAGATGCGGCATCGTGAATCAAGGTTTCGCACCACGATGGGAGAGATCGCTGAAAAGGACATATCTAGCCAGGAGAAGTTCTGCGTCCTCTCCAGATATCTGGCCGAAATCATGGGTGCGGACACCGTGGAGATCTTTATGAACACCTCAGAAGGTGACTGGCTGGTGATGGGCGGTTCGAACCGCTTGCTCACTCCGAGAGCAGAACGATTGCGTTTTCAAAAGGGGGCACTGAGCCGCGCCTTTGTGGAAGCGCGTTGCATCGTGATGACCGAAAGCTCGGATCCGGAGTTAGATTCCCTGTCCCCATTATCGTCCGTGGTCTACTGTCACCTGGCGCTCAAGGATTTTAGTGGGGTGATAGTGCTCGAGTTCTCAGATCGTTCGAAACTCGACGAGTTCATGCTTGCCAAGGAAGAGATTGTCGCCGAGATATCTCGTTTTGCTTCGTCGGAAATGCGCGAGCGCAAACTCAGGCGCAAGCTAGAATCGCTGGGCAAAATATCAGACGCCGCCCCGACCTTACTGGGGTGTCGATCGATCGATGATCTTGGCAATGTGATCACTCGCATCGTCGCCGATGTTTTGGAATGTCACCGAGTGTCGGTGCGGCTGCGGCGATCGCTACACGATGACAACATGCGGCTCAGCTATATCCTGCCACCCGGGGAATCGGAGGCGACGTGGCAGTCCGAAGACCAAACGCGTTTCGACAAACTGGTCGAAACGAGAAAGCCCTTTTCCATGGCATTTCTCGAGTTCGACTCCGCGGTGCACGAGGGACCATGGGAACACCATTCGCTACTTGCACTTCCCATCTGCACGCCCGAAGTCTTCTACGGTGGCATCATCGCTTACTCCAAACATCCCCGCGACCCACTGGAAGACGCGGTGTTCACGTCGTTGGATCAGTCAATACTCGATAACCTTAACCGTTTTATTCTGCCCATCCTCGATGCTGTCTACAATCAAGGACCGGTTGAAGAACCGCCTGAAGAGTACGAGTCGCAGCTGCAGGATAACCACGATCGCTTCAAAAAGCTCTGCGGGAGCGAGATATCACGCTCCAATCGCTACCACCACTCCTTTGCACTCATTTTATTTCGCATCAAGCCCTTAGATGCTCTTTTCGACAAAGACCACGAAAAAGCCCTGTCTTTGGTTGGCGAGATCACTCAGGGCATTCGCACCCGGACGCGCAAGACCGATTACGGATGCTGGATCGGTCGCAGCACTTACGCCGTGATCTCTCTCGAAGGTGGCAGACGGATCCGCTTCTTGATCTCACGGGCCATGCTGTATCTGAAGAAAGATCTTTCCCAGCTCACAGACACACCCGTGGAAGGGCAAGACGTGCTGGTGGGTACCGCTCTTTACCCCGGTGCTGCGAAATCCGCCGAAGACCTTCTTGGCGAGGCTGAGAAGGACCTCAAGCCATTTGCCGACGAATAGTTTTCAACAGAAATTCCCGCTTTCAGTACGCTTCCTCCTCTGCCTTTGATTGCCAATCGTCCGCACAGCGTGCTATGTTTTGGGCGCTCAATCTTGCAAAAGAGGGGATAAGACATGGCCAAAATAAGGGTTCTTGGCGAAGAGGTTGCCCGTCAAATCGCTGCTGGAGAAGTGGTGGACAGACCTGCCTCGGTCGTCAAGGAATTGATCGAGAATGCCGTAGATGCAGGCGCAAAATCTATCACTATAAAGACCTTTGATGCCGGTGAAAAACTAGTGGAAGTACACGATGACGGGTGTGGTATGGCACCGGATGATGTCAAGTTAGCGGCAAAGAGTTTTTCGACCAGTAAGATCTCGGATGCCCACGATCTGTTTCGGATCGAAACCTATGGATTTCGTGGTGAAGCACTGGCGAGCATATCATCGGTATCCCGATTCGATATTGTGTCGAGCCATGGGGAGGACGGTGAAGGATGGCGGGTTCGCATCGAGGGAAAGTCAGCGGTCGAGAGCGCGCCGGCCCCGCACGAAAAGGGCACCACGGTCGCCGTTCGCGATCTCTTCTTTAATACACCCGCCAGAAAAAAGTTCCTCAAGTCCGCAATTACCGAACGACGGAGAATCCTGGAGACTGTTCTGTCTTTTGCACTGATCGATCCCGAGCTCGAGATCCATTACTCGGACAATGGAAAAGCGGTTCTTGATCTCGTCGCCAGTCAGTCTTGGCGTGACCGCATCACCGCGATTCTTGGGGCTAGCACTATGAAGCATATGGTGACGGTCGAGTCTGACGCATCACCGATTCAGCTTCGCGGGTTCGTGAGTCTTCCCACTCATACGCGCACGAACCGAAACCACCAATTTCTCTATGTCAATCGCCGCCTGGTCAGGGAGAAAACCACGTTAGCGGCCGTTCAAGAGGCGTACCGCTCGGTGATCCCCTATAAGCGTTATCCGGTCGTTGTTTTGGCGGTCGATGTGCCCTACGGCGACGTCGATGTCAACGTTCACCCCACCAAGCTCGAAGTGCGTCTCAAGCATCCCCGACACACGTTCGACATCGTATGTAATGCCGTCAAGCGTGCGCTGTCTGCGCATTCCGAAGCCGCGCTGGATGTCGGGTATCGGAGTGCGCACTCCCCGGCTGATAGCGGTCGTTCGCCGGGCT
>JAOTUR010000209.1 GCA_029863805.1 Candidatus Krumholzibacteriia bacterium | reverse complement strand
TCTCCCTTGGATTCTCGATGAGCAAAGAACAGCTGGTAAACCGACTAATTATATTAGAAAAAGTAGAATATCGCAACTACCAGCAAGATCCATACAAAAACGTCGATGAGCAGAAATTTTTCGCTGAGCAGTAGCTCCGAGGGACTACCTCCCTTGTCCTTGCTATAGACTAGGTAGAGGTATCGCATGACGCCGAGAAGCACAAGAGGTATGGTGTAAACCAGATTGCCCGTGCCAAACTTGTCGACCGTATCAGGCCAAATGGTATAGATCGAATAGGACAGCACGGCACCGGCAGCCGATATGCTAACCAGCTGGTCGATTAGCATCGGCGAGTACTCTGCCAGAGCCTCTCGATGCCGGCTGGCCTCCGTAATGTTGGCCAGTTCGTGTCGCCGTTTGCAGAATGCGAGAAAAAGCGACAAGAATAAGGTGCACACCAGCAACCACGGGGAGATTTCGATGGTGCCGTCAATATCTACCAGTGCCTCCACACCCGCAATCGCCCTAATGACAAAACTGAGCGAGATCGATACCACGTCAAGCAGCACGATTTTCTTCAAGAAGAAGGAGTAGAGAAAATTCAGAATAAAGAAGAGCGAACTGATCGCGAAGAAACTCGCACCTATGCGCGATGCGAAAAACAGCCCCAGCACCCCGATTATGATTGCGGCCGCGACGGCTTCACGCCTGCGAAGAAGCCCTGCGGGCAGGGGACGGTTGCGCTTGGTCTCGTGTATCTTGTCTTTTTCGATATCGGCGATGTCGTTTATCAGGTATATTACACCCGACAACGCGCAGAAAACGACGAAAGCCTCGACACTTTTCGCGAGAAGTTGTGGATTGGAGATGTTACGCGAGAATATAAGTCCCGCGAACAGGACAAGGTTTTTTGTCCACTGGCGCGGGCGCATCCCCGCAAGAATGAAGTAGAGTGTTCTCATGTAGAGATTCCCGGAACCACGAACTGACCGGGTCATTCGATGGAGAAACCGACCGACCGCCCCAACCCCTCGCACAGCGCGCTACGCAGCCTGTCGACGGCGAGGTCGGTCGGTACGGACCGCATGAAGTCGGTCGAAATATCGACCAAGTCGTCGCTAGCTGGGTAGATCGGGCTAATCACCTCTCGTGCACCGGGCACGATGGACGCCTTCGTCTGCTCTGTTGGATAAACAAGACTGCCGCCATCGTCTGCGCGATCGCAAACACGGCGCACGAAAGACTGTCCTCCGGTGAAAACTCCCCTGATGTCAAGTGCTGAAAACGAGGGCTCATCACGTGGCACTAGAATGACCCGACCGTTGTAGCTCGGTATCGCATCTAGACAAATCGCCAGTGCTTCCAGCTCCAGCAGTGAATATGTCAATGTGTTCGATTCCGCGTGGCGAGTCTTGTGCAAGATCTCCGTCAGGCCGTGTGACGTAAGGATACCAGATAAGCGAATCACCGTGGGAGCAAGCGGCATCAACTGTGACGAGTTTAGCAACAGGACCTCGCTAGCGACACCCAAGAGAGCAGAGTAGCTGTTGGCGGGTGTCTGACCCCAAAAATGCAGCACCGCCAGCGAATCGATGGCGTACTTCGGCAGCACCCGACACAACGAACTCGTCGCTCGAACCAGCTTTCTCCACAAATAGTCTTCACGGTTCAAAACACCGTTGGCCTGTAGGCTTGCGCAATGGAGAACGACATGAGGACGAACCGCGTCCAGCACTCGGGTTAAGTCGATTTCACGTTCCAAGCCCCCGGCAAATATACGACACCGCTCGCCGACCACATCCCTGAACCGCCAGGCCTCGCGCTGCGAACCGATGTGGATGGTTACATGAGCACCCAAACGAATCAGCTCACGGGCGATCGAGGGACCTAGCTCTTCACCGCCATTGGTCAGCAATACGTGCTTGCCATGGTAATAACTAGAAACGCTGTCCATCGGTTTAAAAGGCAACTCGCGGCCCAGCTCTCTCGAGATGCGGTCTAATTCCACAACCCCAGCGTGAGATCTCTCGATGTAACGACCCTCCCGCTTTTCTACACGAACTCCGGCGTCGCGCGCCTTGTGAACGATGAGCCCGAGCTTCTCGGCGGACACCTTGGAGATGCCCAATACCAGCGAATCGACTCCGTACTGCTTACAGATGCTGTCCAATCGGTCTATTGGGCCAACGATCGGCACGCCCTGCAGAACCAGGCCCATCTTGTCTTTGTCATCGTCGATGTAACACACCACAGAAGCTGTCTTGCCATCCGCGTTTCGAATCTCCCTGCCGACTCGCTCGCCATAATCGCCCGCGCCGACTATGGCCACCCTGCGAGTAGTTGATCCCAGAGCTTCCTTGCCAAATTCGTGGAAGAGTCGTGATGCAAATCGCGAGCCACCGAGCGCAATGATCAGCAAGAAGAACTCGATCACAAACAACGACCGCGGAAACGCCACAAAGCGATAAAACAAGACCAACAGCGCAAGAATGATCGCCGAACCCGTGGCCACGGCCTTGATGATTCTCAGAACATCCGGGGTACTGGTATATTTCCACACACCACGATAAAGACCATACCAGTAAAAACAGGCGCTCCTCACGACCAACACAAAGGGAAACGCCCTCAGCACCGCCGCCCCTTCGGGGTCAGTAAACTTGAAATTCATTCGCAGAAAATAGGCGCCAAAATAGGCGACGGCAATCATGAGGAGATCGCCACCGATGACCAGTAACGACCGCCGCTCCCACAAGGCCCTATCACCTCTTTCCAGGCCACGAATCTTGAGTATCAACGCTGTGAAGATCGCGACCCAGCACAGAGTGATAAAAAACGGAAAGAACCCTCCCGCGCTGATAAATATCACGGCGCTTATGCCTAACAGGATGGTTAAGCCGTACTCGAGCACCGTCACCTGTTTGTGATTGAGGCCCAACGATAGCAAACGCTGATAGTAATGAGTATGGTGTGGTTCAAAAATTCGTTCCCCCCGCAGCGCTCGTCTGACCAGGGTAAGGCCAGCGTCGAGATAGAGCGACGACAGGATCAAGATAGGTATAAAGAACGGTATTTCCGGCGCAAGCCTGTTTCCCGCGATGGCAATGTAGGCAAAGAAGAACCCTAAAAAAGTGCTGCCGCTGTCACCCATAAAGAGCCGCGACGGGGGAAAGTTGAACTGCAAGAATCCAACGGCGCTGCCGGCCATCGCCAGACACACCAGGGCCAAGGCGCCGTGACCCAAGGTAAGGGCGATTACAGCGAGAAAGCCGGCAACGATGAAAGCGCTACCGGCGGCCAAACCATCGATGCCATCGATGAAGTTATAGAAGTTGATGCTGGCGAGAATGAACAAGGCCGTGAATGGCAGCCCGGCGGGGCCCAGTTCCAACGTCCCCACCAAAGGCAAGTAAATATGGTCTACCACGTTGCCGGTGCCCACAACGATCACGATCGCGGCACCTTGGGCGAGAAACCTCCACGACACGGACAGCGAGCGCCAATCGTCGAGCACACCGGCGGCGAAGACAACCAGGCCACCAAACAATAGCGGCAGAAAATCAGTCGCGTCCAATCCCGTGAATAGGAGAAAACAAAACACGATTATAAACGTCGCCATGATGGCGATACCGCCAAAGCGAGGCTTCGGGGCTTCGTGCGAACTGCGGGCATTGGGCACATCGACAAAACGTCTGTTGAGACGCACCCTCAGCAAGAGGACGGTGCCGACATAAGAGAGCAGAAAGGACAACAGGAATGTGGCGAGCGCAAGCATGGATAAAAAGATTTCCCCTCGCGGCAATCGGCCCTAGCCGTAACAAGTTCTAGAGGATATGGACAAGACAAATTGATGACAAGACAATTTATCTCACCTCGATACCCTTTTCCGAGCAGAGCCGCCTCAGGACCTTGCGTTGCGTCGCGATTACCACAGACTCGTCAAATTCTTTTCGCGCAATGACTTTAGCCTGATCACCGTACGCTTTTCTTCGGGCTGGATCATCCAGCAGGTTCACCAAGGCCTGGGCCAATGCATCCACGTCTCCCACATCGACCAACGTGCCGGTCACGCCGTCGACAACAGCCTCGCGCGATCCCCTGACGCTGGTCGCAACCACCGGTAAACCCAAAGCCATGGCTTCCAGGATCGAACGGGGCATTCCCTCACGGTGTGACGGGAGCACATACACGTCAGTTACCGCCAGGACGCGCTCTATATCACTCTGATAGGGCAGCAGACGAACTCGATCACTCAACCCTAAGCGCTGAACCGCTGCTTTGACCTGCGATGACACATCATCATGATCGCTTTCCAAGGCGCCTCCGACGGCAAGGAGTAGCGCTTGCGGCACCTTGTTGACGACTTGCGCAAACGCCTCAATCAGTTCCAGATAACCTTTCTCGCGAACGAGCCTGCCGGTGATGCACACCACGAGTTGGTCGGCACCTACGTGCATCTGCGCTCTGATCGACTCGCGTTTTTCTACGACCTTGTCCGCATCGAAACGCTGCAGATCAACACCGTTCCCTATGTGCATGACTCGACCCTCATCCACAATGCCCAGTTCTACCGCAGCAGCGCGGTCCTCCCGGTTCTGAGTGAATATGAAATCTGTGAAATGTCCTGCGATTCTCTCGAGCATCACAAAAAAGTGACGTACAGGGGCGCGCATGCCTTCATGAAAATAGAATCCGTGTGCCGTGTACAGTACGATTGGTACTCCGGCCAGTTTCGCGGCGACGCGTCCAATGAGCGAAGCGACGGGGGTGTGCGTATGAATAATCTGAAACCCCTGTTGCTTTATTAGGCTGCGCAGCTGCAATACGGCGCGCGTGTGGGCAAACAAGTCTAAGCTGCGTTTTATCGTGATGGTATGATAGCCAAAACCCTCCCCTTGGATCTCCTCCACGTAGCTCCCCGGTGAACTGGCAAAATGGACATCAAAGTCCTGCCTGAGGGCGCGGGCGAGAGGCAGCAGCAGGTAGCGCACCGTATAGTCGACCGCACACAACTGTAGTAGTCTGGGCTTGGCGTGAGGCTTCAGCCCCAACCTGTCATCGACCGGCTTCACATCCTTCATGGCGTTTTGCACCTCACGCCTTGCCGACAACCGATGTCAGCTGCGACACTAGAATGGGACCGTACTTGTGCAAATTGTAGTTCTCCTGGATCCACTGCCGTCCTCGCGCTCCCATGGTTCGTCTCAGTTCCGGGTCTCGAATCAGCCGCTGCAGCTTCTCGTACCACTCCTGTGGCGTATCCGCCAGATATCCGTTGACACCGTCGGTGATGACTTCCCGCGCCGTACCCCGAGGTGATGACAAAGAAGGAATGGACATGCTCATGTACTGCAACAGCTTGAGCCCGCACTTGCCCTCGGACCAGTCCGATGCATCGAGTGGCATCAGACCGATATCAATGCCCGCTAGATCTTCAACCTCATTGTCCTCGCTCCAAGGTCTTGACTCAACCGGCACCCCCACAGCAGTGAACGTATCGGCGCCAATGACCCTGAGGCTGAATCGTTCACTTTTGGCAAGTCTCTCCAAAACCGGAGCAAGCAATCGTAGATAACCGACCGTCGCAGGACTTCCGATCCAACCGCACACCGTCTGTGACGGTTCACGATGGGCCTTTATCGATCGAAATCGCTCGCTATCGACTACGGTCGGAAACAGAACGACGTTATTTGCAAAGCGCTCCGCGTACGACTTCAAATAAGAATTCCCCGCCAGCACCACGGTCGAACGGCGAAGCAGATTTGGCACCTTTTCCCGCACCAAGCGCCCGCCGAGACCTGACGAGCGCTGTTGATACGAACAGAAGATCGCGTCGTCCAAGTCGACAACCAATTTAGCCTGCCCAACCCGGAGCAAATGATCGACAAAACTAGGAAGGGATGGAAATATTTCTTTCTGAACAAAAACAAGATCAAAACGCCAAGCGGCCAACAGTTTGCGGGCCCTGCGAAGACCACGTCCCAGCAGATAGGCTTTTGACAAACGATCCCCGGCAAACATCCGTTCGAGATAATCATCATTATGAAGTGACTGGATTTCGACTTGGAAACCCGCTTCTTTGAAAAAGGGCAGGAACTGATAAAGACGGTAGCGGCTACTAGGCCCGGACGCCGTGTACTTGGTCAGACAGAGCATTCTCACAGCGCCTATCCTTTGCTACGCTGATGTTTGTGGCCTTCGAGGCGTGTCTGCTATCTTTCGGAACGGGTGGTCGCAGGAGAAAACAGACTCTCTTCAACCATTTGACAGAGCAGGTGCAGCGCGATCAGGTGAATCTCTTGTATCCTCGCCGTGTCGCTGTCGGGCACCCTCAAGGCAACATCGCTTTGATCCGACAACGGCCCCTTGTTCTCGCCAGTCAGGGTAAAGATTTTCATGCTCATCCGTCGCGCAACTTGGCAGGCGTTAATAACGTTTTGCGAGTTTCCGCTGGTCGAGATGGCGACCAGACAATCACCCGGGCCCGCTAATCCTTCGAGCTGCCGGGAGAATACCTCGGCGTAACCGAAATCGTTCGAGACCGCTGTCACTATAGAG
>JAOTUR010000208.1 GCA_029863805.1 Candidatus Krumholzibacteriia bacterium | reverse complement strand
ACGAGCAGCTCATCGGCCCCCAGGCTGTCCGAGGACGACGCCCGCCAAATCGGCTTCCATCCACTGGCGGCTCCGTCGTGAAACTCCAGCGAATAACCCGCCAGACTGCTGGCAACGCTGGAGACATTGATCAACTCGACAAACTCTTGACCGTCGTCCCGCCCGGGATGATCGTAGTAAACCTCGTTGATGAGTATTTGAGGAAAAACCGAAGAAGGGCAAATAACTGCAAGAACACACAGGCAGACCCACCGCATCCACACCACCTCCCAACGTCACCCAAGATAATACTTTTTTACTCGATCTGCAAAGCGAAATCTGTCTCTAAATCTAAACCATGCCCACACGCTTGCGAATGATCCACTCTAGGGCCAGAAGCACCAGGATCGACGTGAATATCCACACGCTGGTGCGCAAAGACAGCTCGGCCACCGACCGGGTTATTCTCGGTTCGAGCGGAATACGAGCTGCCATCTGTTCGACGCCGTCGACAGTGGCGTAGGCGCCCCCCGACTGAACCGCGATGCGCAGCAGATTGGGCCTGTCCTGCGCGACCCTCTGGTATTCGACAGACACTTCCGAGACCGAAATATCGACATTTTGCGAGCCGATGGTTCGCTCGCTCAATTCCGCCTCACCCCTCAGACGATAGTTCCCCGGTTGCAACGGCGGCAGCGTCGCTTTGAAACGTGGGTTCTCGGAACCCTCGCGCTGCATCGTTAAATGTCCAGCGGTACTTCGCCGCCATCGGCTTGTAAACGGGTTATCTCCATTCTTACTGCCGCACCGGTGACCGGTTGCATCCTGTCATCAAATATTTCTGCCGTGATCTTAGGCGTCTCACCCGAATCGTATACGTTTTTTTTGGAATAGAGTACGAAACGTTCTGTATCTTCACCACGGGACAGTACGTCGAGAAGCCTGGAAATCATTTCGTCATACATGGTGTTGCCATCCGAAAGGAATTTCCAACGCCACAGCGGACCGGCGCTCAGTAGAGCCACTCGCCCTTTTCCCACCGACTGGTAGATAAACGCGGGGAAGCGCTGCTGGTCGGTTTCCAGGAGAACCTCAACGCCTGTCTTGGGAACGATGCGCGAGTAGTAGCCCAGCAACGGACTTCTTTGCTGCCAATCGGTCTGGCTGAACAGCGGAACCAGCTGCGCGGTGATGGGGTTCGTCGCCGCCTGTGCCCCCGGGTGCACGCTGGTGAACTGCAAGTTGAACCGATGTGGCGGAGTGCCGCGCACGGGCAAGAGATCGCTTATGCGTCCCCACGCGGCCGCGTGCTCGAATAGCGACGAGTGTCCGGGCAGCACGAGGAGTCCCTTGCCGTCACTGCGCACAAACTTCGTAATCGCCCTCGACACCTCCTGATTCATAAAACCATCGTTGACCGACACCAAGACCAGCGCATCGTAATCATCCAATTTGCTGACAAAATCAGTCGAGGGCTCGAGTCCGGCTTGCTGCGGGCGGGCACGTTCGCCGAGCGTCGACACCAGATCGAAATCGAACGTCTCGTCCTGTCGCAAGAAATCGCTCAGGAAATGCAGTTCCCAGGCCGGCAACAGATCGACGATCAAGATTCTCATGCCCGCCTTCTCCGCCTCGACCACGATATCACGCCGGTTGTTCTCGTCTTCCGCATCGTATCCCTCTACCACTGCCTCGAGGACAAACGCACGTCTCCCCGCCTTGGGGAAATCGACTGGAATCTCCAGTTTTATCTCACCGGTCCCCGCCGCAAACAGTGTGTCTTTGCTAAAAATGTCGCGATTCGCCTCGCGCAGCCGCAATGCAAAACGCTTGCCGCTCTTGCCCGTGTATCGCAGCGATGCCTTGATCGTGGATCGAGAGGGTGCTCGCACCAGGGCGCTGTAATCCACATCTTTAATGAGAACATCCTCCGGCGCATTGGTATCACCCAACCCCACGGCAAATACCGGAACCGGTGGAACATAATGGCGCACCAGCGGATCGGAGGTCTCCACGCCGTCGGATAGCAGAATGACCGCGCTAAGGTTCTCCCCCTCGTATTTTTCGTAGAGTCTTGCCAGCGATGGTCCGATATCGGTCCCCTGCCCGTCGGCTCGCACCGTGTCTGCCGCCGTAGCCCGCAGATCACCGGAGAAGAAGGCCTCACTGTACGTGCCCTTTCCGGATTCGATTATCCGCCGCAAATCCTCTGACACGCCCCTCGCCTTTTCAAACCGGCTGAGCGCAGAATCCGGCCCTCGCAGCGGCAGGCTCATGCTCGCGGAATGATCGATGAGAGCAACCACGCGGGCTGGCTCTGTGTGTGCGGTTTGATAGACGTATCTCGGATCCATCAGGAGGAACACGACCAGCAAGAACGCTGCAACGCGTAGCGAAACGAGGACAATTCGCAAACGCCTGGAGATCGTCGGTGTGGTATTACGGTACCCGTAATAGGCAACGAAGACGAGGGCCAGCGCCAAAAGAAGCACCCAAGTATGAAAGTTGATTCCCATGGTCGGTGTGAAGCGGCGGATCGGCCGATGTTCTACTTACACCACGTGCGCCATCGCGTTCCAAGAGTACGTTGTGGCACGTCGTGAGGATTGGCCCAGCGCTTTCCTGTGTAATATATGAGGTGGGTGGGAAAAACTTAAGGGCTAAATTGAGGTGACCTTACCCTCTCACGCTCGGCTCGAGCTGCTCTTTGCAAACGCCTCTCTCGCGTCCTGGGTGCTCGGGTATGCCTCGAGAATCGATTGAAACTCTAGCAGCTGGAAAACCTCGAAGACGTCGCCGACCATCGCAGCCAGCTTCAGGTCCCCGCCGTGATTGCGAATCTCCTTGATCTCCCCGATAAAAATACCCCAACCTGCTGAACTTATATAAGTTACGCCAGATAGATCCAGGACGATCTTGTAGTTACCTTTCGCGAGCAGGTTGGCAAGCGCCGACTCCAGCTCCCGCGCCGTGGTGGTGTCGATGTAGCCGCTGATTTTGATGACCGACACGTCCTCGTTTTTCTTTGCGGCCATCACACTGACGACGATACCATTAACAACCATCCGATCAACCTCACTTTTGTTGCTTCCGGGGCGCCAGCCCCGCTCTAGCCCTGTTCGGAACGGGTCCCAGCAGATTGGAAGGCCTTTACCGCCTCCTGCTTGTCCGGATACGGTTTGAGGATGTTGTTAAACTCCAGTAAATCAAACACCTCTCGAACCTCTGGTCGCATCGCGGCCAGCTTGATATCGCCGGATTGGCGACGAACCTGTTTGATCTCACTGACAAAGATTCCCCATCCGGCGGAGCTGATATACGTGACGCCCGAGAGGTCGACCACGATCCGGTAGCAGTTCTCGCCGATAATGCGCTGGATGACGTCTTCCAGCGAGCCGGCGTTCGTGGTCTCTATCGTACCCTTGAGATTTAGCAACACCACGCGATCCCGCGGATTCACGTTTTCTTCTGCGATTATCAGTTTTTCCATCCACTAGCCCTTTGCTCTCAAGTATGCAAGACTCAGTCCAAAAGAGCCCTTAGCAGTAGGTGAATTCCCTGACCGTCATTCTCGGTCAGTTTGAGGTTTTTCTCGGCCTTTTTAAACTTCTTATTGATTTTTAACGAAGATTGGAAGGAATTTTTTGCCTTGTCAATATACAATTTGCATTTTGCAGTGTACAGCACCCCCAGGTCATTCTGCAAATCCGCGTATTCCGGATTGGCATCCAGCGCCCGCCGCGTCCTCTCGATATAGCGGTCTATTTCCGCCTCGGAAATATTTTCCGAGTTGAACTTGAGGATCAAATAGAGGTCCAGCGAGAGATGATTGGCAACCACCTTGGAGCTCTCTTCCTGAATCTTGGACAACCGCTTATAGGCCGCGGGGTATTCACGGTTCTCTGCCGCGTCCAGGGCTTCGCGGAACTCCTGAGTATCCAGCGACGGTTTTAGCTGTAGGGTTTTGGCGAGAATTGTGTTCAGTTTCTCGCCTAGCCCTCTGGATAGCTCGTAATCCTGTTTCTCAACGACATTCAGACACAGCGCGGTAGCCAGGTTCAAAAACGCCTCGTGGTAGTATTTGTTTAGTTCGACGGCCTTCTCAAACGATCTAACAGCCTCCCGGCATTGCTTGAGGCTCAGGTACGCGCGCCCCAGGTCGTTATACAGATCTGGATAGCCCGGGGAGATCTCGAGCCCCTTCCTGAAGGACTTGATCGCTTTTTCATAATCCCGCAATGCGACCAGGCAGTTGCCAAGAACAGAAAACGCCTTGGCCTTTTCTTCACCCAGCTTGACCGCTTTGACCACCTCAGCCATCGACTCACGAAAGAGGCTCTGATAGTACAGTGCCTCGCCAAGCTTTAAATGCGCCTTACCGTCTTCTGTGCGTTTCAGTTTGTCTCTTATTTCGAGTAGCGACTGAATTCGCGATTTTTTTTCTTCGTGAAACTCGCGCACCCTGATTCGGGCCTGATCGAGCGATAGCGTGGCGTCGTACTTATCCACCTGCTTGGACAGCAGACTGCCTTCGTGAAAAAGCGAAGTAACGATCGCCTGCTGCGAATAGACTAAGTTGGTTTGGACGTAGTACTTGTGGCCTTTGGCGGCGATTTCGCTACGGAGGTCGTAACTTTCCATCGGGTCTTTATCTTTCCTGTGTCGCGCTATCGTGACATGTTTTACGCGTGATTCTACTCGATTTTCAGGCGTAGTTGATCAAAAATCTCCTACGGATAGCAGCGTGATCGCCACTCGTATCAAATGACTTCGAGTAAAACGCCCCTTGCCGGCTTTGTGCAGCTCGCTTATAAGCACATCTAAGTGCTTTATGTTAGAAGGGGTTAGCGTAACGGTGACGGGTACTTCCTTGGCGACCGCCGGTTTCTTGCCCAACTCGCTTCGCAGCATATTCTTTACAGCTTGGGATTTCGTCTTGCGAGCGTTCCCGTCAAATACGTCACGCCCCAGAGACTTTTTCTTTCTGTCCACGTCTGAGAAACTCCTCCGTCAACTGGTAGTAATCGTAAGCTCCCCTCGACAACGGGGAGTGCTCAAAGATGGTGCGCTTGAAACCGGGCGCTTCGCGCAGCGATGTATTTATCCGGATCACTGTCCTGAACATCTTGCTATTGAAATGGCGATGTAGGTTCTCAAGAACC
The DNA here is from genome assembly GCA_029863805.1 of Candidatus Krumholzibacteriia bacterium. Classification (GTDB taxonomy): domain Bacteria; phylum Krumholzibacteriota; class Krumholzibacteriia; order WVZY01; family WVZY01; genus JAOTUR01. The sequence goes on along the minus strand of JAOTUR010000208.1, from coordinate 1,439 downwards.
TCTTTGGAAAGCCGCGTCCGTGCGTCGTAGAATGTGGGTAGTATTCCCATCACCTCGGTCTGACTTGATGAGTGACTGTTGATTTCTTCGACAACCTCTATCGTTTGACGTGCACCTTCCTGGGCCAGAAAGTCCATGCTTACCGGAATGATGACCTCATCCACATAGACTAGCGCGTTAATGTTGATCAGGTTTATCGTCGGCGAACAATCACAGATCACCACGTCACATCCCTTGAGATTGCGCAGTGCCTCTCCCAGCCGAAGTTCTCTGTCTGTACGCGCAGCCAGTGTCATCTCCGCTTCAGCGAGATCTCGACCGCCCGAGTCAATTACGAAAAGATTCTTGCGAACACGGATGACCTCCACGTCGCCGTGCTTCAAGAGATCGCCCAAATGCCGTTTGCCCTTGATATCAAAGGAAACAGCAACGTTACGCTGCGCATCGCAGTCGATGACCAGCACTCTTCGCCCCGCCAACGCCAGGCCGTGGGCAAGATTGATAGCTGTCGTGGTCTTACCCGTGCCGCCCTTGGAAGTTATTATGGCGATCTTTCTCATGAATCGTCGTCCTGCTCTTTGTCAGTCTTCTTGGTTCTCGACTTCTTCTCGAGTCGCTCGCCGTATTTGCCCCATCCGATGTCTCTTAGCTTCGAGTCGTCATCTATGTGCCCGTCGGTCACGCCCGAATCGACATCAAGTTTTTCGGGAGCACCTTCGAAGTCGCCACGGCGTCCTGCCCGGCGTGGCGCATCGACAAGATCTTGTGGATCCAGTTCGAAAGCTTCGTCGTAGCCTTCCGGGAGAGGTGAATCCTGTTTTACCCCCGGTTCATCGCCTGGCCGGTCATCGGCAGCGTCCGACGATAAAGTCAACCAGTCTTCGTTGGTCTCATCTGCGGCAAAAACGTCTCCATCAACGAGGTCCCCCAGATCCAAAATCTCTTCCTCGTCCGCAACGTTGCCGGAGTCCGCATGTTCCTCTGCAACCCCTCTGTCACTCTTTTGCTGCAGCGTGTCGTGTTCGGGGGTAGCGGGCATGTCGCCATCCGCCACGGTGGAAGGTGTATCCGAGAGAGCTCGTTGCAGATCACGCACAGCCTCCTGCGCGGTGCCGTAAGCAGGGATGAAAGAATGAAATTCGAGGCAGTCAAAAATCTCGCTCAGCTCCGGGCTCATCTCACAGAGCGCTATCTTTCCTCCCCAGCGCGACGCTTGCTCGTGGTACTTGGCAAACAGCCCCCAGCCGGTACTGGATATGTAATCGACGTTGCGCAGGTCAATAAGAATGAATGACGGCTGCGAGGTGAGCTCGTCCCCAAACTCACGATCTATCTCTTCAACCGAGGTCGCCTCGATGGAGCCGCGGATTCCTGCGATTGGGAAACCCTGCGACCGATCCCAGTTTATACGCTCGGCTTCTGCGGTCCTCCCTTGGCCG
>JAOTUR010000207.1 GCA_029863805.1 Candidatus Krumholzibacteriia bacterium | reverse complement strand
ACACCGCACGAGAGGTGGATTCATTTCTGGCAAGAGTGCCAGAACACGTTTTGGTCGTTGTTGACGAGGCATACCGCGAGTTCGTGAATACCTCGGATTATCCTGACAGTAAAGGGCTGAGAAAGAATAACGAAAATCTTTTGGTGTTGCGCACGTTCTCAAAGTTCTACTCGCTCGCCGGCATTCGCATCGGATATGCAATTGCCGATCGTCGCGTCGTTGACATTTTGAACAAAGTCCGCCAGCCGTTTAATGTAAATCGGCTCGCTCAGGTAGCAGCCGCCGCAGCGCTCGACTGCGTCGATGAGATAAGACCATTTATCGAAGAGACCATCCGCGAGCGCAAGGCAATGAGGGATGAGATCCTAAGCCTGAATTGTCTGTGCCCGCCGTCACAGACGAACTTCTTGTTTGTGGTTCCGAAATCTCATACCGGCGATATCTGCAAGGTCCTGGAGCAAGAGGGAATCATAGTGCGCCCCATGGCGCCGTTTGGGGCTCCGGACAACTCTTTCCGCGTCAACATGGGTACTCCCGAGGAAAACAGGCGTTTCTTGGATGCCTGCAAACGGATTTTGTCTTGAGTTCTGAGTCCACGCGCCGCTCTTAGTCGCTTGTCGCAGATCAGCTGCAGTGCTAGTCGCACATCAATGAAACATCCCAACAACAGAGAGAGTGTCCTTCGTAACGTGGTTATCACCATCGATGGCCCGTCCGGTTCGGGTAAGACTACGACGGCAAGAGAAGTCGCGAGCCGTATTGGCTTGCGTCACGTCGATACGGGCGCCATGTACCGTGCAGTAACCATAAAGGCGTTACGATCGTCGTCGGATCTGCATAGTGACGGCGCAATGGGGCAAGTTGCGGAGTCGGCGGATATCGAATTCGTCGAACAGACGACCGGGCCGCAGCGCGTGTTGCTCGACAAGCAAGACGTAACGGAAGCGATTCGCTCAAGTGAGGCCACGGAGAACGTTTCACTGGTAAGCTCTCACCCTGCGGTGCGAAGAGCGATGGTTAGGCAGCAGCGGCTTCTCGCCGATCAAGGAGGAGCTGTCCTGGAGGGGCGCGACATAGGCAGCGTGGTGTTGCCGAGCGCCGATGTCAAGATATACCTGGATGCGTCACTCGATGTGCGAGCGGCGCGACGTTGCAAAGAGCTCCAGGAGCAAGGCATCACGATGGATGTGGAAACGGTGCGCAGCAAAATCGCAGAACGCGATAACAAAGACGCCTCGCGGGCAGTGAGTCCGTTGAAGATCCCGGTTGGTGCGCGAGTCATCGACACCAGCGCGCTAACCATCGACGACCAGGTGAGCGAGGTGGAGCGTATTGCCAAGGAGATATCGGCAAGAATCGCGGGGCTGGTCGTGCCACGTGGACGAAGAAACAGGTTCAGATACAGGCGCTTCACCTGGAATGTGGCCCGCTACACGTTAAACGGACTGACCAGGATATTGTGGGGTCTGCGTGTTTTCAAAAAAGATCATATCGACTACGCCGAAAACTACATTTACGCCAGCAATCACCGTTCCAATTTAGACCCGCCGCTGATCGGATGCACGCTCGATCGTGAAATGCACTTTATTGCCAAGCGCTCACTCTTTAAAAACAAGCTGTTTGGCAGACTTATCGCGCACTATAACGCCATGCCCATGCGCAGGCGCTTGTTCGACAAAACAGCGATGGACCAGTGTGTGGCCCTTCTCGAGCAAGGTCGCTCTCTACTCATTTTCCCGGAGGGCACCCGTAATCCAAACCCGCAACTGGCCGACGCTCGGGTAGGAGTCGGTTACCTCGCCCTCAAATCGGGCATAGCGGTGGTGCCCATCTACCTCGACGGCTCTAACCGGCTACGGGGAGGGGCGAGCCGGCGACCCCGAATCACCATCATCCGGGGAAAACCCATTCGGCTGACCGACCCCGATCGTTCAAAGTACCAGGAGACGGAAAGCTTTAGGGAATTTGCCCAGATGGTAATGATGGCCATCGGAGCGCTCAAAGACGAGTACGAACGCAGCCGGCGGTGACCGCCAGACTGATTCCACGGAGGGCAGGCCCACCTGCTGCGGGACCCCTATTTATACTTTTCGCTTGCATTTATCGAGGTCGAACCTTATTATTCACGGGTCATTTTTTGACAAATCTGATAAAGAAGGGGGAATCTGTACATGATGGATTCAAACCTCGGAGCTCATGAGGGCCCGAGAGAACACGAGCACTCGCCGCAGGGTGGTGTGGGTGTCTCGAATTCGTTGGACCATAACCGCGCTTCGCGCCGCTCACCCGTCTATGCTGCGTTCGAGGAACTGAACGCCGAAGACGCGGCCAAGGAGGCGCTACATTACGATGGCGGCTTGGCCGAGGATTTGGTCGCGGAGCTGGAAAAGACCGTCAACATTTTTGAGGAAGGTCAGATCGTCAAAGGCGCGGTTACTGAAATCCGAGAGAACGAGATCATCGTTGATGTCGGATTCAAGAGCGAGGGCACCATCCCGGTTTCGGAGTTTCGAGAGTTCAGCAAGATAAATGCCGGTGATGAGATCGATGTCTTCTTGGAGAAACTCGAGAATCAGGACGGGTTGGTTGTACTCTCCAAAGAGAAAGCCGACTTCTTCAAGGTCTGGGACGAGATCAAGAACGGCTTTGAGGCAGCCAGCATCATGGAAGGGCGGGTGGCCCGCCGCATAAAGGGAGGTCTGGTCGTCGACCTCCTGGGAGTGGACGCATTCCTGCCCGGTAGTCAGATTGCCCTTCGACAGGTACCCAATCTGGATGACCTGATTGGTGAAACACTGAACTTCAAGATCATCAAGATCAACAAACGGCGGCGCAACATCGTCGTTTCCCGCAGAACAGTGCTCGAGGAGCAGAGAGCCGCTCAGAAGAAGACGCTGCTCGGAGAGCTCGAGATCGCGCAGGTCCGTGCGGGTGTGGTCAAGAACATCACGGATTTTGGGGCGTTTGTGGACCTCGGTGGAGTCGATGGTCTTCTCCATCTGACCGACATGACCTGGGGCCGCATTAGTCATCCTTCCGAGGTGGTTTCGATCGGCGATGAGATCGAAGTCAAGGTTCTCGACTTTGATAAAGAGCGAGAGAAGATCTCGCTGGGTCTCAAGCAGCTCACGCCGCACCCCTGGGATGGCGTTGAGGACCGGTACATCGTGGGCGAAAAGGTGGACGGAAAGGTTGTCAGCATCACCGACTACGGAGCATTTATCGAGCTCGAAAAAGGTGTCGAGGGCCTGATTCACATCTCCGAAATGTCCTGGACGCGCCATATAAAGCACCCGTCGAAACTGCTGTCGATCGGCGAGAAGATAGTGGCCATGGTTCTCAAAGTGGACAAAGAGCATCAGAAAATCTCGCTCGGACTCAAACAGACCGAGCCCGACCCCTGGAGCCAGATCGAGCAGAAGTATCCGGTGGGCACGAAGCTCATGGGCCAGGTGCGCAACCTGACCAACTTCGGTGCATTCGTCGAACTCGAAGAAGGCATCGACGGGCTCCTGCACATTTCGGACATGTCCTGGGCCAAGAGGGTTCGGCACCCCAGTGAGATGGTAGGCAAAGGGGATGTAATGGAAGTGGTCGTGCTCGACATTAGTCAGGACAAGAAGCGCATCAGCCTTGGCATGAAGCAGCTGCTGGAGAATCCTTGGGAGACACTGGCCGAAGAGTATGCGATCGACACGGTGACAGAAGGCACTGTTACTCGAACATTGGACCGAGGTGTAGTTGTCGAGCTGAGAGCTGATGTCGAAGGTTTCGTTCCTGTTGGACAACTCGGTAAGCCCGATCTACGGCATCCCGAGGATTGCTTCGCTGTCGGGGATAAGCTGCCGCTGAGAGTGATAAAAGTCGACCCGAAAAACAAGCGGATCGTACTCAGCGTGGGCGCCTATCTAAAAGGCGCGGATGACGAGGAGGTTAAGGCCTTTGATGAGAAGTTCCCGGTAAGGGAGAGAGCGGAGAGTGAAACCGTAGAGGTTGAGACATCAGAGCCTCCCACTGAGGATGAGTCGGCACCGGCGGCAGACGCTGCACAGGTAGAGGAGACTCGCGCTGACTCGGAAGTGTCGCCTGGTGATGCCGCTGCGAATGGTGCGGATGCGCCCGAGCAAAGCCCCGAGGAAGCGGTGGATGGCGGATCTGATGCGGATACTCCCGAGACGGACAAAGTGTGATTGTATAAACCAACACCGTCGATCTATTCGCCGTCTCTATCGAGCGGGGCCGGAAGTGTTCCTGGTTTCCTGCTGTAGAGGCGGCGTTTCGTTTTTGGCAAGTTATCCAGGCACGGGATAACAGAGATTTTGATACTTGACGCGCATCGCGAAACAATCCATGATTTAGCGCGAAGTTGCAAATAAGGAGGGAGTCACGTGTGGTTGATTCGTAGCGCCATTATATTAGTGGGTGTGATCGCGTTTCTATGGGTTGGTATGAATAACGCGGATCAGAATGTTGATTTCACCTTCTTTACAAAGAGCTACCAAGCGCTGTCTTTGAACCTGCTTATGCTTCTGGTGTTTGCTGCGGGAATGGTGTTCTCATTTCTAATATTTGTACTTAGTGAGTTTCAGTTGCGACATACGATCGGGCAGAAACAGCGAGAGGTAAACCGGCTCGAACGAGAGCTGTCTGCCCTGAGAAACCTTCCTCTAGAAGAAGGCGACAGCGAGAACCCGGAGACGACCGCCAGCCTGTAAACGCAGAGAAGTCCACCATGACATCGCCATTATACTATTACGTCATCATTGGTGCAGTGCTCGTCTTAGTTATTGCAGGCGCTGTGGTGGTAATCAGGCGAAAGCGTGGCACCAAAACAGCGACCGATCCCTACGTCGAGGCGCTCAAACTGATGGTCGATGGCCATGCCGACGGAGCTTTCCTAAAGCTACAGGAAGCAGTCAAAGAAGGCGGCGCTCCTACGGATGCCTATATCCGACTGGGTAATCTTCTGAGAAACCGGGGTGAGGCGTCGAAGGCGTTGCAAATCCATCAAAGCCTGACGGTGAAGGCAAACCTGTCAAAACCGGAGAAGATTGAGCTTTATCTGAGTCTCGCCGAGGATCACGCGAAGTTGGGTAACTCTGAGAGGAGCGTTAAAGTCCTTGAGACGGCGATTCGGAACCTCAACATCAAAGATGCGGATGTGTCGTTGACGCTCGCCAAACATCACCACCTGCTTGGTGCGAGCGACAGAGCTTATGAGGCCTTGAAGGATGCGGCTAAGCTAGGGGGTATCGGTGACCGGGAGTTGGCGCTATATATGACATCGTCCGCGGAAGAGATGGTGGAAAAAGGTGAACTAAAGGACGCGAGGAAGCTTTTACAGCGGGCTTTACGACACGATGCAGGTTGCGCGCCGGGGCTGCTCCTGCTGGGCAACATCGCTGAGCGATCCAAGAACCTCGCTGATGCGATAGGGCATTGGAAGCAGGTTGCGCTTATATCGCCACAGCTGGCGGCGTCCGCCCTGCACAAGTTGGAGAGCACGCTCTACGAACAAGGGCGCTTCGGAGACATCGAGAAGATCTACAACGAGGTTCGCGAGGCACGCGTCGGGGATGAAGCGGCGGTTCTGGCTCTCGCAGCCTTTTACAAGAAGCAGGACCGGGGTGAGGAAGCCATGCAGTTGCTCGAAGAGTTCCTGACCCTCTATCCCGAGTCAGTACCTGTGTATCTTTTGCTTACTTCGTTTTATGCCAGGCACCGTGACCCGCAGACGCTCGAACGCTTTCTCGACGAATCGATAAAGGATCCGTGGCTGGCTGACCATTTTGAGTGCCGATCCTGCAACTTTAAATCGGACAGGATGCGGTGGCACTGCCCGCGCTGTAATTCTTTCGATTCATTTTCTTCGAACCATGAAGCGCACGCTTAGCTTGTCGGTGGTTGGCGGGTTTCTGATGTTGATTCTACCGTCGCTCGCCGATGGATCGCTTGGTACGGCAAAGCGTTATATCGCTGCACTTCGTTACGATCTGGCCGAGCAGGAGTTGGTCGATGTAGCAAGAGCTTCCGACGGGGAGGAAAAACAGGAGGCGCTCTTCCTTTTGGCTTCGCTAAAAAGCTCGGTGTCGGAAACCCAGATCATATACCAGGACGTCATACGTCTCGGCCCCTCCAGCAAATGGGGAGAGAGCGCCCACGTCGAGTTGGCAAAGATCCAATATGCGCTCGGTAACTACCAGGAGTCCCTGCGTATTCTCGAAGGCGCAGCGGCGTGCCGCAGTCTGCAAGAGGCTTGTTATTTCCAGGGGCTCTCTGCAATGATGCTCGAGCGTTACAACGAAGCGAGGGAAACCCTCTCCCGGATCCGCCGAGGACGTTATCAAGCATGGGCATACCTGTCCTTGGCCGACATCGAGATGAGTCTAGACAATGCCGAAGAGGCCTGCGACAAGTACCGGTCAATGGCTCGGGGTCTTATTAATCCGACGGCAATGTACCGCTATGCGGAGTGTCTCGAAAAGGCGGGTGACACCGACGAAGCAAAGGCCGTTTTCGAAGACATCGTCCACAGGTTCAAGAATACGCCTGAGGCGGTTCTCGCGGTCCAGAAGCTCGAGCTCTTGAAGCCAGCC
>JAOTUR010000206.1 GCA_029863805.1 Candidatus Krumholzibacteriia bacterium | reverse complement strand
CCATCGCGGCGGCCACCGCGTGCAACGCCTGGCGTGTGCCGATTCTTTCACCGGTCCCGTCGGACCAACGCATCGATGAACTTGGATCGTGGGTTTTTCAGACGAAAGTGTCGACCGAGGTCGAAGTATCGGCTGTGGCCAGAGTAGCGAGGAAGGATCTGCTCCTCGAGAGGTTCGCCGTGCTTGCTCCGCACACCGACGAAAAGCGACGGCTTGCACAGCTTTTCGTTCAGGAAATTTTGAGCCGCGGCGGCGTTATCGTGACCGAACAATACTACAAGACTGGCGACACCGATTTTAAGGATCAACTGGAGACGATTCGCGATGCCGCGCCCGAAGCACTTTTTATCCCGGGTGAACCCGAGGAGCTTATTCTTGTGCTTCCGCAGGTCAGTTTTTACGATATGCGGGTCCAGCTGATTGGATTAAGCAACTGGAACTCGGATAAACTATTGCGTCTTTCGCGGCAGGAAGTGGAGGGTGCGATCTTTCCCGATGAAGCAGTTTATGGCAAGGATCGCGAGACCAACCAACGGTTTGCCGCGAGCTATCGCGAGCGATTCGGGGGCGAGGTGCACGCCGTGGCCACGGCCGGGTATTTCGGGGCGAGACTTCTGCTGGAGGCTGTAAGGGCGGGAGCCATCGATCGGGCGCAGGTCAGGGAGTTTCTCGATGGCCAGCTCAAGGCCAGTGGTGAGCAACGTGTCGCCGCCGCGAACGCGCTATCGATACTAAAAGTTCGCGGAGGTGAGATAAGAGAGTTTCACGGCCGGTCGCGAACACGGTGAGCTCGATCTCGTCTAGCTGATTAGCCGAAAGCGGACTTGGAAACGAATCCACATGGGGACTGGCCTACCATTCTCCATCGGCGGTTTGAAACGAAACTGCCTCACCGCTGCCAGCGAAGAATGCTCAAAGTTCTTGGGGCCGGTTGCAGTCAGGACCCACGCATCTTCCACTTTCCCATCCTCGTTGACGAGCATCTCGATGGTGACATCACCCTCGATCCCTTGCAGCAGCTCGGCGGGCGGGTACTCGGGCTGAACCATGTGGAGAATCACATAGTCTTCCGCGTAAGGGACATCGGTGTTCGCGGGGTAGTGTCTTATCTCCGCGAGATCGAGCTCGGGCGAGGTCAGCTCGTCCGGCCTTTTGGTGGGGGGGTCCTGTTTGGCACTGCCCTCGGCCGGTCCCTTTTCATCGAGCAGCCTGATATCCATCGAGGACATCGTTTTCAACACACTATTCTTACGCATATCCTCAAACGGGTCATCATCAGGAAGAATCGTGATCTGGGGTAGTAAACGCACCTCTCCCTCCCACCCGATCCGTTTTTCGATCTCGGAATAGGGGACGACGTCCGACGTGACGAACAGCACAAAAACCAGGAGGGTAGCAATAGGGGAAATTATCAGTAATCTCTTACGATAAGCCTGTTCCCGTTCTCCGAAGCGTAGAGGCATGATTGCGGTTCCCACTTTCAAGCTAACCCCATTCGGTCCAGGGGTCAAGCTGGCCGCAAGAACGGGGCCTATTGAGATGGCGGGATGGAGATCACGACCACTCGTGATGGCTGCTCGCGGGCTTTCAAATCGACCACCATGCGAACCCGCCTGTCTCCCCTTCTCAAGTCGACGCGATGTTTGCGATGGGGTGAGAGCCCCACAAGCGCGGCCGAGCCGTCTGGATCGGTGAGCAGGTTCCACGTCTTATCCACTGTGAGTAACCAGTTTCCACGTTCGGAGGCCGGAACCTCTATCAAGAACGCCGTTTCCGTCGTGTCAACTACCCCAAAGTGAGCTAGAACCCCGGCAAACACGCCGTAGGCCTGTCTCCGCTGATACCAAGGCTCTCCGGCCCGTAGCTCTTCCTCGATCGAGGCCAACGACGGGTATTCGACCACAATGGCGGGGCAGGCCGTCTGCTGAAGGGGAAACGTGACGTGGCTTCGCGGGGCTCGCGCTTTGAGGCCCAACGATCTGGCGGTGGCCGCCTGCACCGTCTTGGCCATGTCGCTGCCTAGTCGGCTCCCGGGGAAGAAAAACGTCCGCACCGCCAGGCCGCTGTCTTCGGGAGCGCTTCGATGTCTGATCTCGACGTAGCGGTCCGCACGAAACCGGTTGGTCACGGCGACCACATCGCGCGGCGACAGCGTTTCCTCTGTGCGGCGTGTCAACTCGACGATGGCACCCGCCGCTTCCAGGTACTCGGCCAAATAACGAGCGACCTGCAGATTGACGTGCGGGCCCGAGAGCCCAAGCCGGCCGATGCCCGCTTCGGGTCCAAACCCGCCTTCGGGATCGACGATAAAGCGTTTTCCCAGAAGTCGTCCTCCGTACCACGGAGTCATTTGCAATGTGTCGGGGGGAGTCTCGGACGAAAAAGCAAACGGATTCTCGAGCGGCTCGTAGCCGGCGGCGACGACCGAGCCCGTCGTCCGGTCGTTCGTGTTGCCAGGGAGGAAGTACACACCGCTCGCCGATCCGTTCGCCACCAAAGAATCGCCGAAAAGGACCAGAGCATGTCGAAGGCCGACGCCGGAGTGTGCATCAACGATTACGATTCTCTGCAGGGGGTGTCCCGGCTGGGGACCGCGATTCATAATCAACTCAAAGTCTGCCTCATGCGCCGATAGCTTGACCTTGAGCGTGGCCGCATCGTCAACAATCGTGATCGGGAACTCGACAAAGCCGTTTTCGACCTGCCTCGCGCGCGGCGCATCACCCGCTGACACCTCAATGACAACCGGCGTCCCGTCGGCTACCGATAAGCCCCGATGGTCGAGTAGACGTGCCCTCACACGAATGGTCCCGCCTCGCCGGGGCAACAAACCCGGCTGACTGTCGAACGTCGCCGTGACCGGTGGTAGGTCGAGTCTAAAATTCAGTCGACACGTTCGGCTCGAATTGCCAAGAAGATTTCTCGCAACCACGGACACCTGGTATGGACCATTCGGCGAGTCCCAGGGCAGCGGATACGAGACCACTTCCCCCATGCTGTCGATATGCGGATCCACCGAGATACCGTTTATGTCCAGGCTAGTACTGGACGGATCGATGCCAAGTCCTCCGATATCGGCCGTCCGAAAGCGGATTGTCGGCACCTCCGTGAGCACGGTATCCATGGGAGCAAGAGCTTCGACTTGTGGCGTACCGCGAGAGAAATACTCCAAGATACCCAGAAAGTACGCTTCCGCCTCCAAGCGCTGTTTGTCGGATAGGCGGAGGCTGCTCTCTACCGCCGGGTGAGTGAGATAGCTTCCCTCTCCGAGAATCGCGGGAACGTCGATGTTTCTCAATATGAAGTAGTTACCGGCCCGCACTTCTCCGTATTCGATACCGAGATTTCGCATGAGGTGTCTGTGAACGGCAAAAGCCAGGTCGCGGGAGGCTTGGTCACCAAAGCGGTAGTAGGTTTCGACCGCGTTCTTGGTGGGATCCCGGTCGTTTTGCGCGTTATGATGGATCGACACTAGGATGTCGGGCTGGAGAGAATCCACCATGGTAACGCGAACGCCAAGCTCGCCGGCCAGGCTCGAATCCGCCTCGGTCAGGAAATCCCTTTCGGCCGAACGGGTGAGAAAGACCTCTGCGCCCGCTTCACGCAGTAGTCCCCACAGATAAAGCGATACACCCAGATTGACCCGCGACTCGGCGAGCCCGTTCTGTCCCAAGGTACCGCTGAAGTGTCCTCCGTGGCCTGGATCGATCAGTACGCGGCGCCCGTCGAGGATCGAGGGATCGAGTCGTGGCAGGTTCTCGCTGAGACCCCGATAGACGTCTTCGTACTGGGGCCGCGGCGGGCGACCGCAGCCCGAGATCAAGACCGCGACAACCACGGCCAACACGGTGATAGTTCGCAGCATGACTCATGCGATAACAGATATCCGTTTACCCTTCAAGTAATTGTTCTTGCCACTTCTCAATCCTTGAAGTGTTAAATAGTTATTGCAATTATATAAACACGATTCTAAGGTGGGTCGTGGCAAACTCGCCTCGTGCAGCGGGGTTTTCACGCCGTCCGAGTCGCTCGTGCGCTCCGCCCGGATGCGCCCTGGGTGCGGCCGGGGCCGGTGTCTGCCCGGACAACCCCGTGTTCTCGATTTGGATGTGTATGACCAATTCCGCAGGCAAAGAAGCGCTCAAGCTCATCCCGTCGGTGGATGAGGTATTGTCGACAAGCGAGATCCAGGATCTTCGCCGTCGACACGCACGTTTTCCCTGGACATATTGCGTTAGGCGCGTAATCGATGATGTGCGCGAGGGCCGGTTGGGAGCTATAGGAGCGAGCCGTGATCAAGTCAAAGCGCTGGTGGTCGCCTCCGTGGCTGTGCGGGTCAACGAACTCAAGTCGGGTGGCATGCGTCGAGTGATCAACGGCACCGGGGTTATACTGCACACCAATCTGGGCCGGGCAATACTGGGAGACGCGGTTTGCGGAGTCGTGGGCGAGGCGATGGCTCACTACAGTAACCTTGAGTTCGACCTCAAAACCGGCACGCGCAGCCACCGGGGCGAAACGCTGACCGAGCTTGTCGAAATGGCTACGGAAGCCGAATCGGCCATGATCGTCAACAACAATGCCGCGGCCGTCTACCTGGCCGTCGACTCCTACTCGCCACCGGGTCGGGTCCTGGTCTCGCGCGGCGAGTTGGTCGAGATTGGGGGCAGCTTCCGATTGCCCGACATACTGGAAAAGGCCGCGGAACGAACCATCGAGGTGGGCACCACCAACCGCACCTATATCGATGACTATGCCCGCGACGCTCGTGCCGGTGACATCTTGATGAGGGCCCACCGCAGCAATTATGACATACAGGGGTTTACCCACGAGGCCTCTTTGAAAGACTTGGTGGCACTGGCCAGGGAGAGAGAGTGCCACGTCGTTTTTGATTTGGGGAGCGGTTCCCTTTTTGATTTTGCGGGCATCGGCATCGAGGGGGAAGAAAAAGTCAAGGATGTGCTCGCGACGGGTGTTGATTGCGTCACCATGAGCGGAGACAAATTGCTGGGTGGTGTGCAGGCAGGGATCATCGTAGGTCGCGCAAGATTCCTTGATCGATTGAGACGCAACCCGCTAAGAAGAACTGTGAGGGTGGATAAGATTACCATCGCTGCAACGCAGGCATTGATGCGGGCCTATCTGTTCGGTGACGACCTGGTCGACGATATACCGGTCTTGAAACAGACGACTGATTCGATGGATGGATTGAGGAACCGGGCCGTGAGGATCCGCGATGGTCTGCCTTCTCAGATGCAAAAGGCCTATGCCGTAAAAGTCGTACAGGATGAAGCGGCCATGGGGGGTGGGAGTTTTGCCGCCCATGCACTGCCGTCGATCGCTCTGTCGTTCCATTGCGGCAAGGACAAAGAGGCTTCCGCGCTGGCCCGACGCATGAGAAATTGCCCCGTGCCGGTTTTGGCCCGAATTAGCGGTAACGAGGTGCGAATTAATCTCCGCACTGTCCTGGAACGGGAGGATGACGACCTGTTGCGTGAACTGGAGGCTGTGCTCGGCGAGCCGTTCGGTCCCGACCGGGGGCACTGAGCGACGAACCAGCTCGAACCGGTATATGGAACAGCTAAGAGTCTTCAATATAACCACCGATGCGGAAAACCTTGGCGAGGCTCTGACCGGCGGTGACGGCACGGATCCCCTGCGGAGTGCCGTGGGGACGATCGCCGCCGATGTGACGACTCGTGCGTTGGAAACACCGCTGTCGATTTACCTGTGTTCCCGGGACTGTGATGCAGATCTTCGCAACCGCTTCGGCTTTCTGCTCGCCAAGGCGACGCTTTCGCGGGTGCCCGACACGCTGGTTGTAGATTGCGATTTTCTCTCACCCGGACTGAGCGGGCTCGCGCCCAGTCAAACCACACTGGGATTTCTCGACCTCCTACTGTACGGCAGCTCGCTCAGGGTGATCGCGAATAAGGCCGAGACCGGCGTCAACGTTATAGGCGCAGCCTCATTCCCGGTGTTGCAGCGAGTGCCGTTTCAGACGGAAGCTTTTGTAAACACGTTGCGATATTTGTTGTCACACGCACGGTGTGTCATTCTTTTGGGCCCCGTGTTCGCGGACACCGACGACCTCCATCCGATCGTCCAACAGGTTGATCTTCCCTTTATCGTCCAGTCGGGGGACCTCAGTAATGCGCGGAAGTTTGAACAGTTGGAGGAGAAGATTATATCCGCGCGAGACTCCTTGGTGTGGAGCATAAGATGCTTACACACCGTGTCTGCGAACGACGACGCAGAGACACGGGCCGAAGGTAGCGCGGTTGGCGCAGCCGAGGATGAGGCGGTAGACCAGATTCTGGGTGAAGCCGTGCCTCTTGCCGGGTCTGGCTATGACGAGGCGGCTGGCACTACCAAAGAAGCGTCGACACCAGAACCTGCGCAAGCGGTGGAACTGCTCTTCGCAGAGGAGGGACCCGGCGCACGGTTGGGTGAAAAAAAAGCGAATTCTGTTTTTCCCAAGGTGATCACTTCGTTCCTCGGCGTTTTTCTGATCGGTTTTCTGCTGTGGTGGTTGTATTTGACCAAATCATTTCGTAATGACGTCGACGAGACAGCGGGGCCCGCGCCACCAACGGCGGAGCACTCGG
>JAOTUR010000205.1 GCA_029863805.1 Candidatus Krumholzibacteriia bacterium | reverse complement strand
CAAACGCAGCGACATTGGCTCTTTGATGAGGGAGGGTGCCCTGCGAGCGGGTGAAATCACCGTGCTGGACAGGGCCAGAGTTCTGCCCGAGGTTGTGATCGCGGTACCGAGCGACGAGCAACAGTACTACCGGCGCAAGCTGTCGAAAATCGGTGCGCTGCTCGATGATGCGGCAGAATCATCGGGAGAAAGCGAAATCGCCAGACTCTTGATTTCTTACGGTGTTAAAGCGGTTAGTCCGATCGATCCTCCTCGGATCCAGGAAACGCGCGATCTATTCGAGCAATATGCGTATCCTTTGAAGCAAGCATTCCAGTAAAGTATTGACATAGCTCCATTTTGAAAATATTTTCAAACATTGCTCTCTCGCCCGACACTTCATGCGATAAGGATCAGGAATGAGACTATCTGAGTTGTTCAACACCGAGAACATACTGCTCGATGTCGAACCCCGAAGCAAAAATGAGTTGCTGGAGTATATTCTCGACGATCTTAACGCAAAGGGCATGATTAGAGACCATGATCGCTCCCTGCGTGACGTCATCGAACGCGAGAAGGTCATGAGCACCGGCATCGGCAATGGAGTCGCCATCCCTCACGCGTACACGGACGGCGTGGACGGGCTCGTTGCCTGTTTTTATAGAAGCAAAGGCGACGTTGATTTTGAAGCCCTGGATGGTGAGGGTGTAGACCTTTTTTTTATCATCCTCGGGCCCAAGGCCAGTCGCCGGGACCACATCAAAGTACTGGCCAAGATATCTCGGATTCTCAATCACGAGGATTTTCGAGAAAATTTGCGCCGGGCCGAGAACGTCAAAAGCGTCCTTGACATATTCAAACGATTTGGCGATCGATAATCGGCAGTGTCTTATCGCTGGCGAGCGTGTATCGCAGACTTCTCTTGGCACCCTTTGGAAAGCGATTTGGAAAGTGTTCGGGCATGGTTCGAGACTGGTGTTTTTGCCGGTTGTCGCCTATGTGGCACTCATATTTCTTTTGTCATCAATACCCAAGTTGAACACACCCGGGCCTGATTTCTTTCACAAAGACAAGTTGTTCCATTTCTTCGAGTACGTTGTGCTCGGGGTACTCTTGTGCAGGGGCATCGGTCGGGAACTGGGCCCGTTGCGGTTTGCTAACTTCGGTTTTTTGGTCGCCGTGGCGGCGACCGTCGGCGCCCTGGATGAAGTTTACCAGAGCTATATCCCCGGCCGAGAGATGAACATTTACGACTGGTGCGCGGACGCGGCAGGCGCGTCGTCCGGAGTTGGATTGTTTGCTTTCGTGCGTTTGCTGAGGACGCGACGAGCATCGCACGACGAGCAGCAAGCTTTGGGTTCCGGAGATCGAGAGCAGACATGAAATACCATCGACCCAGGGGCACGCAGGACATCGTGCCACCCAACGTGTATACATGGCGATATGTCGAGGGCGTTTTTGATTCGACCTTTTTGCGTTTCGGCTACCAGCCGCTGCGCACGCCCATCTTCGAGTCTACCGATCTGTTTTTGCGATCCGTTGGCGAGGCGACCGACATCGTCTCCAAGGAGATGTATACCTTCTTGGATCGTGGTGGCCGAAGTCTGACGCTGAGGCCCGAGAACACGGCGGCTGTGATCCGAGCCTACCTGGACGGCGGCATGCACCGAGTTGCAGGCATTAGCCGGCTGTCGTACATTGGACCGATGTTCCGTTACGACCGCCCACAAGCAGGAAGGTATCGCCAGTTCCACCAGGTCGGGGTCGAGGCCATTGGCAATTTGAGCGCGATGCTCGATATTGAGGTTATAGAGGTGGTCATGACGGCTCTTTCTGAGCTCGGCTTCGAGGGGCTCAACGTGAAGCTCAACTCGGTGGGCTGCCCGGTCTGCCGTGAGGATTACACGACAGTTCTCGGCGAGGCGCTCGAGAAACACATGGAGCGGCTGTGCGATGATTGCAAAGTCCGGGCGAGAATAAACCCGTTGCGTGTATTTGACTGCAAACGAGACTCCGAGGTCAAGAAAGAGCTTCCTTCTATCTCGGACCATCTCTGCGACGAGTGCAGCAGCCATTTTGCGATCGTACGATCGCTTTTGCGGGCCGTGGGCAGGAGCTTTGAGCTAGACCCGCAGTTGGTGCGAGGCCTGGATTATTATACAAAAACGACTTTCGAGATTCTACACGGTTCACTCGGAGCCCAAAACGCTCTATGCGGGGGTGGGCGCTACGACAATTTGGTCGAACAATGCGGAGGGCCAAGTACTCCTGCCGTAGGATTCAGCGCCGGGTTGGAGCGGATTATTAGTGTTCTGCCTGCCGGAGTCGATCAAGAGAGGTCCTTGATACCCAGAATCGATTTCTACGTGGCGTGCGCGGACGAAGATTCGGCCGAACGCGCGCTCAAGGCCGCAAACGTGCTGCGTACTTTTGGCAACGTGGAAGTCGACGCGTCGATGCGAACCCTCAAGACACAGCTCAAACACGCGGAAAAGACGAGAGCCAGAGTCACCGTGATCGTCGGTGCCGATTCGCCTCATCGGTTGCGGTGGAAGGACATGGATGAGCGAAGCCAGGTGGAAGTGGAGGACGACGGGCTGCGCTCGTTTGCCGATGAACATTCGAAACATGGGAATGAGGGCATGGCATGAGTATCGACAAGTACGTGATACCTTTTGCGCGAACGCACACGTGTAACGATCTCGACGAAAAAGATGTGGGCAAGAACGTGGGGCTAATGGGTTGGGTGTCACGGGTACGCAATCTGGGTGGACTGCGTTTTGTGGATCTGCGTGATCGCTACGGGATTGTGCAGCTGCTGGTCGACCCCAGCGTGGATAAGCTGGGTGAGTTATCAAAGCGCCTCAATATGGAAGACGTCATCGCGTGCCGGGGTTGTGTGCAGCTGCGTCCAAAGGAGATGGCTCGCGATGATATAAAAACGGGCACCATAGAGGTTGCGGCTGAAGAACTCTACCTGCTAAACGATTCCAAGGTGCCACCCTTTATTATCGTGGATGACGTGAAGGCGGGTGAAGATCTGCGGCTCAAGTACCGGTATCTCGATCTGAGGCGGTCGCCGATGCGGGCCAACATCGAACTACGACACCGAGTGACACTGGTCGTTCGCAACTTTCTGGATGCCAAGGGATTTTTGGAAATCGAGACACCGATGCTCGTACGCTGCACTCCAGAGGGAGCCCGCGATTACCTCGTGCCCAGCCGCCTTCATCCCGGTTGTTTCTTTGCCCTCCCGCAGAGCCCGCAGCTATACAAGCAGATCCTTATGGTCGCCGGTTTCGATCGCTACTATCAAATAGCCCGGTGCCTGCGCGACGAGGATTTGCGCGCGGATCGCCAGCCGGAACACACGCAGATCGATATCGAGATGAGCTTCGTAAAGGAAGAGGACGTCTTTCGGCTGGTGGAAGAGTTGATGGCCAAGATCTTTTCGGAAGTACGGTCCGTCGAGCTGAAGACGCCTTTTCCCGTGATCTCTTATGCAGAGGCAATGCTTCGTTTTGGTACCGATAAACCGGATCTTCGTATCGGTATGGAGATACAGGCCCTCGATGAGTTTTTTGAGGGGGCCGATTTTCGGATCGTGAAAGAGGCCTTGGCACGTGGAGAATCGGTGCGGGGGTTTGTCATAAGAAATGGGGCCGCCCTCACCAGAAAAGACGTCGATGAGTTCGAGCAAACCGCGAAGGCCATGGGGGCAGGAGGTCTCATTCAACTCAAGAATCAGTCCGGCGAGCTCAAGGGGCCGATAGCCAGGATCCTAGGGGTAGAGGTTGGGGCGCGCTTCATCAAAGCGTTGCAACTCGACGACGGCGACGTTCTGCTTGCCGTCGTTGGTGAGACGCGCAGGATCTCCCCGATTCTGGGCAGACTTCGTGTCGACGCGGGCAGGCGACTATCGCGCGGGCAGGCGCATTGCTTTGAGTTTGTGTGGATCAATGATTTCCCCTTGTATGAATGGGATGAAGAGCGACAGGTGATCTCTCCGTCGCATCACTTCTTCTCGATGCCGAGAGAGGAGGATCTACCGCTGCTGGACAGCGAACCCCTCCGGGTTCGCGCCCATCTCTACGATCTGGTTTGTAACGGTGTAGAACTCGCGTCGGGCAGCATCCGGGTTCATAACCGGGCGTTGCAGGAAAAGATCATGAACGTCGCCGGCGTTTCTGCGCAGAAGGCTGCGCAACGATTCGGATTTCTTCTCGATGCACTAGAGTACGGCGCACCTCCACACGGTGGTATTGCGCCCGGTCTGGACCGGATTGTGATGATTCTCGCTGGCCTCGATTCGATTCGAGATGTGATCGCGTTTCCCAAGACGCAGAAGGCCGCCTCGCTCATGGATGACGCCCCTTCGCCGGTTGATTCCCAGCAACTCGAGGAGCTCCACATCAGGGTCGCAAAAACGGGCAAGCAAAAGTAGTCCTGCGCGCTGGCGGGAGAATCGGCTTGACAGCTGGATGGGCGAATGTTAACTTACACAACGCTTTAGTTGAGTTTTGCAAATCACCGGGAGCCATTTTCGTGCGCATTGGGTTCTTTATTGCCATCACGTGTTCGCTGATGTTGGTGTCGCTGGCGGCGATTATTGGCTGCAGTAGTAAGGCCAAGGTGTGTACCGTTTCCCCGATCGATATCGAGGAAGTCAAGTCGGATTCGCGGGATATCGATCAAGAACTCGCCGTTGTGCGGGAACGACTGGGTAAAGCGCAGGAAGATCTAGCCGCCTGGCAGGAACGGCTTGCGCAACGCAAAGCCGAGGTCCCTCTGTTGGAAGCCGAACTGGAGCGGGCGAAAATAATGAGCGGCGTGACAGAAAAAATGGAAATCGATGTGCAGCCTAAACCGCAGCAGGCTCGGGAAATCAAGCTCATGCCGCGCGGGGAGTAGGGGTCCGATGAAGAAGGGTTTTGCTGTCTTTTTCCTTACACTTTTGGCGCTTTTGGCGATTATTTACCAAAGCGGTTGCACGAGTTCGAAAATGCGCTCGGTCAATGTCGCCGCAGGGGAATACTATTCGGAGGACGATTACGACCTATTGTCGGCGTCGTCACGGTCGAGGTATTGCGAGCAGCTTGAATCCGAAATGGCGACCTCACAGGAGGAGTTCGCAGGCAAGCAGAACGAACTCGAGAATACCAAGAACCTCATCCAGTCGATTCGCAAGCAAATCGTACCCATTGAGCAAGAAGTCTTGCGGCTAGAGTCCGATATCCGGTCGCTCAACGACCGTGTCGTGGAGGTAAAAGCACTGCCCAAGGAATGGAGAATCAAACCCGGCGACACGCTGACTCTCATCGCCATGAAAGCAGACGTCTACAACGACATCGAGAAGTGGTGGAAGATCTTTGAGGCCAACCAGGACAAGATCGACGATCCCTACTACATCTTCCCAGACACCGTGCTGGTTATCCCTCGCGACTGGCCGGTGGATTAGGTCACGCCGATCGACAAGTTCTCTTTAGTCGCCAAATTCCCTTTGTTCGCCGACTAGCCGATCCATTGCGTCACGAGTCTGACGCCAGCGGGGTATGCATAGTTGCGTAAATTGCCCCATTTCGAACACCAAGTGGCTGCGGTATAATAGGTTATTGTACCGTGCCACCAGAAAGTTTGCACGGGGGGCTTAATTGGCCTATTATTTGTATAGGGGTAGGGGAGAGGAGTATGAGAGACTGAAATATACGTCAATCAATCACTCTTGGAAAAAGGACGGGCCTTCTTTCCAGGAGTTTCGTCTTTATGGGGATTCGCTGGAATCCCTTTCGTTCTCCATGCCGCGGGTATAAAATCCGCCCGGGCGAACCCCTTTTGGAGGCATGTATTGGAGGTCCCATTAGATTGAAGGGTAGAAAGAGGGTGCTGTCCTTCGCGGGTGTCGACCCGCTCAGGCTGTTCGGACAGAGGGAGAGCCATTTGCACATCCTGGAGGAGCGCTATCCCGGGCTGGTGGTGGTTCGGGGCGATGAGATCATTCTCCAGGGGTCCGAGGAAGACGTAAAACGACTGACGGTTTTCTTTGGCGATCTCATCGAGATCGCCAAAAAGGGAAGATTGGTTACGGAACGCGATTTTCGGTATCTGCTGCAAGGCGACCGCGATGATAAAACCTCGAGATACGAGGATCTGGGAAAAGAGGTGGCGGTGGTTACAAAGGGCGGGCGAGCGATTCGACCGAGGTCGTTCAACCAACAACAGTACCTGGAGGCGATCGCAAACTACGATATCGTTTTTAGCATCGGACCGGCGGGTACCGGCAAGACCTACCTCGCCGTTGCCAGCGCCGTGGCGGCCTTGAAGCGTAAGGAGATCGATCGCATCTTTCTCGTGAGGCCGGTCGTGGAAGCCGGGGAAAGTCTGGGGTTTTTGCCCGGTGACTTTCAGGCAAAGCTCGATCCCTATATGAGGCCGGTTCTCGATGCGCTCTACGATATGCTGGGAGCCGAGAAGACTACCAAGTACCAGGAAAACGGAACCATAGAGATCGCTCCCCTGGCATACATGAGAGGGCGTACGCTGAACAACGCATACGTCATTCTCGACGAAGCGCAGAATACGACGAAGATGCAGATGAAGATGTTTCTTACTCGCCTGGGGGACAGGGCAAAGGCGATCGTCAAC
>JAOTUR010000204.1 GCA_029863805.1 Candidatus Krumholzibacteriia bacterium | reverse complement strand
CATCGCTAGGATGTCCTCTCTTGCCACTTCGACCTCCTTCGGCTTCGAAGAAGGTCATGTTACGATATCCTCAACCGGACACTTCTAAGTGTGGCAAACCGGACATTATCATTTGTGGATTACAGAATCCGCGCTGGCCAGCCCCACGTTTGCGAGCGGGGCCCGCTCACGATGCCTCGCACAGCCGGAGAACGATATCGTTCATCACCAGAAATCCCCGGTCGGTCAGCAGCAGCCGGTCGTCCACGATGCGGGCCAGACTTCCCGCGACCAATGCCTCGATCTCGGAGCGCGCGGACTCGAGGTGGTCGACCGGCAACCCTCGGTCGGTGCGCAGTGCCAGCATGAGAGCCTCCAGCCGACGTTGCTCAGGCCCGCGCACTTCCGGGTGGCGTGTGCTCGCGGCACCGCCGGGCGCCGCCGAGACGTAGCGCTCGATCGACGCCTCGTTGTGTGACCGCTCACCGTCTATATAAGAGTGCGCCGCCGGTCCCAACCCCAAGTAGTCCTCGCCCTGCCAATAGACCCGGTTGTGACGGCTCTCGCAGCCCGGCTTTGCAAAGTTGGAGATTTCATAGTGTTGGTAGCCGCGGGCGCGGAGCCTCTCACATACATAAAGGTACTCTTCGGCCGAACGCTCCCCGTCAACACGGTCCAAGAACTCCTTGACCTCGCTACCCATCACTCCGCCGGGTTCCAGACAATACACCGACACATGCGGCACATCCCAATCAAGAACCCGCGCCAACGTACGGCCAAGGCCTGCCCGCGATCCGTCGGGGACACCGAGAAGGACGTCCACGCTGAAGTTATCAAAATAGCCCCGCACCATATCGATCGCTCGCTCGTTGACGGTCACCGTACAACGTTTCAGGATTTTCAGTGCCCCGGCGTCCATCGACTGAATACCCACACTGAGCCGGTTCACACCGTGGGCGCGAAGGCCGCTTACAAGCTCTTCGGTTACATCATCCGGGTTGGTTTCAAACGTTATCTCGACACCGTCGGGCGCGACGTACGAAGATATCGCGCCAAATATCTTATCCAACGAATCACGGCTCAGGACAGACGGCGTCCCCCCACCAAAATAAACCGTGGGGCAACAAAACGGTTGGTCCAGCTTAGCCGCGGTCTCTTCGAACTCACGCACCAACGCCTCAACGAACGCCGTCTCGTAAGTATCGATAAATGGGGTGTGGTAAAACGTGCAATACGAGCAACGTCGCTTGCAGAACGGAACGTGTACATAGAGAGAGATCGCTCTCATGTCTAGCGGATGATGTTGCCGATCCGCGACAATCGGACCCTGTGCCTGTTACCGTTCCAGGAGAAGTAGATAAACATGGCCTTGCCGAGGACCAGATCTTTGTTGAGCGGTCCCCACACGCGACTGTCCGCGCTGTTGTCTCGGTTGTCCCCCATGACGAAGACGTGGCCACTGGGCACCGTGAAGGGTCCAAATGCCGAGCCGTGAAAATACTTCGCATAATCTTCGTCTTGTAACTCGCCATCGACGTAGAGCTGGGTGCCCTTCAGCTCCACGCTTTGTCCCTCGACCGCCACGCAGCGTTTTATGTAGTCAGTACGCTTGTCCCCCGGGTATTTAAAAATAATGATGTCCCCGGGGCGCGGATCACGAACCGCGGGCAGCCGCTTGCTTATGAAAGGCATTTTCGCGCCATAAACAAATTTGTTGGCAAACAAAAAGTCGCCGACAAGCAACGTATCTTCCATCGATTCGGAAGGAATCTTAAAAGCCTGAACAAAGAACGTGCGTACGAAGAAGGCAAGAAAGACTGCCATGAGGATGATCTCGGAATACTCCCTGACCATCGACTTGCGTCTTTTGCTTGCCCTTCTTTTGAGTCCTAACATTTGTGTCTCCTTGCTACGTCAACTCGAGCGATCGACTTTTAGAACGGCGAGAAAAGCCTCCTGAGGCACTTCGATCTTGCCGACCATCTTCATACGTTTCTTGCCTTCCCTTTGTTTCTCGAGGAGCTTTCTCTTGCGCGTAATATCGCCTCCATAGCACTTGGCGGTTACGTTCTTGCGAAGCGCCCTCACGTTCGTACGCGCAATCACCCGACTCCCCACGACGGCCTGGATCGCGACCTCATAAAGCTGTCGAGGTATCACCTCTTTCAGCCGCGACGTCAGCTCCTTACCCCAATGAAACGCCTTATCTCGGTGGATTATGACGGACAGTGCGTCTACCGGGTCACCATTCAACGCGACATCCAGCCGCACCAGATCGCTTGGCCGATGGCTGATGAACTCGTAGTCAAGGCTTGCGTAACCCCTGCTGACGCTCTTGAGCTTATCATAGTAATCCACCAAAATCTCGGCCAACGGCAGTTCATAGGTCAGTCTGGCCCGGTCGACGCTGAGATACTCCATCTCTACATAGATACCTCTTCTATCCTGATTGAGTTTCATTATCCCACCCACATAATCGCCCGGCGTGATAATATCTGCTCTGACATAGGGCTCCTCGATCCGCTCGATGGCGCCGGTCGACGGAAAGTTGGCCGGATTATCCACCTCGACCACCGCTCCGTCCTTCTTGACCACCCGATACTTCACGTTCGGCATGGTGGTGATCAGCCCCAGCGAATACTCGCGCTCCAGCCGCTCCTGAATGACCTCCATGTGCAGAAGTCCGAGAAAACCGCAGCGAAACCCGAAACCCAAAGCCACAGAACTCTCGGCCTCAAAATTGAAGGCCGAATCGTTGAGCTGGAGCTTTTCCAGCGCCTCGCGCAGGTCGTCGTAGTCGTCGGAATTCATGGGATAGAGACCGCTAAAAACCATTGACTTGAGTTCCTTGAAGCCGGGCAGCCCCTCGGCGCATGGGTCGCGATCGAGCGTGATGGTGTCGCCCACCTTGGTATCGCGCAGATTCTTGATACCGGTGTGAATATAACCCACCTCACCGGCCGACAGTTTTTTGCCGGACACCATATCCAGTCGAAAGTACCCCAGCTCCACGGTCTCGAAAACCTTGTTGTTCGACACGAGACGTATGACGTCCGCCTGATGCAACACGCCATCGACCACACGCACATACACGACAGCCCCCTTGTAGGCGTTGAAGAACGAATCGAAGATAAGAGCCTTTAGCTTCGCTCCACGGTCACCAGCCGGTGGTGGGATGTGTTTGATAATCGCATCCAGCAGGTCATCGACTCCTGTTCCATCGCGGGCGCTTACCACGTGCACCTCGTCGCGTTCCCCACCAAGAATACCGAGGATTTGATCGGTGACATAGTCGGGGCGTGCGTTGGGTAGATCGATCTTGTTGATGACGGCAATGACCTCCAGCCCGCCGTCGATGGCGAGGTGCAGGTTGGATATCGTCTGTGCCTGCACACCCTGGACCGCATCGACCACCAGAATCGCGCCCTCGCATGCCGCCAAACTTCGCGACACCTCATAGGTAAAATCGACGTGACCGGGTGTGTCGATCAGATTGAGAATGTATCTCTTGCCATCGCCCGCATCGTACTCCATGCGGATGGGGTGGCTTTTGATGGTAATACCGCGTTCGCGCTCGAGGTCCATGGTATCGAGAACCTGGGCCCGCATCTGCTTCTCGTCCAGCGTACCCGTTCTTTCGAGAAATCGATCGGCCAACGTAGACTTGCCGTGATCGATATGGGCGATGATACAAAAGTTGCGGATTAGCTCTTGTGATATATCCATAGATATGAGGTATTAAGATTAAGTGAGAGTGCTTTGATTACATGCGAAGCGAGAGGCCCACATAACTATTGTGGCTTGACCCACGAAAAATCGTGGGATCGACGCTCCGAACATCATAGAGATGAGCGTCGACAAACGCGTCGAGCACACCGATCAGCCACACCGCACCAGACCACCACACAAAATCGATTGAATTCTCCTTGTGAAACTCATAAAAAAGATTCTGCTGCTGCCACTCCAGGCTGCCAGACGTCAAGCGATCGCGCTTGACCCGTCGTGCTTCCGATTTGCGGTGCTCGACCCAGGCGCTGCCCCCGTAGTAGGTGGCGAATCCCACCATGACCGCCGTCTTCCAGCGCCTGCCGTTGTAGAGCTGCCCCAGGCCGGGAAGCAACATATTCGAAAAAATGGCCACCCGTGGCGACTTCGTGCGTTGCCACCGGCGAAGTGCTGACACTTCTTCGGCACCGACACGCCTCATCGTCGACTTGAGTTCTCTGGCGCTTTGCACGGACGGCGCCGTGTCCACCTGGGCCGGCGCAAACTCCAGCCGGGGCATCACCGGTGGTGGCTGCAAATGCTCGCCACTCGCCTGACCGGCCGTCACGACAAGTACGCAAACTACAAGAACCGACCTCATTCCACCAGCTTTTTGTTTACACACGTGATTGGCGGGAATGTGTGGGAATCGAACCCACCCCGACCGCGTTAAACGCCCGGCTTAGGGATTTGAAGTCCCCGAGGCCCACCAGGACCCATCCATTCCCGACTGTTATAAAAATAATGGGGTTAGCGGATTATAACAAGGCCGCTGCGCACGGCGAAGCACAAACCTGGTTCAGCGGTGGGCGATGGCCTCGATTTCGACGAGCGCACCGAGCGGGAGTCTGGCCACCTCGACGGCGGCTCGTGCAGGCGGATCCTTTACAAAATAAGTGGCGTACACCTCGTTCATGGCCTTGAAGTCATCCATCGACTGGAGAAACACCGTCACCTTGACCACGGCGTCCAGGGTCAAGTCGGCTGCCTCGATGATGGCCTTCACGTTGTCGAGCGCCTGGCTCGTCTGGCCGCTTATATCGTCTGCCTCGATCCTGCCCGTCGCGGGCTTAATCGGCACCTGCCCGGCCACGAACACGAACCCGCCGGTGTCCACGGCCTGGCTGTACGGTCCCAAGGCGGCGGGCGCGCGATCCGTCTCGATGATCTTCTTCATATGTATTGGTCGCCAGGACGGGCTAGGGTTTTTACACGACTTTTGCGCACCATAAACGGCAATACGCATTTGCGCAAAGGAGAGTAAAAACCCTAGCCCGTCCTGGCGCCTTACCTCCTATTCAACCGTCACGCTCTTGGCCAAATTCCTGGGTTGGTCGACATCACAGCCGCGAAGCACGGCGATGTGATAGGCCAGCAACTGCAGCGGCACCACGCTTAGAATCGGGTACAGCATATCCAGCGTCTTGGGGATGGTGATCACGTGATCCGCGGCTTTGGTCACCTCCGTGTCGTCTTCGTTGGCGATGACCACCAGCCGGCCTTTTCGCGCCTTTACCTCGGCGATATTTCCCAGGATCTTGTTGTACGCGCTGTCTTTTGGGCAGATGACGACAACCGGCATGTTCTTATCGATAAGAGCGATCGGACCGTGCTTCATCTCCGCAGCAGGATAACCCTCGGCGTGTACGTAAGAGATCTCCTTGAGCTTTAGTGCCCCTTCCAGGGCCACCGGGAAGTGGGCACCGCGTCCGAGATAGAGAAAGTTATTATCGTTGCAGTACGCTTTTGCTATGTCGTAAATCTGGTCGTTCTGGTCGAGGATCTCCTGGACTTGTTCGGGTAGTCGGTAAATCGACTCGATGATCTTCTGCCCCTTGCTCTTGGACATAACGCGCATGCGTCCAAGCAGCAACGCAAAAAGTGTGAGTACGCTCATCTGCGATGTAAACGCCTTGGTAGAGGCCACACCGATTTCGGGCCCGGCGTGAATGTAAACACCGCCGTCCGACTCCCGGGCGATCGTGCTGCCCACCACATTGCAAATGCCGAGGACCACCGAACCTTTGCGCTTGGCCTCACGCATCGCCTCGAGGGTATCGATGGTTTCTCCGGATTGACTGATGGCTACGGTCACCGTGTTGCGGGCCATGATCGGATTGCGATAACGAAACTCGGACGCGTATTCGACCTCGACCGGTACTCGGGCCTGTTCCTCGATCATGTACTCACCGATCAAACCCGCATGCCAGCTGGTACCGCATCCCAGGATTACCAGGCGCTTGAGCTCGCGCAGCTGCTGCTCGGCGATATTCAAACCGCCCAGGTGTGCCTCGCCCGCCTCATAAACCAAACGGCCCCGTGTCGCGTTACGTATGGTCTCTGGCTGCTCGAAGATCTCCTTGAGCATGAAGTGGGGGAATCCCCCCTTTTCGATCATTTCCAGATCCCATTCCACGTTCTCGATGGCCTTGCTGACCACCACGTTTTCGATGGTCATGGTCTTGAAACCCGTCGGTTCAACGATCGCCATTTCTTTGTCATCGAGGTAAACCACCTGACGCGTGTGCTTGAGGATCGCGGACACATCGGAAGCAAGAAAGTACTCTTCGTCGCCGATACCCACCACCAGCGGGCTTCCGTTCCGCACACCCACGAGCTTGCCGGGCTCGGTACGCGACAAAACCACGAGCCCATACGTCCCTTCCAGCTCGGCCACCGCTCGTTGCACGGCGTCTTCCAGAGTGTCTTGGTAGAAATCCTCTATAAGATGAGCGACGACTTCGCTATCGGTCTCGGTTTCGAATTTGTGGCCTTTGTTTTCGAGATGTGTTTTTATCACCCGGTAGTTTTCGATGATGCCGTTATGGACCACCGCGATGGTCTGCGAGCAGTCCATGTGCGGGTGGGCGTTGATCGTGTTGGGTTCGCCGTGAGTGGCCCATCTCGTATGCGCAATACC
>JAOTUR010000203.1 GCA_029863805.1 Candidatus Krumholzibacteriia bacterium | reverse complement strand
ACAAAATGCATTCACCTGATGCCTCGCGCGTGCGAATTATGGATCACTGCGGCCTGCATCTCCAACCACACCAACGACCTCGCAAGCTGCGTTTTGTAAAACAGATCGAGATTACGGAAGCTGGCAAGATTCCCAGAAAAGAGGTGTGAACATGCAACCCACCTCAAGACACGTGGTGGTCAGTGGTGGTAGCAAGGGGTTGGGAAAGGCGATCGTTCTAAGTTTGCTCGCGCAGGGTTACTGTGTTTCTACGTTTAGCAGAACGCCGACATGTTTCGTCGAGGAAATGGCTGAGAAACATGGTGACCAATTCCACTTTGCCGTCGGTGACGTGAGCAACCCGGAACAACTCGCCGGTGTCGTAAAATCGGCTCGAATGGCGCTAGGGCCCCCCTATGGCTTGATCAACAATGCCGGGATCGCGCTCGATGGCGTGCTCGCAACTGCTCACTACTCGGAGATAGAACAAACCCTGGCCGTGAACCTGCTCGGAGCGTTGGCGTTGACAAGAGAGATTCTTCGCGCCCTGCTTCTTGGCCGTGGTGGGAGAATCATCAACATATCGTCCGTCATTGGGCTGAGGGGATATTCGGGTCTTTCGGTTTACGCGACCACCAAAGCGGGGATTCATGGGATGACCCGGGCTCTTGCAAGAGAATTGGGAGAGCGAGGAATCACGGTAAATGCGATTGCCCCCGGCTATCTGGAGACGGAAATGACACATGGGCTAACCGAGACTCAGCGAAACCAAATTGCTCGGCGAACGCCAATTGGGCGTCTCGGCACACCCGAAGATGTCTTAGGGCTGGTGCTCTTCCTTCTCTCAGAGCCCGCACGTTTCATTACGGGTCAGGTGATCGCGGTTGACGGCGGAGTTACGTGTTGATCATTCCTGTTGACTAGGCTGATACAGCAATGTGGATCGATGTCCCGAGTCTAGCGAAGGAACTTGTGCTGCGTCACGTCTACTGGCGATCTCCCAAGCTCATTAGGCAGTATGAAGGCCGCCGAGAAATTCGACGCGCACGGCGAAGAGCAGTTAACGAGACCAGATTGCGCGATCAGCTGGAGCGAGCGGGAGTTCGCAGCGGAGCGCTTGTGATGGTCCACTCTGCGCTCCAGGGTATTGAGCTGGTATCAGACGTCGATGAGTCTCGTACGAGCCCCCTGGCTGTTTGTATGCGGGTGTTGGGGATCCTCAAAGATCTCGTCGGGGAGCACGGGACCCTCGCGATGCCCACGCACCCAAAGTACAATGGCGATCCCGGGTTCATGCACGACAAGTCGGAGCTGCTTCTTACCTATGATCAGGTACAGACGCCGTCCTCAGTTGGCCTGCTGACGGAGATTTTCAGACGTCAGCCGCAAACCTTACGGAGCCTGCATCCGCTGAGCAGCCTGGCCGTGCGGGGTCCTCTTGCGCATGATCTCTTGCGCCACAATCTGGATGCGGAATGGCCGTTGCCGCACGGCACAGGGTCTTCATATCGCCGCTTCTGCGAGATCGGAGGAGTCGTCGTCGCGATCGGCGTTCCGCTTATCAAATGTATGACCGTGATACACGTGGCCGAGGAGGTCCGGGACACAGAATGGCCCGTCGCGGACTTTTTTTATAAGCGTCGATTTGTTCTGCGCCAAGAGCTCGACGAACGAGAGTGTATGGTGCGGGAGCGGCGTCCCGAATATGTCCGAAGCCTTGGCTTAAACACGCTTCGGCGTCACCTTCTTCGAGAGGGCATCATGCATGAAACCCTGCTGGGTGAGGTTGAAGTACAATGGGCGATGGCCGCAGACGTCTTCAATTTTATATCGCACAGGGCGGAGGGGAATACATACCCCTATTTCTTCCCCAGGCTATCGAGGTTGTTCTAGAAGCTATGACTGAACGGCGTCTCCAATGCGTTATTGATCCCCTGACAATGGGGAGGGCATTGTACATTGGCTCAGATGCATCTTTATATGTGGCACGCGGTTACAGTATTTTCTGCTCGTCGGATCGTGGAGCGACCTGGCGGGTCGATTGCCGCATCCCAAGCAGGCCGCACAAGCGTCTCCTGTCGGCCCATCGGCTTGCCAGCAGGTTGTTCCGTCAATACGTGGGTGGGTTCGCGGTTTCCACCCGGGGGGTGCGGTACGCCATTGCCCGTGACGGGATCTATAGGGCTTTTAGGGGCGACTTGCAGATGCGGCGAGTGTTTAGCGTATCGCGAGGGTCCCGTCCCCTCAATTTTACGCTCGATCCCAAAGACCGGCTGGTCTTTGGCGAATACGGTCGCAATCCCGAGCGGCACGAGATCATGGTCTACATCTCTGAGGATGAGGGACGAACCTTCGATGTGGCTTTCACTTTCGCTGCAGGGTCAATAAGACACGTCCACAACGTGCTGTACGATCACGACCTGGGCAAGTACTGGGTATTTGTAGGTGACTATAACCACGAACCTGGCATCGGTCTGTTCGACGCGGATTTCTCTCATCTCGAATGGCTGCTTAGAGGAGGTCAAGACGCGCGCGTGGTCTCGGCGATTGTCGAGGACGACGCGTTGTTATACGGAACGGATACGGAAATAGACCAAAACTTCATTAAGCGCCTGAGTAAAAAAACGGGAACGGCGAGGACGCTGGCCACAGTGGCGGGCAGCTCTCTGTTTGCGACCAAGTTCGGATCCATTCGAGTCATTTCAACCTGCGTTGAGCCGAGCGATGTAAACACATCGAAGGCAGCGGTGCTCTACGCGAGCTCGGACGGTGAATACTGGGAGGCCGTTCAGATCGATAGCAAAGACCGCTGGCATCCTATCCTGCAGTTCGGCACGCATGTGCTTCCAAGAAGCGATTGTCGGAGCTCATGGGGAATGTTCAGCGGCCAGGCTCTAGCCGGCAGAGACGGTAAAGTCAGTGTAATCGCGTTCGACCTGTGAGCGTCCGTAGCGCACCGGCCAGCCAACCCGCGACAAAAAAAGGGGTATTATCCTGTTGGCGATTTCGACTCCTCGTGGCAGACAAGAACATTGAAGAGCCAATCGGGTGCGGCCCCGTCTGCGACGGCGGGCGCGAACTAAGGGAGTGACTATGTGTGGTATCGGCGGATTTGTTGGTGATTTGCCAGAAGAGTGTCCAAAGCGCTGAGCTACGCCGACCTTGAGGACGACGCGCGCCTGGTAAGTTATTTTTATTGGCAAGAACCCGGCTATGTGAGGTCCCTCTACAGTCGGGAGCTCAGGTCCCAGCTGGATGCAAGCTCCAACGGAGACCCGCTCATTAAGTCGCTTTCACGCTTGACCGACGACGTGGAGCCCCTCAACCAAATGCTCTATCTCGAGGGAAAACATTTCCTCACCGACCACAATCTAAACTATACAGACAAGATGGGGATGGCGTCGGGTGTCGAAGTACGCGTGCCCTTCCTGGATCCCGACCTGGTCTCGCTGGCGACCAGTTTGCCGACGTCTTACAAGCAGCGGGGACGGATTGGCAAATGGATACTCAAGAAATCGATGGAGGGACACCTCCCGCACGATGTCATCTATCGCCCAAAGACTGGCTTTGGGGTGCCTCTGCGGCGTTGGATCGCCGTAGACCTGAAGGACGTGATTGCCGATGTACTCTGCGAGCGATCCGTTGTTGATCGGGGCATATTCGATTTCAAAAAGGTCTCCCGTTGTCGTCTTGCACGACGAGCACCGTCTGGGCGTTATGTCGCGCCGCGAGCGGCGTCGATATCAACGGCCCGAAGCAGCTCATACAATTTCGGTGGCCATAGCGTAGGGGTTCCACCCGTACCCATTCCGAACACGGAAGTTAAGCCCTACAGCGCCGATGGTACTGTACTTGAGAGAGTGTGGGAGAGTAGGACGCCGCCGGATTATTCCAAGAACCCGCATGCCATTCGGCACGCGGGTTTTTTGTTTGCCAAATTGTCGGCAGCTGTGCCTCGAGGCTCGGGCAAGTGAGCGATGTGACGCCCAAGGAAGATCTCGATTTGACGGTTAAACTTGTTATAATTGACCGAGTAAAGCAATCTTATGTGCCGGTTCTATCGGTACGGCTCCCCAATTAGTGACTATCGTAGTTCGTGAGGAATGTCCAGCGGGCGGGCTCTCGCCGGCAGAGCCCGCAAAGTCAGCGTCATCGTGTTCTATCGGGGTGATTTCCGTTATAATGGAACGGGTTGACCTTGAAGGGTCAACCCATGGCAGACAAGGCCCAGTGCATGACCAGATCCGTATCAAGAAAAGTGCTGATGGCATCGCCTCTGCCGCCGCCACCGGGAGGCATTGCGACGTGGACAGAGATCATCGTCAAGAACGGACTGCCGGGCGGTTTTCAACCGGTGATCGTCAACACGACGAAGCGAAATGGCGGCAGGTCTGGGCTTGCGCGGGTCGTCGTGGAGTTGTTTCGAACGGCAAGGGTTCTTGGCGCGATGGTGTCTCGAACGCTGACAGCCGGGCCGGCGCTGGTTCACGTCAACTGCAGTCTGTCGCCGAACGGTATTTTCAGAGACTGGTTATGTGGCGTGATCGGCAAGGTGGCAGGGAAGCCCTTAGTCACGCAGTACCACGGGGATATCCCTGACTACGTCGCGAGGTATTCGTCGAAGAAGTCATCGTTGCGAGCGCTGCACTCGCTGTCGAAGTTGTCCAACGTCAATATTACGTTAAACGCCGGCTCTCTCGACTACGTGGCTCGTCTTAGTCCGAAGCGCCATTGTGTGCTCCTTCCGAACTTCATCGAGGATAGCGTTTTTGATAGCGACCGAGGCGAGCTGCGGGCCAACACACCGGTTCGCGGTCTCTACGTGGGGCATCTTCTCCTGTCGAAGGGGTTCGAGCACATACGCGACGTGGCGGCCGTGGTTCCGGAAGTCGAGTTTCGCTTGCTTGGTCCTGATATCGGCAAAGTCACAGACATTCATCCGGACCTTCCTGACAACGTGAGGTTTTTGAGTCCGGTGGACCGCAGCGGTGTGTTTGAGGAGATGCGTCGAAGCGATTTTCTCTTCTTTCCATCGTATTCGGAAGGCTTCCCGATCACCGTGCTCGAGGCCATGGCGGTGGGTTTGCCGGTCGTGGCGACAAGAGTTGGTGCGATACCCGCGATGGTTGTCGAGGGCAAAGGCGGGTTTCTTGCAGCAAAAGACGACTCGGATGCGCTTGCGAGTGCTGTAAGAAAAGTTGCTGAGAACGGTGCAATGAGGAAAGAGATGGGTGCGTTCAACCGCGAGCGAAGCAAATCGCTTTACTCCTATTCGGTGGTCGTCCAGGAACTGGCCGGCCTGTACGAAACAACACTGAAGTGAAAATCGGGTGCGGCCCCGCCTGCGATGGCGGGCGCGAAGTAAGGGAGTGACTATGTGTGGTATCGGCGGATTTGTTGGTGATTTCAATCCGGGGCTTCTCGAAGAGATGAGCCAAGCCCTTGCGCATCGGGGACCGGACGATGCGGGCGTTTTCTATGACCCCTCGGTTCGTTTGGGCTTGAGTCACCGCAGGCTGTCGATCATCGACCTGTCACCGATGGGTAAGCAGCCGATGTGGGACGTGACCCACCGCGCGTTGATAACCTACAACGGCGAGATCTACAACTACCCGGAGCTGCGCCGGGAGCTGATCGAGGACGGGTTCGAGTTCAAGAGCCATTCCGACACGGAATGCCTGCTCAATCTCTACATACGTGACGGGGCAGACATGGTGACTAGGTTAAACGGCATTTTCGCATTTGCGCTGTGGGACGATGAGAATAAGGAGCTGTTCGTTGTCCGCGACGGCGTCGGCATAAAGCCGCTCTACTATTCCGAAACTCAAAACGGTTTCATCTTCGCGAGCGAGATAAAGGCGATACTTCGGGAGAAGACGGTTGAGCGAGTCGTCGATGCCGGAGCCCTGCATCATTACCTGACATACTCGTGGTGCCCCGCGCCACTGAGTCCTATCAGATCGATCAAGAAGCTCGAGCCGGGGTACGCGATGATGGTCCGTGACGGAAAGGTAACGAGCCACTGGCAGTTCTACGATCTGCCCTACAATAATGGAACAAACGCCATCGAGGAACGGGAAGCCATACAACTGGTGTACCGGAGCACACAGCGCGCCGTCTCGCGACAAATGATTGCGGACGTGCCGGTCGGGGCTTTTCTTTCCGGCGGGCTTGATTCCAGCGCCGTCGCGCTGTTCGCGCAACAAGCCCTCCCAGAGAGGAAACTCCAGTGTTTTACCATCGGTTTTACCGGGGAGGGAACTTCGCGGGACGGCCAAGCCGAGGATTTGCCTTATGCTCGACGGGTGGCTGACAAGCTGGGTGTCGACCTTCACGTCGTCTACGTTGGCGCGGAAATCGTCGGTGAGCTGGAAAACATGGTCTATCACCTCGACGAGCCACAGTCCGACCCGGCGGCAATCAACGCGCTGCTTATCTGTCGACTTGCCAAAGAGCACAACATAAAGGTTCTTCTATCCGGGGCGGGGGGTGACGATATTTTTGGTGGCTATCGGCGCCATCACGCACTGCTGAGCGAGAAATACTGGAGTTGGCTACCGCGGCGCCTGCGACGTGGTGTCCGCGTGGCGGCAGCGAGTTTACCGAAGAAAAGCACGCTTTCCAGAAGAGTGTCCAAAGCGCTGAGCTACGCCGACCTTGAGGACGACGCGCGCCTGGTAAGTTATTTTTATTGGCAAGA
>JAOTUR010000202.1 GCA_029863805.1 Candidatus Krumholzibacteriia bacterium | reverse complement strand
GAAGGGCCGTGTGCGGTCGTTCATACATCGATGATCTACACGTGAACCATTCCCCCTGGGGACGCATGACGCGGCTGCGTCATGAGTACAATGACGCCTACATGCGTGGTCTCAAAGCCTTCGGCGTATGTCATGGTTCGCTTCATCGTCAATTCTCCGTTTGATTAATTAGACCGTATTATAACCTGCGCGCACGTGATGTCAAGTGGCAAACGCGGACCGTGGCGAGTTGCTGGGTCTCCCGGTCGAAGCGTCTCCCAGGGAATGGTGATCCGGTATCGCAGGATTGCTGGCACGGGTCCTGCATACCCCATCGGCGGACGAGGTCCGTCGTGAACTGTAGGCCTTTGAACATGAGGACATTTATAAAGCGTTATATCGGTTTATAGCCTGCCAGAGAAGCTGTGGTACTGATGCAAGGGGGATATCCATGGTAAAGAGAGTGGCAGTTTTGGTCTTTCTTCTGGCCGTGGTCTTGTCAGCCTGTAGCTCCGAGGTTGAGCCCACCATCGTTGGCGCGTGGAAAGGAGAGACCATCCAACAGGATTTTCGTTTTTATGACGACGGCCGCATTGAACTCAATGATCGAGACAACAGCCAGTATAGGGGCACGTACACCATCACCGAGGGTAACGTGATGACCTGTCAGTTCGAGAGCTCGATATTCACGTCACCGGTCGTACGAACCGTAGAGATCAAGGGCGAGAAGTTGATTCTCACTGACAATAGGGGGACAGAAGAGATCTACGTACGCTAGGGCCCATGCCAGGTGCCAAGTGCACCGGCCAACACCAATCTCACCTTCACGTTGCCGTGCGCCGGATATCATGCCGTGAGCACGGCTTCTTCTGGTAAACAAAGTTGGGACCCACTCAAAAATGATGCACGTGCATCATTTTTTCTAGCTATTGTGAGTGGTAGATTTACCAAAATGTGAGCTTTCATGCTTGCCGTTGGAAGGCTACGGATTGGGGATGTGGGGACAATGACCAATCATTCGAATGAAGACGTTATCGATTCTGCCATTGATAAGGCTCTCGAGGTGCTGAGAGAATGGGCGGACGACGATCCGCTGCGGGACGACCCGTCGGCGATTATTGAGAAAACCTCTCAGTCCCTGGCCGCGAAGTTACGCGTTTCGGGGACGGGAGATGCGGCTCGAGACGTCCGCAAGATGATCGCCGGGGCCATGTGGGAGGAATGGGATGTCATAGAGGACGAACGAGAGCTTCTGACCGACTTTGAAGATGACGTGGATTAGAGGTCACGTGTCATCACCCGGTCAATGGCGCTAGCCAAAGTATGACATCGGATCCTGGCGGTAGAATGCCTTCAGTTGGTCGTAGAGTTCGGGATGGGTGCGCTTGAGCTCTTTCGGTCTCTCGAAGAAGGCCTCGGTTATGACCGCGAAGAACTCCGCCTCGTTGGTGGCGCCGTACGTATCTAGGACCGTTCTGCGTCCTCGCACGGCATCGCTACGAAGTTTCTCGTACGCGTCGCCGAGGACGCGCGCCCAGGCCACATACATGCTGTGCTGCTCGAGGACGGGTGCGCCCCGCGTCGTGCCCGACTCGCCGTCCAATTGGTGCGCAAACTCGTGGAGAACGAGGTTGCGGCCGTCACGAATGTCCGCGGCGCCGTGTTTCACATCGTCCCAGGAGAGCACCACAGTGCCGTGCGACCAGGCTTCCCCCAGCCTTACGTCATCGAATTCACTCACCGCGCCGCCTCCGGCGCGGTCGTAGGCCCGTGCGATGTAGGCGCTGGGATAGACGAGTATGGATGTGACACGCGGGTAGTAGTCCGTTTTCCGATTGAGCAGGAGGAGACACGCCTGGGCGGCGATGGTGACCCGAATCTCATCTGTGATCTCCAACCCCCCGCAGCCCTCGAAGTGCTTCTCCGCCACAAACACCTTGATATGTCCGAGGAGTTCCTGTTGATCGCGCGCCGGCAATCGTCGGTAGAGCGGAAAATTTCGTTCGATGTGCTCGAGCCAGGCGGGCGGAAAAGGGGCAGCGAGCAGTCGCTGGCGACGTCTCTTTTTCATGAAACCAAACATAAAAATATAGTATCATCTTGCAGTATCCTCGTGCGAGGCTTAACAGACGCGCGAGGCGGGTTTGCCGGCGTTGCCGGTACGTTGTGTGAATAGAAGGAGGGCGCGCCATGCGGCGGAACGGTTTTTACAACGTGGCGTTGATATGTTTTGCACTGGTGGTCGGTGCCCTTGTATCGGAGGTGCGGGCGAGTGTCCGAGACCACAGCGGCGGTTTTTTCCTCCGGCTTTCCGCCGGCTTTGGTGGAGCGCGAACGGAGCTCACGGAACCCTCGTTGGGTGCGGAAATCTCCGGGGCGACGGTAGATTTCAACCTGGCCATCGGGGGTGTCGTGGTACCGAACCTTGCCTTGCACGGTACACTGTTCGGATGGGTGGCGAGTGACCCCGATTTGGAAACAAACTTGGGATCGGGCCAGCTGCGAGGAGACGTAGATCTCTCCGGTGTCGGGGCGGGTGTCACCTATTATTTCATGCCCGTCAATATATACGTGTCCGGTTCTATCGGGGGGGCCACGCTCAGCGTGGATACTCCGAGCGGTGCCGGCGAAACGGACATCGGTCCTGTTTTGGAGCTGACCGTGGGCAAGGAGTGGTGGGTGGCCGACCGCTGGGGCCTTGGAGCGGCGGCCGCATTCGGGTATCACTCGGTGCCGGAAAAGGGGATCGACGACAACTGGTCGGGAACGCACTTTGCTATCCGTTTCACGGCTACGTTGAACTAGTTCCGGAAGGTTTTGATTAGGGAAGTGGGGTGGGATGATGAGGCAGCGTGTGGTGCGACGTGTCGGTAACAAGAAGCTGGCGAACGCTCTCCGCACCGAGTTCGACCGGCTTCCGCCTGAGATGGTGGTGCGGGCCTTTGGAGTGGACTACGGGCACGTGTGTCCCCCCGAAGGCGGCGACCTCTTTGTCACCCGTTTTGGTTGGCCTTTCCTCGAACAACTCTTACCGGGCACCTGGTACACCGACCAACGATACGCCAAGGAAGGGGAGAAACTCCCCGGGTCGACGGGTCATGCGTACCATGTCGTGACAAAACCCGCCGATGGTGTATCCCTCGAACTGGTGGTCAAGTTCTCCCGTGTCGCCCAGGATGTACCCCTGATTGTTGAAACCACCTTTCCCGACGACACTCCTCCGGCGGTCATTGCCGAAGCGCGTTTCAACAGCCCCATGGAAGAGTTCGGTCTGGTGATGGAGCTACGAAACGCGGCATCGGGGCCCGAACCACGCCGCATGCTGACACAGCGCCCGCTGGGTATCTATGCGCCACCCCAGGAATTCAAGCTGTGGCAATTGGGCCGCAACACGAGCAGCTTCCGCACACACGAACACCTTCTGGCCGAAGATCAGGAAGATGCGATCAAGGCCATCGAGCTCGATATCAAGAGAATGTACGTGCTCTTGTACGGATGGATCAAAGGCAAGGACGCGCAGGACAGCTTTGTGGCGGGTGACATTACAGAGAAGGAGTTTCTAAGCCTCGCCCCGCGGGTGATTCGTGAGTTGGAAAACAGAGGGTATCGGGTCCTAGACAATAAACCCCGGCACTACATTTTGAGAAAGCGTCAAAGCGACGGTCAGGTGATGCGTCACCGGGATGGGCCTCTCGTCTATGGGCTGGTGGACTTCGAGCTCTTGCAGAGAACACGCGAGCACCAACGACAATTCAGGGCGAGACAGCGCGAGAAGTACTGGCGCTTGCAAAGCGGTGCCGTCTCGGAACCCGCGGTGCGACTGCCATCGCACTTAAAACGCATGCCCATTCTTGGCGTCGAGTACCTGTACGGGCAAGCGCCGGACGGCGGGCGACTCTGGGTGCTGGGCCAAGACCCCGAGCTATTCGATTACTTTTTGCCCGAGAGGTGGCGGCGGACGCCACGCATAAAACTGTCACCCATGGCCGAAGTCTACCGGACGTGCACCCGTGACAATATTCACGTAGTTTACCGCCGTTCACGCGTCGGTGTGAGACCTCGTGTGGATCCGCTGGCGGAGCGGGGCAACGCGATTCGCGAGCACGGTTACAACAGCCCCTTCGAAGAAGTGGCGATAGCCGAACGTCTGCGACAGACGGGGATGTCGACCACGCACCCGCGCGCCATTTTTCGAACCGGGCATCGTTCTATGAAAGCCACGCACCTGCGGGACTCGGGACGCTTCACCGATCACGCTAACCTCGTGACTCCCGACACGGTACCGGAGGCGGTACTCGCCCCGGACTACGACTACTACACCATCTGGGGTTACTTTCGCGGTATCGATCCGGCGAGAGCGCAGGGCGAGAAGGCGACGGGCGTGGTCGATCTGGAACGGGCACTCGAAGATGACCTTCTCACCCCCAAGCAGTACCAGAAGATCGAGAAACGAACCCTCGACCGGCTACGCGCCATCGGCCTTGGCGGCGATGAACTCGATGGCCGCGAGTTTGTGCTGTTTCCCGATGAACGAGGGGGGATACGTCGTGACACCGAGGGGGAAGTGGTGGTGCTCACAAGCATCGATGCACTTACTGCGTACGACTACGGTCTCCTGGATGAAGCGTCTTATCGGGAGATCGTGGAACGCACCTCGGCACGGCTAAGGGAAGTCGATTGCGCGCTACTCGACCCCAGTGGTAAACACCTGCTTCTCTCGATGGATCCCGACGGCACATTCATCGTGGACGAGACGGGCCATGCGGCGGTGACGCTGTGTAATTTCGAGTTGTTGCAAGGGCCGGGTGGGGCCATTCTGTGAATCGACCAGGCGGCGGTGGGAGGTGGTGGGCGGCCCTCACCACGTAACCGAATACTGCATCTATCGTTTTGCGGCGCCGTGGCCGGGTGCACGGCGCGTATTTGCTAAACTATTCACAAGGTGCGGCCGTGGCCGGCAGCAGGCCACAATTATTGACAATTATTGAGAAATTTTGCGTGACGCATCGCGCCCCGTGATGTACTAATCTTCTACATATTCCTTCAGAATTGACCATTCGCAACCCCCTGGCATGAATCGCCGGTCGTCGCGTCGTGGCGCCTACCGGCCCCCCACCAAGTCTGTTTTTGGCGGCATGTGAGTTGCAGGTGGTATCGCATTCTTTATTGCGACCCATTGCCATGACTGAACAGCAGACAACCATTGCCATCGCAGCCCTGATCGTGCCGTTCGTCGTCGCGTATTGGTGGCGTGCTGCGAGAGACGAAAAACGGGCGACCCGGACGTTCGAGCACACCGTTGCGACCGGTCTCGAGCCGGTATCTCTGCATCCCTCGATAGACCCCAATCGATGCATCGCCGTTGGCACGTGTGTCGACGCTTGCCTAGAGGGCGAAATCCTGGGAATCGTCAATGGGACCGCCGAGTTGATTCATCCCACACGATGCATCGGGCACGGCACGTGCGCGGCCGCCTGTCCGGTCGATGCCATTACGCTGGTATTCGGTACCGAGCGTCGCGGCGTCGATATACCGGAAGTACGGGACACGTTCGAGACTAACGTGGAACGGATATACATCGCCGGCGAGCTGGGCGGTATGGGGCTCATTCGAAACGCCGTCACTCAGGGAAAAGAAGCAATCGATAATATCGCAAAGCGTCTCGACTCATCCAACGATCCCGCGGTCTATGATGTTGCGATCGTCGGCGCCGGCCCAGCGGGTATCTCAGCCACCCTCGAAGCGGCGAAAAAGGGACTGCGTTACGTGACACTCGACCAGTATGACATCGGTGGGACCGTCCGCAGTTATCCCCGTCACAAAATTGTCATGACACAGCCGATGGACCTGCCGCTCTACGGCAAATGTCGATTCCGCGAGATCGAAAAGGAGCAGCTCCTCGCCATTTGGGAGGAAGTGATCGGCAAAACGGGCGTTGCGATCAATACCGGCGAAAAAGTCGAAACGGTGGCGCGACGCAATGGCCACTACGAGATCGCAACCTCCAAAGCGGCGTATGCCGCGCGGGTGATTCTGCTCGCCATCGGGCGACGCGGAACCCCCAGAAAACTCGGGGTTCCGGGCGAGGAGACTTCCAAGGTGACCTATAACCTCATCGAGCCCAAACAGTACGCGGAGCGAAGCGTGCTCGTGGTCGGTGGGGGCGACAGTGCGGTCGAGGCAGCGCTCGCCATCGCCAAGCAGCCGGGTTCCGACGTCACACTGAGTTACCGCAAGAGCGCCTTTGCGCGGGTCAAGGACAAGAACCGAGACTCGCTCGAAGAGGCGCAAGGCGCGAGACGCGTCGACGTGGTACTCGAGTCCCAAGTCCAGACCATCGCGCCGGAAAGTGTCGTGCTCGATGCGGCGGGGCGCCCGCTAGAAATTCGCAACGACTTTGTTTTGGTGTTCATCGGCGGAGAGCTGCCGACGGCGTTTCTGCGCAAGCTCGGCGTCCGTATCGACACCAAGTTCGGCGAGGCATGAGATCAGGCATTTTTCGGATACTGCTGGTTATTTGTTACACGGCGGGAATCGGCGTGTTTGTGACGGTCCTTGCGGTCGGACTGTCTTACTATTTGCTGCCGCTGGTGGATCGGCCGCACTCCGACATCCACCCCGTGCTCAAGCCTGGAGGTGTCTGGGGGCATGGTCTGGGAATCGTCGGATCGACGATGATCATTCTACTGTTTTTGTATTCCGGGCG
>JAOTUR010000201.1 GCA_029863805.1 Candidatus Krumholzibacteriia bacterium | reverse complement strand
CTGCACGTGCAGTTTGTGATTGTATTTGATGGGCTGTTTGCCCGTCCCCGCCTCGCTCGTCGGTGTGCAGGAGTACGCAGACAGCATCGCTGCCGCCACACAAAGACAAAAGGAAACCGACGTATAAGCGTTTCTCGATATCATTCGGCCTCATCCAAGCCGTGTGTGGCGTTATAGAGATAGGCGTACAAATCGGCCATATCTCTTGCATTGAGCTTTGGCCATTTTAGTTTCTTTTCCAGTTGCTTCTCACGCATCCCCGGGGCGTGATTCCACATACCGGCGATCATCGCCAGGGGCGAATCCAATCCCTCGAGCTTGGCAAGATCTTTGGATATCGTGGCTCCCCGCCCCTGCAGCGTGTGACAGTCGAGGCATGCCTTGTCATCAATGATACGGCGGCCTTTGTCGGGATCTCCCGGTCGGTCTTCGAGCTTTAATGAATAGACATACGCCAGTACGTGAGCCATCTCACCCTTCTCGAAGACGGGAATCGTCAGGTTCTCTCTCATCATGATGTCCCACATTTCTGGGCCGTGGTTCCACATTCTGCCGGCAATCTGTACGGCAGAGTGGTTCAGGTCGATATCGTCGAAGTCCGGTCCCAGGGTGCCGCCTTCACCGCGATAGGCGTGGCAGTGCACACACCCCTTCCTGTCGTAAAGCTCTTTACCCAGGGCCGGATCTCCGACCAGAAAAGCCCCCACGGGTACGTGGGTCGTTGAAATATGGGTGCGCAGAGCCGCCAAAATGTGTTCGATATCGTGACCCTTGAAGACCGGCCGTCTAATGCGATGTTCAAAGAATACGTCCATCATTTCCGGCCCATGGTTCCACATCGACCCGATAAATTGAATCGACGATATGTAGTCGGTCGCTTTATCGAACTCCGGCCCGATATCTCCGCCGAGACCGCCAAATCTGTGACAAGGCATACAGCGCTCCTTTAAGAGCTTCTGGCCCTTGTATTCATTGCCGGGTTTCCCCCGATAGCGGATGAAGGCAAGGTAGGCGATGAGTTGCTGCATTTCCTCGGCGTCGACCTTTTGGAATGCAACATCCGTTGCCTGCATCTTTCTATACATCTTGGGAAAGTGGTTCCACATGCGCGCGGCCAACTGTAAATATGTCCCGTAGAATTTTCTCTTGCCCAGATCAGGGCCGCCTTTGCCGTTGCTTCCAAAGACGGAGTGACACTGCGCGCACCCTTTCTCCTCGAAAACGTCCTTTCCCTTTAAGTGGGATACCTCCCCGGGCCCGCTTTGAGCGTGGGCTGAGATCGAGCACAGCATGACCAACACAGCCATCGACCACATAGCCAATCGACACCGCTTCCACCCATGTTTGCGTTCTAACAGGTCCATGGAAACCTCCCGCCTCTCTTAACAAAAATGCTTGTTTCGAAACGCGTTATGTCGATCGTCCGAGCGTAGCAAGAACCGGATGAGCGAACGGACTCGTCGCTCGAGATGGTACCGCCACCGGCGATCTCGGACTTGATATGCGTGCCGGCACATGTCGGGGTGTTGAGATTATTAACAGGTGCTGTCAGTGTGAGCAAATAAACGGGGGCGAGGCAAACGATGAACGGAACAAAAATACGATGCGCGCTTACTTTGAAACGTCCACTCAATCGCAAACTCCCTTTCTCGGAGCCACCTTCAACATGGAGAGCGGTTGATCAATGTTGCCCATTCTATCATCACCCTCGCGTTGCTGCAATAGATCCAGGTGCAGAAATTATGTCTGTTGTTCAAAAACCTTGCCGACCAGGTCGAATTATTGACTTTGGTCAATTAGTCGATGCGTTTCGGGTTCGATTGATAATGGTCGATCATCGGCCGTCCATGAGTACTGAGAATGGGTGTGCGCTGAGGCTGGTACGTGTACGCACACAACTGAGCAAGAATAAAGAAGGGGGGGTGGGTTTGAGCGAGGATCAGCCGCCGTTGGTGGGAAGCCGAGCGATGCGGGCGCCGGGCCAAGATCAAACCCACCACCCCCTTTTCAACTCCGCCGCGGCTACCTGGTCTCCATCTGCCGGACCTTGAAGAACAACGCAACGACGAGCATGGTGATAAAGAGTGTCGCCATCCCGAGTCCCCGCCGCCGTACTTTATGCTCTTTTATCTGCGCGACAGCGGCCACCAAAGCCTCATCCGCCTTGACGACTCCTTCTTCGGTCTTGGGCGCAACCTTTTCGGGGTCGAAGGTATGCACCAAAGTGCGGGCTTGAATCAGGCTCTGATGCGCTTCACGCAGGAGATACCCAATATCGACATCGTCCATGCCAATTCGCTGAACCTCGGACTGCCTGGCAATGGCTTTGTCATACGATTGGGTCAACTTCGCCAACTGGGCACGGATGGTCTTGGCCACCTCGTAGCCTGGGTCACCTTCAGCGTGGCAGTCCACACAGACGGACTTGTCGCTCGTACCAATCATGTCGTCATTGGTTTTCTCGACCCGGTGGTTGCCATGACACTCTTCGCAGCCGTGCAGCTCTTCTTCCGCGAACGCTTCTCCCATCCGCGACGCTATGAAGTACTGCATATTGTTCACGTGGCAATGTCCGCAGACCTGTCCCACCGAGGCCACACCCGGGGGCACTGCCCCATGATTGCCATGGCAGTCGTTGCACGCCGGCGCACCGGTATCCTGATTTTCCAAAAGCGCCTGCCCGTGGACGCTTTTTGCGTAGTCGTCGTACTGGTTCGAGGGTATGCCGTATTCTTTCATATAGTCCGCATCGCCATGACATCGCTGGCAGGTTCCCGGCACATTCAAGGGATAAACTGTCGAGCGCGCGTCTTTGGCTCGCAAGATGCCATGCGCGGTGTGACAGCTCACGCACTCGGCGACCTTCTGGTCACCTTCCTGCAAACGCTGGCCGTGGACGCTCGTGTAGTACTGCGCAACCTGATCGGTTGCAATCCGTGGCTGGTACTGACGCATTATGCCGATAT
Organism: Candidatus Krumholzibacteriia bacterium; assembly: GCA_029863805.1. GTDB lineage: Bacteria > Krumholzibacteriota > Krumholzibacteriia > WVZY01 > WVZY01 > JAOTUR01. Next base: position 3,758 of record JAOTUR010000201.1, on the reverse strand, counting down.
CCGAATGGCATTTACCGCAAAACTGAGGAACCTCTTGCCGCGACGGAACACCCACAAAACCCGCTGCGGGAGACATGGCGATATCTGCGTCGTCCGATGTCGGGTCACCGCCGTGGCACCCCGCGCAAGACAGACCCGCCTGCGTGTGAATGTCGTTCTCGAGGTAGCCCTCGGGGAGGTACTCTTCTTCTACATGGCAGGCGAGACACTGATCGTTAGCCATCGTCGGCCTCGCTTCCTGTCCAAAAACGACCGGCGACCGTAGCGCCCATGCAACGGCAACTACGGCAAATGATACGAGTCTGGCTGAGTCTCTGGTCCTCACATCGGATCCTTTACGCCATGTAGCCCCATATAGTGAAAATAATAATGTACACGATCCCCGCAACTCCAATAACCGTCATCGGCCGTGGTCTACGTTCCGGCCGCTGTTTCAGGTCCCAGAGGGGAACAAACATCCAGGCGATACCGACCAGCGTGAAAAACAGGATCCCCAGCACCTCACCCTCCACAAAAAGAACATGGCCTGGAATGAGTTTCAGGGTCTGAAACATAAACATGAAGTACCACTCGGGTGCAATCCCTTCCGGCGCGGGCGCAAACGGATCCGCCTTCTCGCCCAGCTCCCATGGAAAAAACACGGCCAGAAAGAGAACGATGTTCAAGACCATCAGCCAAAGTAGCGTGTCTCTGAGCAAAAAGTTGGGGAAGAAGGGGATAAGCTTTTTCTTCTCCTTGGGCAGTCTCTGCAGGTAGTCTGGCTCGTGCATACCTTGGCGCTGGACAAAAAGCAAATGCAAGAAAAGGATCGCTGCAAAAATGGCGGGAAGCAGCGCGATGTGAATGGCATAAAAACGGGACAACGTCGCACCGGTGACGTCGGGACCGCCCCTCAAAAGAATTTTGACAGGCTCCCCGATGAAGGGTAACGCACCCGTGATGTCGGTACCAACCTTGGTGGCAAAGAACGCGAGCTCGTTCCATGGCAATAGATACCCGGTAAAACCAAACCCCAACGCCAACGCCATGAGAACAAATCCGCTCATCCAGGTCAGTTCACGAGGCTTGCGGAACGCTCTGGTAAAAAAAGTGCTGAACATGTGAACGAACACAAAGAATACCATTAAGTTCGCCGACCAACTGTGCACCGAGCGAATCAGCCATCCAAAGCTCACTTTGGTCGTTATGAAGCGCACGCTCTCGAAGGCGCTTTCTTCGTCCGGCTGATAATAGAGTACGAGCAATATCCCCGTGACAACCTGCACGATAAAGAGAAACAAGGCGACGCCACCCATGTAATACCAAACGGTATGCCGGTGTACCGGGACATACTTGTGACGCATGAACTCGATGAGCGGCGAGATGTGAAACCGTTCGTCCAACCAGGAGTAGGTTCGCTTTGCCATATTCCTTCGTCTACCCATCGATTTGCTCACGCGATTTTGGATACCAGGATTTCGTCGTTGACGATATTGACGGCAAATTGATCCAGGGGTCTGGGGGGAGGACCGGATATATTTCTGCCCTTCAGATCATAGAGGCCATTGTGGCAAGCGCACCAGATCTGCTTGAGATCGCTGCGGTACTGCACGATGCAATCCAAATGGGTACATGTGGCCGCCAGGGCGCGAAAATCACCCGACTCTGTCCGTATAAGGATGACCGGCTGGCGACCGAATTTGAGGATCTCGCTCGAATTGGCTGAGAATTCCGAAGCCAGACCCGCCTTGACGCTTTGTACGTTGGCTTCGGGGATCTTGGGCGGTCTCAGAAACGAGACAATTGGGTAAAGCGCGCTACCCAACCAGCCGAGGAGTCCACCCCCGAGCAACAAATTTGTAAACTGCCGACGACTGACAGCCATCCGTTTCACCCCCTGTTGGCGCAACATCTTAAACCATGACGAGACCAAATGCAAATCACATGGTAGTTGATAATTATCAATTTGCAAGATGACAATAATCGCTGCCATAATCCACATCGTTGATTATTTTCTCTACGGTGGAGTAACTCGGACTTAATAGCTCCACGAATGTTAATTGGTCGAGTAAGCGCTATTCGGGCGCTTCCGTGATCGCCACGGGGCTTCGGCTGTCGCGAGCCTCGAACAACCGCGACTCACTGCCGTGGAACTTCACGCTCGGCCGGGAGGGGTAGCGGGCTGAGGGCTCTGAGTACCGAACGGAGCAATGGCAAAGGCTGTCACACCTGCGTTTGACCGCGGTGCCGCCGCGCCGGGGTTGAACAGTGTCTATCGCCACAGGCTTGTTTTATGGCGAGCGCTCTGCATTGCGATAGTTTTATGCTTATTCGTACTCCCCGCCATCCTTCGCGCCCAAACCGATAACGAGACCTGTCTGGACTGCCACGACGACTCCGAATTGACGAGCGATGACGGTCGCATGGTCGGCGTCCCCGCCACGCTCTTCGGCGCTAGCGTACACGCCGACTTCGACTGTATCGATTGCCATATTTCAGCTGGCGACTACGAGGATGTTCCCCACTACACGCGCTATGAGTCAGTGGACTGCACCGGTTGTCACGAGGACGCCGGTGAACAGTACGAACACAGCGTCCATCGCGTGGGACGTAGGCGCAACGGTGACGGGGCGGCGAACTGTGTCAGTTGCCATGGAAGTCACCACGTCCTTACGGCCGCCGACAGCGCGTCAACCGTTCACCCCGAGAACATTCCCAACTTGTGCGGAGAGTGTCACAGCGGTGAGGTGCGCGTGACAAAGGACTTCGTTCGTCTGCCCATCGCCGTGCCCAACTATCTCGCGTCGGTTCACGGTCAGGGGTGGCAGGAAGGCAAAAAGACGGCCGTATGCACAGACTGTCACGGCGCCCACGATTCGAGAATCGCTCAAGACCCCGAGTCGCATATCAACCGACACAATCTGGCTGAAACCTGCGGCCAGTGTCACCCAACCATATCGGCCGAGTATCAGCATTCGATCCACGGTCGAGCGCTGGCCCTCGGCATTGAGGATTCTCCGACGTGCATCGACTGCCACGACGAGCACCTGATAAAGCGGCACGAGGACCCGAAAGCACGGGTGAGTTCCGAACATCGAGGCAAGGAACTGTGCGGGAACTGCCACACCGATCCGGAACTGCTCGCCAAATACGGCATTGTGTCGGGCGTCGTGGAAACCTACCTCGATAGCTATCACGGTTGGGCGGTCGACCGCGGCAGCCGGTTGGCTGCGACTTGCACAGACTGTCACAACGTGCACGACATCCGCAGCACGCGGGACCCATCTTCCTCGGTTCACGTAGCCAACGTGACAAGCACGTGCGCGCGCTGCCACGAAAGGGCCAACGAAAGCTTTGCGCAGAGCTATACCCACGCCGGTGCGCTACGTGCCCGCACCGCCGATGACTGGGTGCGGATATTTTATATCGGACTGATCGCGGTCGTGCTCGGCGGTATGGCGCTGCATAATCTCATCGTGGTTAGATACGAGCTCGCCCGCCACTTCCGCCGGCGGAGCGGTGAACCTTACGTGATACGCTGGCATAGCGCCGAGCGGGTCCAACACCTTGCCCTGCTGCTGAGCTTCACGGGGCTGGCAATCACTGGCTTTGCTCTGCGTTACCCCGACACCTGGTGGGTGGGCTTGCTCGGACTCGGTGGTCACGAGTCGTTTCGCGCCAACCTTCACCGCACGTTCGGGATCGTTCTCATGGTTGTCGCCCTGTATCACATGGCGTGGATTTTCGTTACCCGGCGTGGCCGGTGGGCGCTTCGCGAA
>JAOTUR010000013.1 GCA_029863805.1 Candidatus Krumholzibacteriia bacterium | reverse complement strand
TCGGCCGCGATTGGATGCATCGCCGAACATGGTGGGGCCGATGAACGGCGCCTGGTTGACGACCAGGTCATCGAACGGCTCATGGTCGAAAAGGGACCCGAAGGCCAGTTCGCCCGTGTGCAAGTAGCCGAGGCGCTGGGGGTGCTAAAGGATCCTTTTTTCAAGAAATACCTGATGACGCTTCTCGACGATTCCTCACCCCATGTTGTTGACAGCGCGATGCACAGTGCGGGACGCCTTGCACATCGCTCGTTCGTGCCAAAACTGCTCGAGCGTCTCGCCGACAAGCGCTATCGCAAAGGAGCGCGAGAGTCGCTTGCTGCCTACGGCGACCGCATCGTGGGCACATTGAGCGATTACGTCAGCGACCCGTCTTTTGACCTGGCCCGTCGCGGCCACTTGTGTCGTGTGCTGAGCCGGATCCCCAGCCAGCTTGCCGTGGATACTCTGCTGTCCACCATTAATCAGGTGGAGCCAGAGCTGAGATATCACGTTATAAAAGCGCTCAACTCATTACGGGCACACTACCCCCAGCTCAGTTTTGGCCATCGAGCCTTAAACGGCGCGCTTCTGGAGGAAACGGAAACATATTATGCTATACTGCAGATTCTCCATATCGGCAACCGCGCAGATGACGAGGGGGGGAAACTTCTGCTTAGGGCGCTCCAGGAGAGAATAGACCAGAGCTTTGAGAGGATCTTCCGGCTCCTGGGACTCAGTTACTCGCAAAAGGACATCTACGGGGCCTATCTCGGCATAACCGGAGATAAGAAGGAGTTGAACGCGAGCGCGGTTGAATTTCTCGATAACGTTTTGAAGAAAGAAGTAAAGAGATTTCTCTTTCCCATCGTGGACAGTATCACGGTGGACTTGAAAATTCGAAAAGGGCAGGAGTTGTTCGGAATCGACATCGCTGATCGCAATCAAGCGCTTGAATACCTGATAAAAGGGCGGGATCCCTGGCTAAAGGCGTGTGCAATTTTTGCCATCAGAGACAACGCGTCTTCACAGCTGAGAGAACTGGCAAAGGCGGGGCTTGAGGACCCCAACCCTGTTGTTCGAGAAACAGCGATATTAGTGGTGGAGCAATGGGCGTCGTAGCGGGTGTTGCGCTTGAATCCGACGCCGCATTTGACTAGATAACCCTTGCGGGGGTATGGACCGATGCTAAGTATCATTGAGAAAGTGATATTTCTCCAGAACGTAGATGTGTTTGCCGAGATACCCAGCGAGCAGCTGTCTCATCTCGCAGCTATCGCAGAGGAGCTGTCCTTTGCCAAGGACGAGGATATCTACAAGATCGACGAACCTTCCGACGCTCTCTACGTAGTTCTGGAAGGGAAAGTCCGGTTGCACCGGGAAGGTGACGAGATAACCACGGCCTCGGCCAGCGATCCTTTTGGCACCTGGGCCCTTTTTGACGACACCGCACGTGTAGCTACGGCCACGGCGGTTGAAGACGCCCGGCTTCTGTGTATCGACCGGGAAGATTTCCTCGATCTGCTTTCCGATCACGTCCAGATCACCGAGGGCGTGCTGAAGACCCTGGTCAGCCGGCTACGAGGCCTTCTCGATCGCGTGGGCACCGATCTGGGTCCGAGGAGTAGCGGCTGAGAACACCCGATGAATGCTACCGGTAAAGATGAGATGCAGACTCTGCGCGAATCCGAAGAAAAATATCGGAAGATGATCGAGAATGCCAACGATGCCATATTCGCGATCGACACCGAGACGGCCAGGATCATCGAGATCAACCCCAAGGCAGAGGAACTGACCGGATTTCCTGCGTCTAAACTCATCGGCATGAATGTGCGGGATCTCCATCCCGCCGACGAGAAAGACGCCGCCGACCATCTGTTCAAAGAGGTGTTACGAAAAGGCTGTGCGGTTTACAACGATCTTCATTTTATGACCCGGAGTGGCACCAAGGTCGCCGTCGACGTCAGTGCGTCGGTGATTTCGTACGGTTCCAAAAAAATTATCCAACGGATCTGCCGCGACGTTACCGAGCGGCGAAAGCTACAAGAGATGCAGGAGGCGCAGAGAGTCTATTATGAGTTTATTCTCAACATGATGCCCGTCGGACTCGGGGTTTTGAGGGACGTAAACGCGGTGCCATCCGTAGAGTTCGAAAATAAGAGGCTCAAAGAGATGTTCAGCGAGAGTGCCGAAGATTCTGCGACGGGGCGATGGTACGATCGCCCCTTTCAAACCGGCGTCCCTACCAAAGCAATGATAGATGACACGGGGGTATACGCTGAAGAGCGTTACTATAAGGACGGAAGGGTGTATCAGTTCACGTTAAGTTACTATAGGAACCTCGAGGGCTCATGGTCGGAACTGCAGCTAATAAGAGATGTTACCGAACGCAGAAAGCTCGAGGATGCGCTGCGGGCTGCCAAGGAACACCTCGAACAGAAGGTAGAAGAAAGAACGCTCGAACTGCGAAAAAAGCAGTCACAACTCGTCCAGTCTGAGAAAATGGCTGCGCTTGGGCATTTGGTCGCGGGTGTCGCGCACGAAATAAACACGCCACTTGGGGCCCTGAAAAGCAACAACGATTTGGCTATCAGGTCCTTAACGAGGATAAAATCATATCTTGAAGAACGCGCTCAATCAGGCCTCCTGCCGAATCACACAGACATCATAAAGCTCGTGTCAAGCGTCGAGGGGCTCGACACGATTAACAAAACCGCACTGGAGAGGATCGTCACCATCGTGCGAAGTCTTCGCGACTTTGCAAGGCTTGATCAAGCCGACCAGGACGAGGTCGACATCCATGAAGGACTCGACAGCACCCTAACCTTGGTCCATCATCAGTTCAAAAATCGTGTGAACATTCACAGGGACTACGGGAAGCTTCCCAAAGTATCCTGCTTTCCAAACCAGTTGAACCAGGTCTTTATGAACATCCTGGTCAATTCCAGCCAGGCAATAGAGGACAAAGGCGACATATTCATCAAGACCTATTCAAGCGCTGACCGCGTTGTTATCGAAATTCGCGATACCGGCAGAGGAATACCAAAGGAGAGTCTCGACAAGATTTTCGACCCCGGTTTCACAACCAAGGGTGCCGGCGTGGGGACGGGACTAGGTCTTTCGATCGTCTATCAAATCATCCAGGACCACCGAGGAGAGATCAAAGTAGACAGCGAAGTTGGCAAAGGCACGACTTTGCGCATCATTTTGCCGATTCGCTGATCAAGGAGGGTATGATGTCGCAAGAAGAATCCAGGACAACGATTGTGCTTGTCGATGACGAGGATATGGTCCTTACCAGTCTCAGTTCCTTCCTGAGCTTGGAGACGGACTATCACGTCGAAACATTTCTCAATCCGGAGAAAGCGCTGGATTTTATCAAGGATAACGAAATCGATCTTGTGCTGTCCGATTATCTGATGCCCGAGATGGACGGCATAACGTTTCTCGGCGAGGTTCGCAAGATACGCCCCGACGCGCCGCGAGTTATACTCACCGGTTATGCGGATAAGGAAAATGCCATAAAAGCGATAAACGAAGTGGGGTTATTCCAGTATATAGAAAAGCCTTGGGACAACGATGATCTCTTGATCATTCTCCGCAATGGCATCGAGCGCAAGCAGCTCATGAAACAACTCGAGGAAAAAATCGCGGAAATAAACGACGCTTATGGCGATTTGCAAACGATGCACAAACAGATACTCAAGACATTCGTTTAGCCAACGGTTTGCTGCGAACCGTGTGGTGAACGACTAATCTGCATACGCTGCACACGATGTCATCACCAGTCCACCTGGTGTATTTCCTGCCTCGATTTTGCCCAATACATTGAAGCTCTCCAGGTCAATCACCGACACACTGCCTGGCAGTTTGCGAGTTTTTTCGTTGCATTGACCGTTTATCCGATTTAGAGTTAACGGTTTATAAGAGACAGAACCGATCGGCAAACCAATGGAGGATGGAGAGGAATCACCGATGAAAAAGGCGATTGTATGGCTGCTTTTGGCCACGGCTGCACTAATGGTCGGTCAGCGTCCCGGGTACACACAGGACCCGCAGCCCGTGCGCATTGGCATACTCGTCGACGGGCCGTGGGTGCGCAATGAAGAGGTTCTGAACCTGGTCAAGCAAGAGATCGCGGAGCTGGTGGCGGGCGAGTTTAGTCTTCAGTTTCCCCCGGACAAGACTATAACTTCAGACTGGACCGCCGATGGGGTGCAAAGGGATCTCGATAGATTGTTGCGTGATCCCGAAGTGAACTTCATCATCACACTAGGGATCATTGCGTCGCATTACGTTTGTCTTCGTTCGGATCTCACAAAACCAGTTATCGCTCCCGTGGTGGTCGACGCAGACTTGCAGAGTCTTCCGCAAAAGGACGGGGCGAGTGGTGTAAAAAATCTGAGCTATCTCGATTTTCCGGATAATATTACTCGCGACTTGCAGGCCTTTCTCGAGGTTGTTCGTTTCGAGAAAGTCGCACTGGTTTTTAACAAGCATACCCACGACGCGATTAGTGGGCTCTCGTTACGTACACAGCGACTTCTGCAGGGCTTTGGCCTGCAGGCGACCATCATCGATGTTGACAAGTCGATCGATGAGGTTTTTGAACAGCTGCCCGCGGATGTTGAAGCCGTCTATGTGGCCCCGCTGCTACACCTGCCGGCGGGGGAGTTTGATCGCCTGGTTGAGGAGCTCAAGAAGCGCCGACTTCCCAGCTTCTCGCTTTTTGGAGAGGAGGAAGTCAGGCTCGGGCTGCTGGCGAGCGTAAACACGAATCCATTTCCACGTCTGTCACGTCGCATCGCACTCAATGTGCAACGTATCTTGCTGGGCGAGGAACCAGGAGAGATTCCCACCTCTTTTCCCAGAACCGAACAATTGACCATCAACATCGAAACTGCGCGTGCGATCGGCGTGTACCCCAGCTGGGGAGTCATGACCGAGGCTGAGCTTGTGGGCACCCGCGAGGCAGGCATAGAGCGCGTCGTCTCGCTCGAGGCGGCGGTCGATCAGGCGTTGGCGGCTAATCTCGACCTGGGCGCGCGACAAGAGGCCATCCGCGCCAGCGAGCAAGACATCGCGGCCACCCGCGCCGCCTTGCTGCCGCAGATCGACCTGTCGCTTTTGGGGCTTCAAATCGACAAGGATCGTGCCCAGCAAAGTGCCGGGCAACAGGCGGAGAGGACGCTTACCGGTTCGGTAACGCTCAATCAAATCCTGTACTCGGATCCCGCATGGGCCAACCATTCAATTCAAAAGCACTTGCACAATACCCGCATCGCAGACCGAGATGCCCTCAAGCTGGATATTGCTCAGGAGGCGGCGACGGCATACCTGAACGTGCTGCGGGCCAACACGTTCGAGCGAATCCAAAAAGATAACCTCAAGCGAACGAGATCCAATCTCGGTTTGGCCCGCCTGCGCGAGGCGATCGGGACGGCCAGATTGGCGGAGGTGCTGCGATGGGAGAGCCAAATCGCGAATAACCGACAGGCCGTTATAGACGCGAATACGCAACGCAATCTGGCGGAGATACAGCTCAACCGTTTACGCCATCGTCCAGCCGAGGAGCCATTCATGACCGAGGATGTGGATTTAAACGACTCCAATCTGTTGCTCTCGCAGGGGAGGCTTGTGCAGTACATCGATAACCCCTGGAACTTCAAAATATTTCGAACCTTTATGGTCAAAGAAGGAATCGATGCCACACCGGAGATTCGAGCGTTTGAAGAGGCCATCGCCGCGCGAGAACGTGCGCTGAGTACCGCAAATAGAAGTTTTTGGTTACCCGACGTGGGGTTGGCGGCCGGAGTGGACTACGTCCTCACCCGTGATGGCGAGGGTTCCAGTTTCGACACCAGTGGTTTTCCGTCTCCGTTGTCGAGCATTTTTCAGGAACCGGAGGATCTGAGCTGGAGCGTCGCCGTCAGCGCGAACTATGCGCTTTTCGCCGGCGGCGCCAAGTTTGCTGATCGCAGTCGGGCGATCCACGACCTGGCTGATTTGCGACTGCAGCTTCGATCGACCGCGGAAACGGTCGAACAACGCATCCGCTCGGCGCTGCATACCATGGGCGCCTCTTACGCGGGTATCGAGCAGACACGTCTGGCCGCGGACGCGGCCAGACGGACATTGGAATTGGTGGAGGATGCTTATGCGAGAGGTGCGGCGACAATACTCGATTTGCTCGACGCTCAGAACAACGCGTTGGTGGCGGACGAGGCCGCGGCAAACGCCATATATGATTTTCTCATCGACCTAATGGAAGCAGAGAGGTCGGTTGGAAAGCTCGTGTTACAGATGACGCCGGTGGAGCGTGATGCGTTTTTTGACCGCATGGATCGGTTCTTCACGCGAGCGGAAAACCCGGAATAGGTTACGGGCAGCTTTGATTGAGATAACAGATCGTGTGGAGGTTTTAATATGAACAATCGATTCTGTACGTTTGTCATGGGAACTGTGTTGTTGCTGGGTTTTCTCGTTTCGTGTTCTAAAGACGAGAAGGCGCCCGAAACGGTTCTGCGCCCGGTCCGTGTGCATCAGGTGTTCGCCACAGGTAGCAGTCGAACCCGTGCGTTTTCTGGCGTTGCTCAATCCGGGGTTGAATCGAAAATCAGTTTCAAGGTCGGTGGTACAATTCAGCGTCTTCCTGTTGAAGTAGGCAATAATGTTAAACGCGGAGATCTCCTGGGGCAGTTGGATCCAGACGACTACCGACTGCAGGTTCAGGATGCAGAGGCGGCGCTGAGCCAGGCACAAGCGAAGGAGCGTAGCGAGCTTGCAAATTATGAACGCGTCCGTGGCCTTTACGAAAACAGAAATGCATCGAAACAGGAGCTCGAGTCGTCGCGGGCCACCTACGAATCCGCGGCGGCTAGCGTGAAATCGCTCAGCAAACGTCTGGAGCTGGAGCGTAATCAGCTAGCATACACGCGGCTTACGGCTCCCATTGATGCCTCCGTCGCCGCGGTCAATGTCGAGATCAACGAAAACGTTCAGCCCGGCCAGGTGATTGTCTTGCTGACATCGGGTTCGGACATCGAGGTTAAAATCGCCATTCCCGAGATCCTGATTGCGCAGATCATGGAGGGAGACGCTGTCACCATCGCTTTCGATGCGCTGCCCGGTAGAGAAATGTCCGGCCATGTCACCGAGGTTGGCGTCGCTGCAACCGGAACCGCGACCACGTTTCCGGTGATGGTTCGACCGGTTGGTTCCGACCCGGGCGTCCGATCAGGGATGGCAGCCGAAGTGACTTTCCGCTTCGGGTCACGTGATGGTGTAGAGCGTTTTTTGGTACCGCCGGTTGCCGTGAGCGAGGATCGTGATGGCCGGTTCGTCTATACGGTTGAGGCCAGCGGGCGTGAGGGCGTTGGTGTGGTGAAACGTAAGCCCGTAACGGTTGGCGAGTTGACCGATGTGGGAGTCGAGATCCTCGAGGGGCTTGCCGATGGGGATTATGTGGTGATCGCTGGAGTGAGCAAGGTCCTAGACGGTCAGCAAGTCAAGTTTTCGGCGAACGAGGAGAACTGATTCATGGGGGCAACCGAATTTGCTATAACGAGAAAACGGATTACGTTCGTTGCTCTGTTTTTGGTACTCGTATCGGGGATTCTCACTTACAAGGGGATGCCCCGTGCGGAGGATCCTGGTTTTACCATCCGTACCGCTTTGGTTATGACCTATTTTGCCGGTGCAAGTCCGGAGCGAGTGGAGCTTCTGGTCACTGACAAGCTTGAAAAAAAGATTCAAGAAATGCCCGAGGTAGACGCCATACGCAGCCAATCCAAATCTGGCGTGTCGGTGGTTTATGTGGACATCAAGGAGAACTACACCGAAATGCGTCCCATTTGGGATGACTTGCGAAGGAAAGTCGATGACGCAAGGGGACAACTACCTTCCGGTGTAATCGGCCCCATTGTGAACGATGAGTTCGGCGATGTCTTCGGCACCCTGGTGACGCTTACCGCTGAAGGGTATACCTATGCGGAGATGAAACAAATCGCCGACGACGCCCGCAACGAGTTACTTCTGATTCCCGAAGTTGCCAAAGTCGATATCCATGGGGCTCAGGAAGAACGTGTGTTTGTTGAGTTCAACAACGCCCGTCTCGCCGAGCTGAGCATTTCACCAGCGCAGCTGCAAAACATATTGGAAAACCGCAACATCGTTTTTCCTGGTGGCCAAATCTTTACCGAAGACGAACAGCTCGTCTTAGAACCGAGCGGTAATTTCGAGTCCGTAGAAGAGCTAAAACGCACCGTCATAAGCCTGCCCGGACGCCGTGAACTGGTATATCTCGGGGACGTTACGGAGATCAGGCGTAGCTATATCGATCCCCCCAACACCAAGGTGACGTTCAATGGACAACGCGCGCTGGTACTGGCAGTAAGTATGCGTGAAGGCGGCAATATCATCACGCTCGGTGAAGACGTCAAAAAACAGGTTACTCGTTTTCAGCAGGCATATCCCATCGGAGTTGATTTTAGCTTCTTGTATTTTCAGCCCGACTTCGTCGAGAAGAAAGTAAGCGATTTTGCTCGCAACCTGCTTCAGGCGGTAGCAATCGTCATCGTGGTGATGTTGCTGTTCCTCGGCTTTCGAACTGGCCTGGTTATCGCCAGCCTGATCCCTATGGCAATGGTCATGGCACTTTTGATTATGGGCTTTTTCCGGATTGGCCTGGATCAGATGTCGCTCGCGTCGCTGATCATCGCGCTTGGTATGTTGGTCGATAATGCAATTGTCATGTCTGAGTCCATCATGGTGCAGATGTCAGAGGGTAAGGCGCCCGTAAGCGCGGCTATCGACTCGGCGGTGGAGCTGCGTATACCACTACTTACGTCTTCGTTGACAACGGCTGCTGCCTTTTTGCCTATTTTCCTGGCGGAGTCGACGGTGGGAGAGTACACGGCACCCATCTTCAAAGTGGTCACCATCACCCTGTTGAGTTCCTGGATGCTGGCTCTCACCATGACCCCGCTGTTGTGCGTTTTGTTCCTCAAGGTCAAGAAAAAGACGAGCGAGGAAGCATATGACACGCGCTTTTATCAAAAGTACCGCGTATTCTTGTTGCGGCTGCTACGCCGGCCATTCGTCACGGTAGCGGTTATGATTGCCATTTTTGTCGCGGCCCTCCAGTTGGCGCCTTTTATTCCCGCGATATTTTTCCCGGCCAATGACAAGCCGGTAATGTCTATCGACCTGGAGATGCCAATCGGAACGCCTCTGCAAAAGACTGAGAAGATAGTCCATCAGTTGGAAACCTTCATTGGCGCCGAGCTGCGGGCCAAATATGACAGCGACGGTGCTGTTGTGCGGGATGGTATCGTAAACTGGGCCTCGTTCATCGGGAGTGGTGCGCCTCGCTTCCAACTACCCTATAATCCTGAGCCGCAAAGCCCAGAATACGCTTACCTGCTTCTCAACGTGAGTGATCGCTGGAAAATGGAGACCAATTTCATCCCCGAGCTGGAAGCTTACTGTTATGCCAATTTCCCCGACCTGACCGCAACCGTATCGCCGCTGGAACTGGGGCCCCCTGTGGAGGCACCGGTCCAGGTCCGAATTTCGGGAAAAGACACCGACGAGATTTTTCTTCTTGTCGACAACGTAAAGTCATATCTGGCCGGTGTGCAAGGCACGAAGGATATTAAGGACGACTGGGGGGCGAGGGCCAAGAAGCTGTTTGTACAGATAGATCAGCCACGTGCCCAGAGAGCGGGACTGACCAGCCAGGATATTGCAGTGTCTCTGCAAACCGTACTAAGTGGTATCGAGACAACCGACTATCGGGAAGACGATGAGGTGATACCGGTGGTGCTTCGTTCGGTCGCGGCGGATCGAAAGGACATCGGCAAACTCGAGAGCCACAACATCTACGTGCAGGCAACTGGTCGTGCCGTCCCTCTAAAACAGGTGGCCGATGTCCACATCGCATTTGAGCCATCCAAGATTTGGCGATGGGGACGATTGAAAACCGTAACCGTTTCCTCGAACCTGCAACCGGGCTACAACGCAATCGCAATCGCGAACCAGATTGACGACTGGATGCAAACCGAGAGCTGGGCCTGGCCCGTCGGATACAAGTACGAACTAGGTGGAGAGATTGAGTCCTCCGGTGACGCTCAAGATTCAATAATGGCCAAATTGCCGATTGCTTTCTTGGTCATCATACTGTTGCTGGTTGCGCAATTTGATTCGATTCGAAGGCCGCTCATAATTTTGCTGACCATCCCTCTCGGGTTGATTGGTATCTTCGTCGGTTTGTTTATCACCCAAATGCCACTGGGCTTCATGGCCTTTCTGGGTGTTGTTGCTCTTGCCGGCATCGTCATTAATAACGCGATTGTCCTCATCGATCGGATCAAGATCGAGATCGAAGAGCACGGCCGTGAGCCCGCTCGTGCCGTGGTCGAGGCCGCGCAGCGAAGGTTACGACCGATCCTTTTGACGACGATGACAACCATGGGCGGTCTAATACCTCTTTGGCTCGGCGGTGGTCCCATGTTCGAATCGATGGCTGTTGCCATCGTGTTTGGACTCCTTTTCGCAACGGTGCTAACACTCGGTTGGGTTCCGGTTTTGTATTCCCTGTTTTTCCGCATTCGCTTCAAGGACTTCGAATACTAGCTTGCCACAGCGGCTGCGATGGACCGGGATGTCCAGGCCTGGCGCGAGGCAATCACCTGGCACAAAAACTCCCGCATGACGCAGGGACAATGTGATAGAATACCCGCTCTAGACCTGTTCTCCCGTCAACATCCGATATACTTACATCATGGATAAACCGTTCCGCAATACCGCCGATAAGAAGCGTTTGCCGGTCGTGCTCATTGTCGACGACGACGCGGTGGTTACGCAGAGCCTGCGGACTCTTTTAGAGCTCGAGACCGATTATCGAATATTGACATTTCAGTCGCCTCTAGCCGCGCTGGCAGAGATTCGCGACATCTCGGTCGATGTGGTGATCTCTGATTTCCTCATGCCCCACATGAATGGTCTGGAATTCTTGTCCGAGGTAAAAAAGCTTCATCCCGACGTGCCCAGAATCATGCTCACCGGGTACGCCGATAAGGAGAACAGCATACGCGCTATCAACGAGGTAGGAATTTTTCAGTACATTGAAAAGCCTTGGGACAACGATCAACTAAAGCTGGTCCTTTCCAACGCCCTTACAAAAAAATGTTTGCAGGCCCAGCTAACCGAGAGAATCCGGGAGCTGGATGTGACTCTTCGCGATCGAAACAGGCTCGTTGAGCGTGACGAGCTTCTACGCGAGGAACTATCGCTTGCCCAAAGCCTGCAGCGAGGTATGTTGCCCGATGCTTTTCCCGAGAGAAGTGGCATTTGTTTTTTCGCCCAATACCTTCCCGCGCTTGAAATCGGCGGGGATTTTTATGATGTGGTCCCGCTGGCCAACAACAGGCTGGGCGTCCTGGTTGCCGATGCGACCGGTCATGGCATACAGGCTGCTTTGAGTACCGCGATCGTCAAGTTCGCGTTTTCCACGTTTCGTCAGTGTGATGTTGGCGTTGAGGATATCTTGATTGGCATGAACAAGATTCTGTTGCGTGGGCTGCCCGCAGACACATTCGTCGCCGCATCCATTATCGTAATCGATACCGATAGGGCTGAATGCCGTTTGATGAACGCTGGCCTCCCCTATCCTTTTCTGCTGCGTCGTAAGACCAGGACTGCAGAACGTATCATGGCGACCGGTCTCATGCTGGGGATCATTGACGAGCAACTCTACAAACCTGCTGTTGAGCACAAGATTCTATTAGAAAAGGGAGATGTGCTGATCGTTTATACCGATGGCATTGGGGAGGTGGAGAACGAAGATCGTGAGACATTCGAACAGTCAATGCTGGGAACGCAGTTGGTTGCACATGCCGATAAATGTGGCTCGGAGCTTGCGCGCAGGCTGGTTACGGCCAGTAGAGCGTTTAGCCGTCCCGGTCATGTTTGGGACGATATTGCGGTTTTGGCTGTTGAGATGACATGAGACGGGGGACGAAGATATATTCAGCGATAACGTCGTTACAAGGAAGCTCCGCTTGTAGGATTTTTCAGCAGTTCGATTAACTAACCCGTTCCTGAGCCGTGATTATTGAGTCTAAGGAGAGCGTCTACTCATGACAGTCGAAGCAAAGTTTACAGATCAGGTGAATAGGAATTTTGATAAGGCCGCCGCTTACACCAATCACTCGCCGGGTCTCCTGAAGCAGATCAAGATCTGCAACAGCGTCTATTACATGACTTTCCCTCTAAAAAGGGACGATGGTTCGATCGAGGCGATTCAGGCGTGGCGGGCGGAGCATAGCCAGCACAAGACGCCTGTCAAGGGCGGCATACGATACTCTATGGCTGTTTCTGAAGACGAAGTGATGGCGTTGGCTGCGCTCATGACGTACAAATGCGCGATCGTTGACGTACCTTTCGGCGGCGGTAAAGGTGGCGTTAAGGTATCCCGGCTGAACTACTCGCAAGCCGAACTCGAGCGGATCACCAGGCGCTACACATATGAACTGTTCCGAAAAAACTTTATCGATCCGGGTATCGACGTGCCTGCACCGGATTATGGAACGGGGCCGCAAGAGATGGCCTGGATCCTCGACACGTACAACTCGATCGCACCTTCCAAGCTCGATTCTATCGCCTGTGTTACCGGTAAACCCATCAGTCAGGGTGGCGTGCGAGGTCGCATAGAGGCGACGGGGCGTGGCGTTTTCTTTGGTCTCCGTGAGGCCTGTAGCGATCGTCACGATATGAAGCAACTGGGAATGAACGTGGGCATCGACGGCAAGAAAGTTGTCGTACAGGGACTCGGCAACGTGGGCTATCACGCCGCCAAGTTTTTGCAGGAGGCTGGCGCGATCGTTGTAGGCTTGTCCGAACGGGAGGGTGCTATTTATGACCAAAAGGGGCTTGATGTCTGCAAAGTTTTTGAACACCGCCGGGAAACCCATTCGATTGTAGATTACCCCGGGGCACAGAACTTGAATGCGACCGGAGACGTACTCGAGCTTGAGTGCGACATCCTGGTACCGGCGGCGCTCGAGAATCAGATCACGATGGCCAATGTCTCCCGGGTCAGGGCGAAGATGATCGGTGAAGCGGCCAACGGTCCCGTCACCTCCGAGGCGCATGAAGCGTTGCGAAAGCGCAATGTGATGATCCTTCCCGATACCTATCTCAATGCAGGTGGTGTGACCGTTTCTTATTTTGAGTGGCTCAAGAATTTGTCACATGTTCGATTCGGGAGAATGGATAAACGATTCGAAGAGGCTACCAACACCAAGATTCTGGAGGCCATAGAACTTGCTACCGGAAAGAAGCTTACCGACAACATCTTTGGGCCGATAGCGCAAGGGGCGGATGAGGAGGATCTGGTTAACTCCGGTCTCGAAGAGACCATGATCAACGCTTACCGTGAGATACGTGAAATAAAGAGTCAACATGGCGACGAAATAGGCTTGCGTACCGCCGCTTTCATTGTTGCAATCAACAAGGTCGCCACGTCATATCTCGAATTGGGAATCTTTCCCTGAGAACTGCGCCGCGCCGGCGTCTGTTGCCCATGAGAGTCTACCAACGCCATCGCTGGGATATGAGTTATAGTGAGGCGTCCTTTTTGCAACACGAGCTGCGGAAACGCGTTCGTTTCAGACCGCTTTCCCTCGGTAAGATTCGCTATGTCGCCGGCGCCGATATTGCCATACGCAAGTCGAAGAGCCAGCTAATAAGCGCTGTTTGTGTTCACCAATTCCCGGGTCTCGACATGATTGAGACGCGGGTGGCGGTCACAAGGCTGACCTTTCCTTATATACCCGGCCTACTATCATTTCGCGAGATTCCCTCTCTGATTGCCTGTTTGCAGAAGGTTATTTCTCGCGTCGATGTGGTGCTGTGCGACGGCCACGGCATAGCCCATCCCCGGGGGCTGGGGTTGGCCAGCCATCTGGGTTTGTTGCTACGCAAACCGACGATCGGCTGCGCCAAAAGTGTGTTGGTGGGGACATACGGCAACCTGGGACGCGAGCGCGGTGACTATTGCCCTCTTGTCTACGAAGGCAGTCGCGTGGGCAGTGTGCTCAGAACCCGAGAGGGTGTGAAACCGGTTTTCGTCTCGCCGGGGCACTTGATCGATCAGGCGAGCAGTCGGCGGGTGGTGCTGGCGTGCTCAGGCAAGTATCGTCTTCCCGAGCCGATTCGGTCAGCGGATCGTCTGGCCGGGGTTGAGAAAAGGCGGCTGGTATTGGACGCCAGCCGTACGGAAACATAACCATGCAGGGCAACCGATGAGGCGGGGATAATCCACTTTAGTGCTGGCTCGCCATGGCCTTGCCACGCCGCTGTCTCTGGATAAGCTGGTATTCCAGGGCGTAGTCCTGCATAAGCGTTAACCCAGCGTCTTCTTGCTCACCCATCTGATAACTCCATCCGCGACTGAGGAAATCGTACACAAACTGACTGTCGTACTCGGTAGTGCGCGACACCCCATCGGCGAGAACGGAGAGATCTTTTACTCCAAGGTCTCTCGACTCCACGAGCAAGGAGCGAAGCCGGCTGCCAAGACTCTCTTCGTTGTAAGCCCAAACGGCTAGCACCAGTGGCGTGGGACAAAGTGAGCACCACATTTCACCCAGATCGTGACACGTTTCATTGACGTGAAGTTTGCCCATACAGTACTTGATCCCGGCATCCCCGGTCAGCAGTATGGCGTCGTAGTCATCCCGCCACGCATCGGTATCTTTCTTGAACACGCAGATATCGGGCATGATGTGGAACGCCTTTTCCAAGACGATGCGCAGCACGGCCACCCCCGTCCGGCTGCTTGCCGCGGCGGCGACACGCTTGATATCGGTCACTGGTCGGTCCGTGGCCAACAGCAGCCCGCCGGTCGCGCCCGTGATCACCAACGCCGGACCATCTTCCAGGAAATAATTGCCGACCCCCCGCAGAAACTCGATACTCGGAATCAGGGCTGCGTCCAACTCCCCGCGGTCGAGCGCACTGGCCAGCTCGCTGGGTTCAGCGTAGACCAGGCCTGTATTCGACCGAGGCTCTTTGGTCAGCCCGTAAATCAAAGGCCGCACGGACATGTAGTCGGGCGCCCCAATGCGGATCTCTGTCACCTCGACCTTTCCCTCCTGTTGGTAAGTCCAAAGGG
The DNA here is from genome assembly GCA_029863805.1 of Candidatus Krumholzibacteriia bacterium. GTDB lineage: Bacteria > Krumholzibacteriota > Krumholzibacteriia > WVZY01 > WVZY01 > JAOTUR01. The sequence continues at coordinate 11,964 of JAOTUR010000013.1, read as the reverse complement.
CAATTGCTTATATCACCCGGTCGAAAATAGCGCAAGGACTATCGTCGGGTGCAACAAACGTGCCGAGGCAATACACGGACGTGCGCCGTTTTCCTGTCGGATTTTTCCTAGACTTTCGTTCTCGTATGACCTATTTGTCGCATGTCCACGCCCAAGGCGGTCGGCAAGCGCTCCTTCGTACCAGCAAGAATGGCGAGGCCCATGTCTTTCAAAACAAGAATCGCGCATTTTGGGCTACTATTTGCCGTTAGCCTTGCTTTTTTCTTTCTGGCTCGGGACAACCCGTTCTGGTACCCCGACGATTTTCTCTACCTGGATCAGGCCATGGACATCCATCTGTCCTGGAAACAGCTCTTTACCGTAGCTGCGGACCAGCCATCTCAACCCCTCGTCAAGCTGGTTTTCTTCGTGGAGTATCTCTTGTTCGGATTAGATGCGTGGAAGTTCTACCTCTTTAATATCGTCGTGCACTCCATCAACGCTTTCTTGGTCTTCCAGCTCGTTGACACCTTGATAAGAAATCGCCACATCGCCGTCTTATCATCGCTGCTGTTTGCCTGCGCTGTGGGCAACTACGGAAAGGCTGTGATGGTTGTGTCGGGGATCGGTGACCTTCTGATCACACTGATGACATTGCTTACCTTGCGTCTGTATTTCATGAGTGAACTGGACAAAGGGGGGCGTGTTCTGTCCCCCTGGTTTTTTGCTGCAATACTCTGTTTTCTGTTGACCCTCCTCACCAAAGCAACCTCTTTTGGTATTATTGGTTGCGTGTTTGCTTTTAACGTGTTCTTCCGAGCAGAGACAAAAAAGCCTATCTTAAATAGCAAGTTTCTTGTCATCACCGTCATTGCGCTGATCGCGCTGGTTTTAAAGCCTGTTGTGGGATCGGACTTGGCCGGTCAGGACGAGCTCGTTTTTGGTGTTTTCAACTTTCTCAAAAACTACGCGAGCTACCTCGTGCGCATGGTTTTTCCCATCCACGCCTCCAAGCTCATCGCTCATGCTGGACCCGTCGTCCAATTCGTATACCAGCTTGCTACGGAAATTCGTGTTCTGATTTTTCTCTGTATTGTGTCTTTTACGATATTTGGTTTTATTTTTGGCAATCGTACAATCCGCTTTTTTATTGCTTGGACCTACATCACCGTTACCCCTTTTTGTTTTTTCCGCTTCCCGACAGACTGGTTGGACATTCGCCATCTCTATCTGGTCTCCGTCGGTTTTGCTATGATACTCGCTTCGGTGACCGTTTTGGCCGCCGGATTACTGCACCAAAAACGCTGGCGTCGCTTGTTACCTTACTCGTTGCCACTGATTTTCGTTTTTCTCTCTCAGTTCATTATTTCTCAGCTTGATAGAAAGTATGAACTAACCGCGGAGCTGGAACCCATTCAGAAGTTGCAGAGCGACGTGTCTCGAAGGCACCAAGAGATGAGCTCGAGGCAGCCGTGATGGGTGGTGGACGACGGGCTTGCGCGCGGGAGCCCGATGGGCAATGTTATCCCAGTCACCTTCGTTGTCACTTTGCCGTGTGGGAGCTATAGCAGGTAGCGTATGTGAACGCCCCGCAGAGACTCAAGGCGTTTCATGTGCTCTGTATCGATGACACCCTTGAACACGCAAACGCCGTTCTCCACAGAACTCGTCGTCGGGTTTCGCAAAAGACTTTTCACTCTTGCGATACCCTTACCGTCGACGGATCGTATCTTTACCTCGACTGTCAGAGTTTTGCCGAAGACTGACTTTGTAATTCGCTGTTTGAGTTCCTCGAGGCCGTCACCTTGCGCGGCTGAGATGAACACCGCATCGGGGTATCGCAGTCTCAAACCCTGAATCTTGTCTTCACCGAGCAGATCGATCTTGTTAAACACATATATCTTCCCTGCGTCACTGTCTTTGATACCCTCTAACGTATGATCCGCAGCATCAATCTGATCGACGAAAGCGGGGTGCGCTGCGTCGATCACATGGAGACACAGATCAGCTTTCGCAATATCGCTGAGCGTTGCCCGGAAGCTTTCCACCAGATGGTGGGGGAGTCTACGGATAAAACCAACGGTGTCAACAACCAGAACGGGAGCGACAGTCTTCGCCTTCATTTTACGAGTCAGCGTGTCAAGTGTGGCGAACAGTTGATTCTCGGCCAGTGTGTTCGCATCCGTGATCGCATTCATCAAAGTGGACTTCCCCGTATTCGTGTAGCCAACGAGGGCGACGACCGGGCATCCATTGCGCGACTCGCGCACGACCTCACTACGTTTACTAAAGGTTTGGAGATCCTTTCTTAGGCGCCCTATACGATCACGTACGCGCCGCCGGTCAACTTCGAGTTGGGTTTCCCCGGGTCCTCTCGTGCCAATACCACCTTGCTGACGCGAGAGGTGATCCCAGAGTTTCCTTAGTCGGGGAAGTGTATAAATCAGTTGTGCCAGCTCGACCTGGATTTTCGCCTGCTGAGTTTTAGCATGGCGCGCGAATATGTCCAGAATGAGCTCTGTGCGATCGATAACGTTGATATTGAGGATCTTTTCGAGGTTCCTCGCCTGCGCTGGAGAGAGATCGGCATCAAAAATGAGAAGATTTACGCCCAGTCTTTCGCATTCCGTTCTGATTAGTTGCGCTTTTCCCGGGCCGATGAACGTCGCCCCGTCAATGCGGGTTCTTCCTTGAATTGTACTACCGACGACTTCGGCACCCGCGGTCTTTGCAAGCTGCCGCAATTCTGTCAGGTGATCCACCTCCACCCGCCGTGGACTATCGGGTAGTGAAACACCGACTAGATAAGCGCGCTCGACTAGTTTTTCTTCCGGGGCATACTGAAACCCCTTTTTCACTTAGGCGTAACCTCCTTTAACACAATCACTTGCCGGCCAACGCCTGGGCGTCGCCGTTTTCGGCGTTTCCCTATATATTGTAACAAATCTCGGGCCAAAATGTTGGGGAAAAGTGTGACATCGGCGGATGGGAATCCCCGAGAGATCTTTCAGCTACTTCAGCAGGGTGAGTCGCTTGGTAATGAAACGATTCTCAATCTGTAGCTTGACATAGTAGACGCCGCTCGCCACCGGGTTGCCATGGTCATCGACCGCCGCCCATGTCTTCGCGTACGTGCCGGGCCACACGTGCGCGTCTACCAGAATGCTCACCAAGCGCCCTCTAACGTTATAAACCTTGACGCTCGTTTCGTAGGGACCGGTTGACTGGAGTATAGAACCGTCTTCCTGGTGCGTCGTCGAGGGGATTTCGTAATGGACCGTCGTGGCATTCCGAAATGGGTTCGGCGAACCTTGCAGCAGCTCTCGGCCTAGCTCTCCGGGTGTCAGCCAATAGTCTTCTGCTTGCCGCATACTCGTCTGTCGCGGTACCAATATCTCCTGTGGACGGAGTATCGCTTCAAAGAACTCGCCCGATATAAGGCGCCCCTTCAGCGTCACGCGTCCACCCGTCGACAACACCTCATCCGCCACGTCGCCGCGCAACACGAGCTCGTGAGCATTGGGTTGAGTCTCACGCAGCTCGATCAGTGAAGCATCGATACCGGCAACATGCGATATTTCGCCGACGCTCACCGGATCCTCACCGACGTGCTGCAAATTGATCACGACGGCGTGCTGCTCATCCGTGTCGGCTTCGTATTCTCCCCATAGCACACGTGGCTTCATCGACACCGGCGGTGGGACATAAAAATTCGTGCCGTCACCAACATACGTGCGCAGTGCACTGATACACGCCGCATTAACCACCTCAGACCATGCGACCACCAGCGCAATATCCACCCGTATCTCCGAACCCGGCTCGAGCGCACCCAGGTTGGGAGACACGCGAAAAACCGTGGCGCCATCGCTGACGAGAGTCTCCGCATCGTTCTTGTCTTTTTCTGTGTCAGCTGACTTCATACGCTCCCCTTCGCGGGTAAGGTTGCTTGTTATCCTACGCCGCAGGTCACCGCCAGATACCGAATATCCACTGCCCCATGCAGACCGGTCTACACCCGTCACCGGGAATGCCAACAGGACGAGGCTCCGACCTCGACCCCGGGTTTCACGGGTGACTACCCCGCTGGCCTCCACAACGCGAGAATTGTCTGCGCCGGATCGAATCGCCAGGGGCTTCTCGGACAACGCAAATATGCCCTCCCTAGCGTAGTAAGGTATGACATGGAGGTTCTGCAAGGCCGTTGTGCCAACGTTTCTTATGTGCAGGCTCAACATGATCGCGCCATCGATATGCGGCAGCGACCAGGCGTAGGCCTCCTGGTGAAAAGCGAGCTGGCCCTCAGGTACAAAGTAGCTTGTGGTGATCATCTCATCACCGATGGCTGCAAAATCTTCATCAACAGCACCATCTTCGTCGTTATCCACACCGTCCAAACGATCCTCGTCGATTCGTCCGTCGCCATCGTCATCCGGGTCTAGCGACGGGGCCCTAAATCCCCGCGGCATTCCCTCGCAGCATCTCGCGGGATACGGCGCGAACTCCGAAACCCTCAGTCCCTTACGACCCGTGTTGGCTATCTCGACCCACTGCCCCTCTCCATCATCCGCAAAAACAAGGAACCCGCCGTTTTTCATCAGGCTTCCCCCACCGTTTGACAACGTCGCGAGCTCGAGCCAGCGACCGTCACGGGCTTGTATGAAACGAACTAGGCCCGGCCCAATTTCCTGCTGATTCGGGTTGTTCTTGTGCGAGTGTCCGCTCGTAACGGTATCGGCCTGTGACCACAGAAGCCCGGGCGAGGTCGTAACGAAGGCACAAAACGCCGCCGTCAATCCGGCAACAACTAAAAACGAGCGTGACGCTGGGAGCATAGATTACCTCGACAGGAAGAAGCTCAAACTCTCGAGCGCGACAGCAAGATTCACGTTTCGCAGCCGTGCTTCTTTTGGTACAACCAGCTGCCTCGGCGCAAAATTGAGAATCCCGTGTACGCCCCGTTCCACCAGAAGATTGGCCACATCTTGAGCGGACTGCACGGGCGTCGCAATTACGCCAATATCCACGGGATCCGCCTTTAGTACAGCTTTCGCCTCGCCGAAGGGACGGATTTCGACGTCTTCCCATTTGTGCCCGATCTTACTGCCGTCGGTATCGAACACATGGGTAAAGAAGAACCCGTCTTCCCTGAACCCTTGGTGAAAGAACAACGCATGCCCCAGGCTACCGGCACCAAACAATGCCATTGTCCATCTTTTGTTGAGTCCAAGAATGTTTTCAATAGCGCCTTTCAACTCATCGACCTGATAACCCAGCCCACGCGTACCAAAGTTGCCAAAATAAGACAGATCCTTACGAACCTGAGCGGATGTTACACCGCACAGCTCCGCCAACCTCGCCGAAGAGATGGTTGTGGCTGCCTTCTGTTCCAGATCAAGAAGGATCCGATAGTAGGTGGATAATCTCCTGACTGTGAATTCGGATATCTTCTCGATGACAGGCGCGGCCATCGCCCTATTACCGCCCCGCAGGCGGGAGCTTGTCACTTTCCGCTGCACCCCATACTCCTTTCACAATCCTCAGCAGTGTTTTCGCTAGACTCGTTTATCGGTTTCTCTTCCTTCTCGCGCTAACCGACAATCATCACCTTGTATTTCGACAATTGCCCGCAAGCCGAGGATGGCCGACAACCCCGTCCACGTCATCACCGCCCGTTTTCGTCTTCTTCACGGGCCAGATGAGCGACATCAGTAACCACGTCGCCTTCATCGAGATTGATCAGCCGTACCCCCTGCGTATTGCGCCCTATCACCGATAGCTGCGATATGGGGCAGCGGATAACCACGCCTTTGCGAGTGATGATCATGATGTCATCTTTGTCGTGCACTTCCTTGATCGAAATCACTTTTCCATTACGCTCGGTCGTACGGATATTGATGACCCCTTTACCGCCGCGGTGTTTTGTGGAATAATCCTCGAGCGGTGACCGCTTACCAAACCCGTTTTCGGTCACCGTGAGCAACGTCGCATCCTTTGCAACCACGACCATTCCGATTACTTCGTCTCCGGAATCAATCTTGACGCCACGGACACCACCCGCCGTACGGCCCATGCCCCTTGCATCGGTTTCCTTGAAACGGATCGCCCGACCATCGCGCTTGGCGAGCACCACATCCTGATCGCCGTGCGTGACCGCCGCCGCTATGAGTGTGTCATCGCCTTTTAACGTCATCGCGACGATCCCTCCGCGGCGCGGCCTGCGATACAGACTCAATTGAGTCTTCTTGATCATGCCCTTCCGCGTGGCCGTGAGCAGGTACTGGTCCTCGCGAAAATCCGTAACCGGTACATGTCCGGTAATACGTTCGCCGTCAGCAAGTCCGAGCAAGTTTATGATAGCCTTACCACGCGCCTGACGACCGGCCACTGGAATATGGTGGACTTTGAGCCAATGGCATCTGCCGCGATCCGTAAAAAACAAGATATAACTATGCGTTGAGGCTATAAAAATCTGTTCGACAAAGTCCTCATCGCGAACCTTGATCCCCGTCACCCCTCGCCCACCCCGTCGCTGGGCTCGGTACGAATCGAGCGCGAGCCTCTTGATGTATCCGGCATGGCTGATCGTGATCACCATGTCTTCCTCGGCGATCAGATCTTCCGCCTCGAAAGCCGCTGCTGCGGTTGCCAGAATCTCGGTACGCCGGTCGTCGCCATACTTCTCTTTGATTTCCGTCAGCTCGTCCCTGATAATCCGGAGCACGAGTGCCCGGTCCCCGAGAATGCCTTTGAGCTCGCCGATCTTCTTTAGGAGAGCCTGGTACTCATCTTCGATCTTCTGGCGCTCGAGGCCCGTTAGCCTTTGCAGGCGCATATCGAGAATGGCCTGGGCCTGAAGCTCGGTGAGTTCAAACGTATTCATCAGGCCGGTACGAGCAACGTGCGGTGTATCTGCCGCCTTTATCAGAGCCACAATCTCGTCGATATGTTCGAGCGCAATGCGAAAACCCTCTAATATATGCGCACGTTCTTCAGCCTTGAGCAAATCGAACTTGGTGCGCTTGACCACCACTTCCTCGCGGTGCGCAAGGTAACACCTGATAAGATCTCTTAGAGTGAGTATCTGTGGACGGTTATCAACCAGTGCCAACATAATGATGCCGAACGTGACTTGCATTGGTGTGTGTTTGAACAGCTGGTTCTCCACGATTCGTTCGTCGGCGTCCCTCTTGAGAATGATCACCATGCGCATCCCGTCCCGGTCAGATTCGTCGCGGATATCCGCGATGTCACTTATGGTGCCTGCTTTCACCAGCTCCGCAATACGCTCGATGAGCGCGGCCTTGTTGACCTGATAGGGAAGTTCGGTAACCACGATTGCCTCGCGGTCATTTTTCAACGTCTCGCTCTTCGTGCGGGCGCGAATAATTATGCGTCCTTTCCCGGTGCGATACGCCTCTTCGATACCCTGTCTACCCAGGAGGATTCCTCGAGTCGGAAAGTCCGGGCCGTGGACCAGCGCAAACAGTTCCTCGTCGCTCAACTCCGGGTTTTCAAGAAGGGCAATACACCCATCTGCGACCTCGCGCACGTTATGAGGCGGTATGTTTGTGGCCATTCCAACCGCGATCCCGGAAGCGCCGTTTACCAAGAGGTTGGGCGCTCTGGCTGGCAATACTAGAGGCATCATCCGTGAGCCATCGTAGTTCGGCCCGAACTCGACCGTTTCCTTTTCGATGTCAGCGAGCATTTCCTCGGCGAAGGCTGTCATTCGCACTTCGGTATACCGTTCCGCCGCCGCCGGGTCGCCGTCCACCGAACCGAAATTGCCCTGCCCATCGATCAACGGGTAACGAAGGGAAAAATCCTGCGCCATGCGGACAATCGTTTCATAAATTGCCGACGTTCCATGGGGGTGATAGTTGCCGTTGACGTCGCCAGTTATCTTCGCTGACTTGCGATACGGCCTGGTGTGCGTGAGATTGAGATCATTCATCGCCGTCAGCACACGCCGATGCACGGGCTTAAGCCCGTCACGGACATCTGGCAGCGCCCGGGAAACGATGACGCTCATCGAGTAGTCGAGATACGAAGCTTGCATCTCTTCTTCGATGCGCACCGGTACAATTCTTTCTCCATCGACCGCCATATTGGTCTCCCTATGTTTGGCTCAAAGGACCGTTGTGCGCTCGCCGTCGTCCAATTAACGTGTGCTTCTTTGCCCGCGTGGCGACAACTGCCATTAGACTATGCTGCTTGATATCGGAATCAGCTGCGGAAGCCGCCGATGGGACCCCGTCAGATATCCAGGTTCTTTACGTTTAGCGCATTCTCCTGAATAAATTGCCTTCTCGGTTCGACCTGATCTCCCATCAATATATTGAACATGCGATCCGCCTCGATGGCATCTTCGATGTGAACCTGCAAAACAGTCCTACTCGCGGGATCCATGGTCGTCTCCCAGAGTTGTTCGGGGTTCATCTCGCCCAGACCCTTGTAACGCTGGATGTAAATACCGTCTCCACCACCCCAATCGTTGACGACTCTCTCACGCTCAGCCTCATTGAAAGCGTACGCCTCTTTCTTGCCCTTCTTGACGCGGTACAGCGGTGGCTGGGCGATATAAACAAAACCGGCTTTAACCAAATCTACCATGTAGCGATAAAAAAGCGTCAAGAGCAGCGTACGAATGTGAGCACCGTCAACGTCAGCGTCCGTCATTATGACGATCTTCTTGTATCGTATTTTTGCAATGTCAAACTCGTCGCGCACACCCGTTCCGACCGCGGTGATAATAGTCTTTATCTCCTCGTTCGACAGGATTTTGTCCAGACGTGCTTTTTCCACGTTGAGAATCTTGCCTCTCAGTGGCAAAATCGCCTGGAACTCGCGGTCCCTCGCCTGCTTTGCCGAGCCGCCCGCCGAATCACCCTCGACAAGATACAGCTCACTCACATCCGGGTCAGTATTTGAACAATCCGCCAGCTTGCCGGGAAGTGAGCTCGACTCGAGTGCCGACTTGCGTCGGGCTAGGTCTCGGGCTTTTCTTGCGGCCTGGCGAGCCCGGAACGCGGCCAGGCATTTTTCGATCAGCTGCTTGGTTACCGCTGGATTCTCCTCGAAGAACTCTCTGAAACCGTCACCAACAACCGCCTCGACGATCCCTTTTACCTCGCTGTTACCGAGCTTGGTCTTGGTCTGCCCCTCGAACTGCGGTTCTTTTAGTTTGACGCTGATGACCGCGGTTAACCCTTCACGAACATCGTCCCCGGTGAGTGTCACCTTTTCTTTCTTGAAGACGTTCTCAGCTGTCGCATAGTTGTTGATGCTTCGCGTCAAAGCGGATTTGAAACCTGAGAGGTGCGTGCCACCTTCGATCGTATTTATGTTATTGGCAAAGGCAAACACGTTCTCCGTAAACGAATCGGAGTACTGCAACGCGACCTCCACATCGACGCCGTCCTTCTCGGAATGGACATAAATGGGTTCTTCTATTATTAGCCTGCGATTCTCATCAAGGTATTTGACAAACTCGACAATGCCCCCGCTATACTTGAAGACGTGTTTCTTCTCACGCCCGGCCATCTGGTCGACCAGCGTGATCTGCAACCCCTTGTTCAAAAAGGCGAGCTCCCGCAGCCGCTGCGCGAGGGTCTCAAAACTGTACTTGATCTCGCCAAAAATCTCGTCGTCGGGAAGAAACGTCACTTTGGTCCCCGCGGCCTCGCTCGCGTCCCTCTCCTCGAGGTCCCCAGCCGGTTTTCCCCTCTCGTACCGTTGAAAGTACCGCACCCCGTTCCGCGAAATCTCTACCTCGAGAAACTCCGACAAGCCGTTTACAACGGATACCCCGACCCCATGCAGACCGCCAGAAACCTTGTAGGTCTTGTCGTCAAACTTGCCGCCGGCGTGCAGTGTGGTCATCACTACCTCCACAGCAGGTCTGTGCTGCGTCGGATGCATATCCACCGGGATGCCGCGACCGTTATCGGTAACACTCACAACGCCGTTCTTATGGATCAGGACCTCTATTTCGGTGCAGTAACCCGCCAGCGCCTCGTCGACACTATTGTCCACCACCTCGTAGACCAGGTGATGAAGCCCGTGGATGTCGGTGCTTCCGATGTACATCGCCGGTCGCCTGCGCACCGCTTCCAGCCCTTTAAGGACCTGTATCTTTTTTGCAGTATATTCCTGGCTCATGCTCTTCCTCTGGTAAGGTGATTCTAACCCGTTCCTGCGCTAAACCGGATCTTGTGGCACTCGATGTCAGGGGCTCGCTCGCGGAGCTTTCTTAGGATGTCTCTTTCCATAAAAAAGAGCTCCTGCAGCCAGACGCTATGCTCCACATGAACGAAAAGCACCCCTTTCTCCATCTTGACGGCTTTCGTTCTGGCTGCAATGTTGTCACCGACGACCGTCGGCCAGATCTTCAAGATCTCTTGCTCGTGCAGTCTATGATCTAGTCCAGCGGATTTCAGGACGGCTGGAAGGATGTCGCCGATCCTCGCGAATCTCTTGGGCCTCATACCTATAAAAGATACCGTCTGCGCCGACTTTGTGAAACATTTTTTTTGCGTTTTCAGGAAATTTTCACGCGGATAACCCGTTGCTATTTAGCGGTTTAAATGCTCGCCAGGCTTTCACGTGCCAGCAAAAAAGACGCCGCACCCGTCGGCCTGTCTTTGCGCGCAGCTGAGGCAACCACGCCCCGGTCGTTGCGAGATCCGGGTCGAACACTTCGGTGTCACGAGCGCGTCTCGCCGGCTGCGGCCGGTCTACCATCAAACCGTATGCTGGTGTTTTTCCAGAGACACAAGAACCCACTATGTGGGCGCTCATTGCAGGACGTCTTTTTTATAAATTGCCGGCCCGGAGCCAAATGGTGAGAGTCCGCTCGCTCCCTGGGGTAGCGATTCGTGAATACCGACGGCCAGGATGCCGTCGGGTAGAAGCCGGCACAGAATCTTGTTCAGAATTTCCATTTGCAGCTCTTCATCAAAGTAGGTGAAGACGAGGTTGCGGCAGAGGATGATGTGAAAGGATCCTTCGGCGAGCGCGTGACGAATGTCTTGTTTTATAAAGGTGACGTTCTCTCTGAATGTCTCGCCCAGCACATATTGATCGCCGTATCTTGAAAAAGCGCTCTCGAGCCACAGCACAGGCAAGTCTTTGACGCTGCTCTTCGGGTAACAGCCTCTGCTGGCTCGCTCGAGCATATGGCCATCGACGTCACTGGCCGTGACACGGAGCGGCAATTTACACCTAGCAACGGGTGGGAACGGCTGAGGGCCTCGCGCACCAGGGGAGAAGGACGTTCCCAAGCTAAGCTTCCACATGATTTGAACCGTGTATGCTTCTTCGCCCGAGCCACAGCCCACACTCCAACAGCGGATTTCTTCGTCGCCCCTCTCCACCGCACAACGCACAATCGAAGGCAACACCTGCGTACTAATCGCATCGAACACACCACGGTCGCGATAGAATCGTGAGATAGTGATGCGACACAGCCCGTCCAGAACCTTCCACTCGCCCGGACTTTGACCAAGCCGCGTCCTGTAGGCGGCTAGACCAGATAGTTCCAATTCGTCAATCCGGCGAGCGACACGCTTACAGACCTGTTTGCGGACCCGGCGGAACCCCGGCCAAGCGAGTCGCAGACGGGGAAGGCCCCATTGCAGAAACTCCGTGCACTCTTTGTCGGTCACGTCAATCCCAACGATCTGCGGTAAGGGCCTGCGTGGCTGGGCGATAAGGACCGTCGACAAAACGGGCCGCGGCAATGCACGCGCGTTAACCGCCGTCATGCGTGTTATCGTTGCCTAAATGTTGGAAGTCGTCGTGATTCGGCGACCCGCTGCGCCTGCAGATTCCCTCTTGCGTCAAGAACACGAACGGTGAAAGAGTCTCCGAGATCGAGTCGAAGCCACCAGGTGACCGACTCACTCACTTTGCCCCTTGATAGGCCAACGCGGTGAACGGAGTGCCTCGAGGATGTTCTTTCAATAACCAGCTTTTCGCGGTCGC
>JAOTUR010000200.1 GCA_029863805.1 Candidatus Krumholzibacteriia bacterium | reverse complement strand
GCATGGCAAAAAGACAGGCCACAGAGGCGAGGCTGAGCACCAGGGCAAACGCACCCGTCAGGGGATTCTTGCGGGTCACCATGATTACCCCACCAAGAACGGAAAGTCCCGCAAAGATATAAAAGGCAATCAGTTCCACTGTCGATTACGTCTTTCTCTAAGACATGAAATGATCGATCAAAAGGACCACCAAACCGGTGACGAATATGTTGGCAAAGGCAAGCGGTATGAGACTCTTCCAGCCTAGCCGCATGATCTGATCATAACGAAATCTGGGTAGCGTCCAGCGCACCCAGATGAACATCCAGCAGAAAAACAGTAGTTTTATCGCAAAAGCGCTGAGCTGAGCAATCAAAGCCACCGTCGCGCTGCCCCATTCGGGAAGCTCACGCGGCCACAGCAAGAAGATCCCCGCCAAATGCACGACAACCAACACGGCGAAGATAGTCGCGAGTATTTTCCCTTCCTGGTTGCGAAGGTCCCCCTTGGGCCACGTGCCCGCCAGGCGTTTGTCATAGCGCAAGCACAAGAGCACCCCGACCGAAAACACGATGACCCCCGTCACCAGCAACACCTTCAAAACGGTCGACGCGTGCAGGACCAGACTGTTCGTGGGTAAATAGGGAATCTGCCATCCGCCAAAGTAGAGCGTCGTGACCATCGCTGCAGACAGGACGATCGCCACATACTCCCCCATATAAAAAAGGGCGAAGCGAACGCCGCTGTACTCGGTATGATACCCAGCTACGATCTCGGATTCGCCTTCCGGTACATCAAAAGGGTTTCTATTTGTTTCGGCAAATGCTGCCGCCAGAAACAGGACAAAACCCAACGGCTGTACAAATAAACCCCAACGGGGCAGAAAACCAAACAACAGATCGCCCTGCCCGCGGACAATTTCGTTTAGCTGAACCGTTCCAAACACCATAAAGATGCCAACGATAGAAAGCCCCAACGGGATCTCGTAACTGACCATCTGGGCGGTCGATCGCAATCCGCCCAGCAGAGAGTACTTGTTATTGGACGACCACCCAGCGAGGACAATGCCGTACACGTTTAACGATGTTATGGAGAGAATATAAAGAACGCCGGCGTTTAAACTTGTTACCTGCATCGGAATATCCCACCTGCCAAAGCGCAGGTTATCCGCCCAGGGGATCACCGCAAATGCAAAGAGACCGATGGTGATGCCAAGGAAAGGTGCGAGGGTGAAATACCAAGCGCTGACGTGCCTCGGCACCAGCATCTCTTTCATCAGGAGTTTGACGACATCCGCGATGTTGTGTATAAAGCCACCAAGCCTCAAACCGAGGATTGCGGCGCGATTGGGCCCGACCCTATCCTGAATAAAGGCGGCACCTTTTCTCTCGAACCAGATCAAAACCGGAATAAGAGTAAGCGCCAGCCCCCAAATGAAGACAGCCTTGCCAAATCCGATCAGGTAGATATCCATCTTCCCTCGGTTACTTCTAACCGCACAAATGTTCTATGGGTTCAAACGGCCTGCGCAGCCAGACGCACTCCCGTCCACCCAACGGCGTTCAGATTAACGGCGGCAAAGACCGCCTCCTCTTTGCCGATACTATCTCTGAGGCCAGCGATGCTATCGATGCCCTCCTCCCCCGTATACGATGACATCAGGTCCGCGACGAGCTGCCAGGGCGGTATGCGATCCCAAAGATTGTCGAGGGCAGGAGAGAGTTGTTGAATGTGGCCTTCGAAATTGACGATCAAACCTTCCTTTTCGGCAAATGTCAAACCCGGGATGAGCACATGAGCCATTCTTGTGAGCGCACTCTCGCGCGACGCGATAAGCACCACCTTTGCAAACTTGCCAAAAAACTTCTCGAGCACCTCACCGATGCCATAGTCAAAGCCTACGGCAAAAAGAACGGCGCTCTCGGGCACCTCGTCCACCACACCCACTGCTGGACCGTCTGCGCCCCCAGTGAGGTCCACGAGGCGGATACCCAACAGCTCGGCCCCCTTGACGTTGGAATGACGATCTTTTCTACGCAGGAGGTCATCTTGCTCCCCGTCTGCAACATGACGGGCGACAAAGCAAGAGGCACCGGGATAAACGGCGGCGAATTTTTTTAACAGATACATCTCCTCGAGCGTACAGGTGGCCGATGCCAGAACAAAGAGTTCCTGTGGCTGTTCTTCTTGTTCACCTTTGCCCGCGGTTCCCAACACCGCGTGCAGCTCGTTCATACCGTTCTCCACGGAGGTCTCGAACTTCTCGCCGCCCCGGTCTATGTACGCCTTCTTGACACGATCCGTATTGACAAACCTGTAGTTGAGCCTGCCTTCATCGCACATCCAGTAACCGTTGACCTGCGGATTGTACCTGGGTCTCAGGCGGTAAACGGTCTGGTCCTTTGAATCGACCTCGATCGAACATCCTCTCGCGCAGGTGGTACACGTCGACGGGGTTCTCTTGAGGAACCAGGTGGGTACGGCAAAACGGAAATCCTTGCTGGTAAGCGCCCCACCGGACAGAGGTCCACCGTGTTCAGCGAATAGGGGCTATCGACTGGCTTGCCGGGAAACGGGGTCAGAAAAGCCCCGTGCCCGCGTCCCGCAATATGAAGTTGTTCTTGGCCTGCCCAATCCCTGAGGAATCGCACGCACCGGTCGCACAGCACGCAACGCTCTTGATCGAGGACCATCGTGGGACCGATGTCTCGCGCCTTTCTCTTCTTGAAACGCTTGAACTCCTGACGGGTATCCTTCATATCGTGTTGCATATAGTAATTCTGAAGCGTGCATTCGCCGGCTTTGTCGCAGATCGGACAATCGAGTGGATGATTGAGGAGCAGAAACTCCTCGACGGCCGCCCGTGCACGTTTTACGTTTTCGCTATCGGTGACGATGTTCAAACCGTCGCTAACGCGTGCGTTGCAGGATATGGCTAGTCTGGCCCCCCTGTCGGTAACATAATCGACCTGACACATCCGACAGTTGCCGTCCGGACCAAGACCAGGATGATAGCAGAAATGAGGGATGTCGCAGCCCAGCGCGTTCAACGTGTCGATGAGCCAGCCGCCGCCTTCGACCTCGTATTCCTGCCCGTTGACTGTGATTTTGATGCTCATGCTAAAAGACTTTCACAACGGCTTCACAAAACAGCCGATTTCCGTTCAGCGCTACGATAAGGGCAGTGCTTTTCTTTGACGTGCTGGTCGAACTCTTCGCGGAACTTCTCTATATAACTCTTGGCCGGCATCGCGATCGAATCCGCCAATACGCAAACCGTCACACCCATAAGCAGAGGACACGTGTCCAGAATCTTTTCGATGTCTTCCATGCTGCCCTCACCATTCTCAATGCGGCGGGCTATCTGCGATATAAAATAGGTGCCCTCGCGACACTGTGGACACTGCCCGCAGGACTCATGCGCGTAGAATCGCGCAACAACCTCGAGCGCCTTGACGACGCAATCCTCTTCGCTAAGAACCATAATGGCGCCCGATCCGACCATTGAACCTGCCGCAGCGATCGACTCGTAATCGAGATAGGTGCTCCGTGCTTCGTCCGCAGTCAAAATCGATGATGACGAACCGCCCGGAATTACCGCCTTGAGTTTGCGACCACCTCGCACACCACCGGTGCTACGCTCGATAAAATCCCACAAATTAACTCCAAACTCTCCCTCGTAAACGCCCGGGCGCTCGACCGAGCCACTTATCGAAAATAACATCGTACCCGTGCTCTTTTCGGTGCCCAGTTTGGCGTAAGCCTGCCATCCTTCGTTCATGATGAACGGCAGCGCGGAGAGTGTTTCAACGTTGTTGACGACGGTGGGGCATCCAAACACACCGATGACCGCGGGATACGGTGGCTTGGCTCGTGGTTGTCCCTTTTTGCCCTCCAGTGATTCTATCAGCCCAGTTTCTTCACCGCAGATGTACGCTCCCGCGCCCATGTGGATAACGACATCAAGATCAAAACCCGTTCCCTGGATGTTCTTGCCGAGATAGCCCTTGGCGTAAGCCTCATCGATGGCTGCCTGCAACCGCCGTGCGGGTTTGACATATTCGCCGCGGACGTAGACATAGGCCGTATGAATTCCAACAGCGTAGCAACAGATGATCACACCCTCGATCATCATGTGCGGGTCGAGTTGAAGAATCTTACGGTCCTTAAAGGTCCCCGGCTCTCCCTCGTCGGCGTTGACGCACAGGTACTTTGGTTTGTCCGTGTCCTTGGGGACAAAACTCCACTTCATGCCTGCGGAAAAGCCTGCCCCGCCTCGCCCACGCAACCCCGAATTCTTGACGTGTTCTATGACCTCGTCCGGAGGCATTGTGAAGAGTTTCTGCAAGGAACCATAACCACCTGAGGCCTCATAGACCGAAAGTTTGTGTGCATCCGGCTTGTCGAAGTTTATGCTAATTATTCGCGGTGACATCATTCCCTGCAGTAATCAACTCTGTTCGATCAAATGACTTCGGCTCGGAAGGCGCGACCACCTAGTGGGCACCCATCGGTTCTTCTTCGAGCGGCTTGTCCGCTTTGCACATCTCGATAATCTTATCAACCTTTTCCAGGTTCAGGTTTTCGCAATAGACTTCGTTTACTCGCATCACCGGTGCCGTACCACACGATCCCAGACATTCCACCTCTTCGAGGCTGAAAAGTCCATCTCGCGTTTTCTCGCCGGGTGCGATGCCCAGTCTCTTAGCGAGGTGCTCGCGTAGCTCCTCACAGCCACAAAGCGTGCAGCTCAACGTACGGCACAACTGCAGGTGATACTTGCCGGGCGGTCGGCGATGATACATGGTATAGAATTCAACAACCGAGTAGACGTGCACGGGCGATAGGTCCAGTCGACCCGCGACGTACTCGAGAATTTCGTCCGTAAGATGTCCGTTCTGCTTCTGGCACAGCCACAGCGCTGGCAGGAGCACGGCCATTTTCGTAGGGTACTTCTTGAGTGTCTCCTGAAAGACCTCTTCGTTCTCCTTATTGAAAGCGAACTTCTCTTGCGCAGCTGCTTTCATGTGGTCGTCCACAACGTTCCTCTTTGTCAATATTGTCCAGAGACTTGTGCCGATAGACTTGACTCAATAAATCACCGGTCGAGCTCACCGGCGATGACATTCAACCCGCCGAGAATTGCCACAATATCCGCTACCATACTGCCCTCCACTAGTTTTTTCAACGTGTTCATCGTATAGAAACACGGTGGACGGCATTTTATCCGATAAGGATAAGAGCTTCCATCGCTGATGATATAGAAACCCAGTTCCCCATTCGGTGTCTCAATGGCGTCATAAATTTCACCCTGCGGTGGTTTGACACCCTCAATCACCAGCTTAAAGTGGTTTATCAGCGCCTCCATCGAGTTGTGTACATCATCCTTCGGCGGAAGCATAATGTTCTTGTCGTCAATATTGATCGGCCCGCCGGGTAGCCTTTGCAAAGCCTGCTCAATGATCCTCAGACTCTGCCACATCTCCTCGATACGAACGAAGATGCGATCGTACGTATCGCCGTTGTCGCCCAAGGGGACGTCAAAATCAAATTCATCATAGCGGTAATACGGCCGCTTCTTTCTTAGATCATGATCCACACCGCTGGCGCGAAGACATGGACCCGTATAACCGTAGCTAATAGCATCCTCGTCACTTATCACGCCAACATCTCTCGCGCGATCGATAAAAATGCGATTTCGTTTTACAAGACCCGTAACATCCTTGATCGCTTTTGGGACCTCTTTTATCACAGCGGCGACTTTGTCCTCGAAACCGTGGGGCAGATCCCAAGCCAACCCGCCAATGCGGACATATGTGTAAGTCAGACGTGCGCCAGTCAGCGCCTCGAGGAGTGTGTTGAGTTTTTCGCGGGCGTTAAAAAAATACCAGAAGTTGGTGAGCGCACCTATATCAACAAGATTCGCGCCGACACAGATCATATGATCCATGATTCGTTGAATCTCGCAAACCAGCACGCGGATGACCTCGGTGCGAGGTGTTATCGCCACACCCAGCATACGCTCAACGGCCTTGCAGAAACCCACGTTGTTGGCCAGGCCGCTGCTGTAGTTCAATCGATCGGTATAGGGGATAACCTGTGTGTAGTGCTTGGTCTCGACAATCTTCTCGAAACCGCGATGAAGGTAACCTACCTCGACGGCAGCTTTCTCGATGCGCTCCCCATCGAGCTTGCAGAAAACTCTAAACGTGCCGTGGGTTGCCGGGTGTGTCGGTCCGATGTTTATGTACATCGGTTCCGAATCGATGTCCTCAAGCGATGTCTCATCGACCTGACTGACGCGGTGGATTAATTCCTCATCCGTGATGAGGACCTTGTTCGTCTTGGACTGATCCGACACCAATAACCCCTTGTTAGGTCCGCTACTCTCTTTCCATATCGGGCATCAAATCCGACGTACCCGTCGCCCACTGACCCTTCATCACGGGATAGTCCTTGCGCAGCGCATGTCCCACGAACTCTCGGTGACAGAGGATGCGAACAAGGTTGGGATGGCCTTCGAAATTGAATCCGAACATATCGTAAGCCTCTCGTTCCGCCCAGTTTGCCGATTGCCAAATATCGGTCACAGACGACACGTTCATGTCGTCCTCGGGAACATGAACCTTGACGCGTAAACGAAGGTCGTTTGGAATCGAATAAAGCATATAAACCACAAGGTAGCGCTCGTCGTGTTCGAGCTTAAGCATGTCGACGCCGGCGATATCAAGCAGCAGGTCAAATCCCTCGCCGCGAAGTTGTTA
>JAOTUR010000199.1 GCA_029863805.1 Candidatus Krumholzibacteriia bacterium | reverse complement strand
AAGGAAACCCCGTGGCCAACAGCGTCCTGCGTCGGTCCGATATGTCACTGACATGGATTCTACTATCATTGAGAAAGGCTCCCTGCCCGCGCACGGCACAGAACATCTCCTCCCTCATTGGGTCAAACGTTACGCCCACATCGATCTGCCCATCGACCTCGAGCGCTATACTTGTCGCAAACACGGGATAGGCGTGTATGTAGTTGGTTGTCCCGTCCAGCGGGTCAACATACCAACGCCTGGAAGTCCCCGCATCGATTCCACTGTTGACATCCGCACTTAGAGTCTCCTCGGCGACGATGAAGTCATCCGCAAAAGCGGTTCGAATGGTCGACACGATAAGCTCTTGTGATTCTATATCCACCACTGTCACCATATCGTTGACGCGCTTCTCCGTTATGTCGGCGCCTTTCAAATCGGCGTAGGACCCTCGAATGATGTCCGCGGCGTCCCGAGCCGCTCGCTGGGCCGTTTTCAGTTCTTTCTTATATGGTTGCATGTTAATCACCTCAAGCGCTGATTCACCATCGCGTCGGGGCTCTAAGTCGTGCTACCCGTGGGCCCCGACCCTGTCTCGTGGCCAGGGGTCATGGAGCGGTGAGGAAGCGACCGCGCCGGCAATCGTTGCTGTGACCGCCGCCGACAATATTTGGGTTGTATCGACGGCAACCCGCATGTATCGTAATGACTCCACTTAACCAAGACTTGCGCCTAGCCTAAAGACGGCACAACAAACTCATGATAATGCCAAGCCTACATTTGTCAAAGACTTATTGGATCTCGCGGAAGAAGGAGCCACACCATGGCAAAACCCATTGTTGATATCAAACCCGCCGCTGGCAAGTTGGGGGTACTGATCCCCGGTCTGGGCGCGGTGGCCACCACATTCATAGCGGGCGTTGAGGCAGTCCGCCGCAACGTTGCCAGACCCATTGGATCGCTCACTCAGATGGGAACCATCCGCCTGGGTAAAAGAACGGACAACCGTTCGCCTCTGATAAAAGATTTTCTGCCGCTCGCCGAGCTTACAGACATCGAGTTCGCTGGCTGGGACATCTACGAGGACAACTGTTACGAGGCCGCACTGAAGGCAGGCGTGTTGGATAAGGAGCTCCTCGATTCGGTCAAAGGCTACCTGGAGCGGATAAAGCCGATGAGCGCGGTCTTCGATCGCAAATACGTAAGAAAGCTTGATGGAAAAAACATAAAGAAGGGGGCCAGCTGGTGGGACCTTTCCAAACAGCTCGAGAAGGATATTGTCGGTTTCAAGAAGCATAACAATATCGAGCGCTTGGTGATGGTCTGGTGCGGCAGCACAGAGGTTTTTATGGATCAGAAGCCCGTCCACCAGACGTTGAAGGCATTTCAGGAAGGATTACGAAACAACGACCCGAATATCTCCCCGAGTATGGTGTACGCGTACACAGCCATTTCGATGGGAATCCCTTTTGCCAATGGTGCGCCGAACTTGTCTGCGGATATTCCAGCGCTCGACGAACTGGCGCGCGAGATGCATTGCCCGATTTGCGGTAAGGATTTCAAGACCGGCCAAACCTTGATGAAGACCATCATTGGGCCAGGTCTAAAGGCAAGACTTCTCGGTCTGAACGGGTGGTTTTCCACCAACATCCTTGGCAACCGTGATGGCGAGGTGCTCGACGACCCCGATTCGTTCAAAACCAAAGAGGTCAGCAAGCTGTCGGTTCTCGATACGGTTCTGCAACCGGAGCTCTATCCCGAGTTATACAAGGACTTTTATCATAAGGTGCGCATAAATTATTATCCGCCGCGTGGTGACAACAAAGAAGGCTGGGATAACATCGATCTCTTTGGCTGGCTTGGATACCCGATGCAGATCAAGATCGACTTTCTTTGTCGCGACAGCATTCTCGCGGCACCGATCTGCCTCGACCTCGCCTTGTTTCTCGATTTCGCAAAACGGGCCGGGCAATCGGGGATCCAGGAGTGGCTCTCCTTCTACTTCAAGAGCCCGATGCACGCGCCGGGACTCTATCCGGAACACGACCTCTTTATCCAGCTCATGAAGTTAAAAAACAACCTCAGACACTTCATGAGCGAGGAATTGATCACGCACCTCGGAAACGAGTACTACGAGTAGGTGCCTAGTTGCGGGCCGCCAACTAGATGGTTATCACACCCACGGCCCGCCGCGCATACACGTCCACTGGCGTGTCGGTGTCGACACGTCCCAGCGTCCGACGATGCGCCCATACATGACCGATCCGCCAGTCGCCGCTCAGGTGTTTGTGTCCGCCGATGCAGTGGGTCACTCGGGAATGAGACTCGAGCATCCGTCCAAGTACCTCGCTGCCGGTGAACGCGTCGAGGTATTTTGGGGGTTCGGAACGCGGAAGTGTGACCAGAAAAGGCAGCGTGTGAATAACCACAATGATCTCATCCGCGCGTCTTTCCAACGCCGCAACGTGCCGCTCGAGCCGGCCCGTCAACTCTCGGCAGACCTCGGGGTCACGCAAACGCTCGGACGGCATACCTGTCTTGGAAACCGCCGGCGGCCACAACGCCATGTCCTTGTCCCACCAGATCTCGTCCTGGTATCGCCCCTGCCAATACTGGTCGTGCGTCAGACCCAACCGTGAGTCGGCAAAGGAGTAATCGTACCAGCCCAGCGAGCCCGCAAAGCCGACACCGTCGATAACGCGTGGTTCTCGAGTGAGATCACAAAAGCCCGTGCGGCGGCACGCTCGGGGAATTTCCGTATCGTACTTTCGGCGGCTGTCGATGACATGACCATCGTTGGTTTTCTCGATCCACACATCGTGATTCCCGGCAACAAAGAGTTTGGGGACGTTCAAATGGGATAGCAAAGCCAATGTGTCCTCGAGGGACACCAGAGTGTTACCCACATCACCGGCGATCACGATCACGTCGGGCTCGGCTTCGCCGATGATGCGTACAATCTTGTGAACGGCCTCGCGGTTCTTTTGCGAAGCATCTATGTGAAAGTCCGAGGAATAGGCAATCTTCATCCCGTTCAGCACTAGCAGATGGCCATCGGCATTGTCAACGGGTGAGCGCTTGTGAACATGTTAGGCACCGCCGAGGTGGCGGTTTGGGCTGTGGGTGGCGATTTCCACTTGCTAACGCCAATCGGCTGCATTATCTATTTAGCATCAATCCAGAGCCGAACAGGAACGGGCGCCATCATAAGCCCGCAGGAGGTAATCATCGATGAACACACTGAAGACAACGTTTCTCATGGCCCTTATGACCGTACTTCTGGTCATCATCGGTCAACTCATTGGGGGCAGAAACGGAGCTCTTGTCGCCTTCGCCATCGCCGCGGTGATGAACTTTATCAGCTACTGGTCGAGCGACAGGATTGCGTTGGCCATGTATAAAGCGCAGCAGGTTAGCCGAGAGCAGGCGCCACGATTGTACGACATGGTGGAACGGCTTTGCGCGAACGCACAGCTGCCGATGCCACGGCTCTATGTCATTCCGTCGCAGACGCCCAACGCCTTCGCGACGGGTCGTAATCCGCAAAACGCAGCGGTCGCCATTACCGAAGGCGCGATGGAACTTCTCGACGAAAACGAGCTGGCCGGCGTCGTGGGTCACGAACTGGCACATATAAAGAACCGCGACATCTTGATTTCCTCGGTCGCTGCCACCCTCGCCGGCGCCATATCGATGCTTGCCATGTGGGCCCGCTTCGCCGCGATATTCGGTGGTGGCCAAGGCGGTCAACGTCGGGGCGGGGGTCTCGAGCTTCTGGTGATGGCCATAGTCGCACCCATCGCGGCCATGCTGATCCAGATGGGTATCTCAAGATCGCGAGAGTTCATGGCCGATGCGGGAGGTGCCAGGTTCGCCGGTACCCCTAGAGGGTTGGCCAACGCGCTAAAGAAACTCGAAGACTGGTCCCACCGAAGGCCCATGCAGGCTTCGCCCACCACGGCACACATGTTTATCGTCAATCCTCTTACCGGTGGAGGCCTGGCAAAGCTCTTTAGCACCCATCCACCCACGGCGGAGAGGGTGCGGCGACTGCAGTCTATGGGTTAAATAACCGCCACCTTTCGTTCTATGCCGCTACCAAAAGACGATGGACAAAAAAAGCGCCCGCTCTCTCGAGCCGGCGCTTTTTGGCGGCCACGCGCATGGGCGCGTCCTACTACATCCCCTGCTGACTAGATATCATCTGTGCACGCTTCTTGAGCTTTGTTTGTCGGTTGATTTCTTTTCTTGCATAGGTACTCCACGGCTCGACCTGTAGATGCGCCGCCTTCGAGAATTTAGCGATAGCGCCGTCGTAATTGTGACGGTCCTCGAGAATCTTACCCCACATACAATAAAGCCAGGCCTCCTGTGACTGGTTGTCTATACCCTCTTTGATCACTTGCAGCGCATCACCTCTCGCTCCACTCTCGTAGTGGCATTCCGCCAGCGGCCCGTAGAGACCCGCCATGTCGCCACCTAGATTCTGGACCCTCTGAAAATCGTCGCGGGCCTTGCGCTTGTCACCGAGCTGGTAGTGAGCGACCCCCAAATTGCGCCATGCTTTAATATTGTCGGGTTCGCGTGCCACCAATCTCTCCAGCGACTCGATCGCGGCCTTAAAATTCTTTTCTTTTATATATATCAATCCAAGCCGGCCCAGTGACGCGGTGTCATCGGGATCGAGCTCGAGGTTCCTGATGAGCAGTTCCTTCACCAACCCGTTGCCGCCACGTTTCTCTTCGATTCTTGCCAACGCGCGCAGGACATTCGTATTCTCGGGCTCGTTTTCAAGAACGCGCCGATAGTAATATGCCGCCTTGTCGTAGTTCCCCAACTTCGCCTCGAGATAGCCGAGCTGCTGCAATGCTTCGGTATCCCGCGCGTCGAGTTCGAGAATCAGAAAGTAGCAGTCACGGGCGCTATCGAACTCGGAGAGGCGAATGTAGTTGTATGCCATCCGCGACCTGATTGATTTTGAATCGGCGCCAAGTGAGAGTGCCCTGGAGTATGACTCGTTGGACTCGGTAAAACGTGCGTTGCGACTCTGACAGTAACCGAGAAGCATCCATCCTTGCGGGTAGTCGGGTTTATGTTGAGCGAGCTCGAGCGCGGCGCGCTCCGCCGACGCAAAATCTTCGACCTCGATAAAACCCTCGATGGTGGAGACCATTCCATCCGCCTTGGTGGCGAAGGCGAGACCGTCACCCGACGTGGGGAGCGAGTTTGCCTCGGCGACGGGGCCGGCCCAGGCGTGTGATACCCACCCGAATCCCTCGTGGGAACCAGCTACGAGGAGGGAAAAAACGGTCAGCGTATGCAGGAGCAGACTCTTACGCATACCTATCTATCCGTGTTTAAACAAGTCCTGTGCCAAAAGCCGTTGACTTTTTTGACCTTAGGGATATTTTTCTGACGACCAAAAAGGCGTCATGGTGGGGATGGTTTTAATTAATTGATTTCAAAGGAGATTGTCAAGGGATTCGTCCACAATATTTCTTCGGGCTCGGCACCGCGCCGATGGCCGAGCGTATGGCCAACCCAAGCCCAAGTCCCCCAGAATTGTCCACCTGGGTGGCACTCTGCCGTAAATACAGGTGACAAAATGAGAGGCAGAGGTTCGGGCACACGGCGCCAAAAAAGGGTCATGACACTCGGAATCCATTGTGTGGACGCTCGCCACTTGACGTCTCCCCGTCCGGCTTTGTTATATAGGATGCGGTCGACATACGGCCTGCCGACAACTTCGCGGGGAGATGATTCAAGCATGAGGCTTCGGTTCCACATCGAGCAGCGCTGCATGGTGCCGGCGGTGGTTCATCTGTGCGTTGTCGTTTTAACGTGCGCTTGGGGCTGCTCGTCGCGCGAGAACTCTTCTTACAAGCCGTCGTACCGGGGAGCGAGGGTCATCGATTTGGAAGATATCGGGTTTGACGATGGGGACACCTTCAGCCTACGGGGTCGGCGGATTCGCGTCCTGGGCATCGACACGCCCGAAATTGCCCACCCCGAGATGGGCATTTTGGAGAATCAACCCTACGGTATAGCGGCATCCGAATCGACAATGGCGTGGATAACACGCGCCGAGCGGATCGAGTACGTGCCCGGGGGCAGAGACCGTTACAACCGCCGCCTCGCGCATGTGTTTTTGGATGGAGAACTGCTGGCCATTCGCCTCATCCGGGCCGGTCTTGCGTACCAAACCGTCAGCCACTACGGTGACAGCGGATTCCCCGATCTGGCCCAACAGATTCTCGACGCATCGCGTAACGCTCCCAAGCCCCAATTCACCCCTCCGCACCGGTGGAAAAGAAAGCAGCGGCAGAAGTCCGGCGGCTGATAGGATCCGCCGTTGTTTTTCGTCCCGCTCTAAATTTCTAATCCAGCGATCCCTGAAACGCGATCAGACCATCGAGGTATTCGGTGCCGGATGTGATAAACCCTGTATTGTGATCACCATGAATTTCGAGGAAATCCTTGGGCTCCGCCGCCGCTTCATAAAGGCGATAGCCGAGCGCAAACGGCAGAATCTCATCATCACGACTATGGACAAAAAGTTTGGGACATGTCAGCGTCGCGACCGAGCGCATCGAGTCGTATTTGATACGGGCTAGCAGGCCAACGGGCAACCAAGGATACAACCGCCTTCCCACATCCTGAATCGAGGAGAAGCACGACTCGACGATAATGGCTTTTGGCGATTGATGAGTTGCCAACTCGATTGCCACCGCACCTCCCAGCGATCGCCCAAAGTAGATGATGTGGTCG
>JAOTUR010000198.1 GCA_029863805.1 Candidatus Krumholzibacteriia bacterium | reverse complement strand
TTTTGTATGGGTGCCAGCGTGGGTAACGCGGTGGGGTTTTCCATCGCGCAGGGTGACAACGGTGGCCCCAGGGCGGTGGGTGTGATCGGGGATGGAACCTTTTTGCACGGCGGCATCCCTGGCCTAATCGATATGGTGTACAAGGGCAGCCGATCCACGCTTGTCATATGTGACAACATGACGACGGGGATGACAGGCCAGCAGGCTAACCCGTCGAGTGGCCATACTATCCATGGTGAAGCTGCGCCGCGGGTGGATCTCGTCAAACTCATCGAGTCGATTGGTGTCCGACATGTTCGTGTCGTGGACCCCTACGATCTCAAGGCGTTGCGCAAGACGCTCAGCGAAGCCATCCGCCACCCGGGACCTGCGGTGGTGGTGGCACGGCATGCCTGTCTGATGATCAAGGAAGAGCGTGCCAAGATAAGAGAACCGATTCAGTTCGAGGCGGAGAAATGCAACTTCTGCAAGCTGTGCCACGATCTGGGGTGCCCCGCCATCGAGTGGGATGATGAGACCGGCCCCATCGTCGACGAGCTGCAGTGCATGGGCTGCGAGATGTGCGCGGCGCTTTGCCACCCCAAGGCGCTTTACGGATTGGGCGTGCCGGAATGACAGGCGCGGGCAAGCCGACTGGTGCGAAGAAGCGTCGGCACACGCCGCCGCAGACGGTGAACGTGCTCATGGCCGGCGTCGGCGGGCAAGGTGTGTTGATCGCCAGCGAAACACTGGCACTGGCTGCGCTGTGCGAGGGGCTCGAGACCAAACAATCGGAGGTTCACGGCGTGGCGCAACGTGGCGGCAGCGTCGTCAGTCATGTGCGCTTTGGCCCCAGGGTTTTCTCGCCACTCATCCGCTGCGGTGAAGTCGACGTGCTCTACGCCATGGAACGCTTGGAGGCCCTGAGATACGCCCATTATGTGAAGCCGGGCGGCACGGTTGTGATGAACGACCACGTCATCAAACCCATTCAATTGTCCGACGAGCCCGAGAGACCCTACCCACAAGAGGTACCGGAATTTCTTCTCGACAAGGGTTACGACGTGCTGGTGATTCCTGCACTGCCGCGTGCCATCGAGTTGGGCGACAAGCGCTGCGCCAATGTCGTCCTTCTCGGTGTACTGGCGACCCGGCTGGGCCTGCGTGAGGCATCCTGGCAAACCGCGCTGGCAAAGCGGTTCTCTCCCCAGATCCTCGATCTCAACACTCGCGCGTTCGCCGACGGGCGCCGTCTCGCAATCGACCTAACCTCGAAAACCTAGCTTCAGCCGTCCCACGCATTTAGCACCGCGCGAGAGATTAAAAAGTGGGTACCGATTGACGGCGGCGAATCCCGTCGTGGTATGATCACCTTTGTCGACAGAAGATCGTCATCATCGGGTGGTCGAGCCCGCCCGATGGTGTGCGCGGCGGCCACTGTCGCCACCGCTCACAGCGCGGGAGCCCGGATTGCCAACCAACGTCACAGCCGAGTACAAAAAGGCAAAGGCAGCTTTTCAAAAGGCGCGTGACCCCAACGAGCGCCTCAGCTGTCTCAAGGAGATGCTGCGCACCCTTCCCAAGCACAAAGGGACCGAACACCTTCAGGCCGAAATCAAGACGCGTATCAAGGAGCTCACAGAAGAGCTGGCCTCACCCCGAAAGAAAGGAGCTCGCACGGGGCCGGCCCATACCGTGCCACCCGAAGGGGCGGCACAGGTGGCGTTAGTCGGCCCCCCAAACTCCGGCAAGTCGAGCCTGCACGCCAAGCTGACCGGTTCACACGCCGAGATCGGACCCTATCCACATACCACACACGTTCCCCTGCCGGGAATGCTCCCTTTCGAAGACATTCATTTCCAGCTCGTGGATCTGCCACCGGTCTCAACGTCATTCATGGAACCCTGGATGCCAAACGCCTTGCAGCTCGCTAACGCGGCGCTCTTGGTGGTCGACCTGAGTACGCCGGGTTGTGTCGAGAACGTGGCGGCTACCCGGGAACGCCTCGACAGCAAACGCATCAGCTTGACCGACCAGTGGGTGGCCAGCTTCGGGGAGGGTTATCTTTATACCGATGATGCAAAACCACGTCCAACGGATCCCGATACTGGAGCGGGCCCTGATGGCGACGACGAGGATGACCCCTTTCGAACATTCCTCCCCACCCTGCTCCTCGCCAACAAGAGCGATCTCGGTATCGACCCCGCCGAGATCGAAGCGCTCGAAGAACTGATCGGGGTTTGCTACCCCGCCGTCCCCGTCTCGGCAAAGACCGGGGATGGACTGGACCGTATTGGCCGGCTGCTTTTCCACGGTCTTCGCATCGTAAGAGCCTACACCAAGGTGCCCGGTCGCCCCCCCGACATGGATCGCCCGTACACACTCTTACACGGTGACACCGTTTACGACGTCGCGCGCCTGGTTCATCGTGATGTGGCCGACTCGCTCAAGTTCGCACGCGTATGGGGTAGCGCCAGATTCGACGGCCAACAGGTGGGCAAGGATCATCCGGTGTGCGACGGAGATATTCTGGAGCTTCATGCGTGAACCCGGAGCGCGATGCTAACCGATAACAGCGGATCTCGTGGCCTTCACAACATCACTTTCAGTTTCTGTGTCCCTGGCGATCCGCGTAGTCCGAATCACTCTAACTCCGCGGTCAGGAGTTTCTTGACTTCGGCTGCGAATTTGTGGACGATCTCCGAATCCAATTCGGTGACTGAGCGCCGATACCGAACAACCCCTTCTTGGTCAAGCAACATGATTGTACAGACGTCCTTTTTTGTCGCATAGGCTTTCGCGAACTTCCCTTTCCAATCGAGCAGTACCCATTTGTCCGCTTCGCGAGGAAATTTCTTTTTGACCGAACCCTTGACAAAGAAAGGCACACCACGCCGGCGACCAGATAGTACCAAGCACCCGGCACCGGTATCATGCCCTGCCAGTTTATGAAGAACGCCGCACTCAGGCCTCGTCGCAAAGATTGAGATTCGACAAAGAGCAACAGGAAAACAGGCCCCAACCACGCCGCGATCGACACACTCCATCTTCCATTGCCGAACGCCAGCAGGATGGCCGCCGCGGCCAGCCATAACCAGGACCGCAACTGGACCGTGGAGTCGTTTGCGACAGGTCGGTTCATTTGCGTCTCCGCGAACGATTCTTGTCGCGAACGGGTTTGAAGCCTTCCCACAGGATGTCGCGACTGAGATCAAAGAGTCGCAGTGGCGTGATATCCGCGCGGGCGAGCGGTAAGCATTCGCTAAAATCAAGCGCCATGAGCAGCATGACGATCCCATGAACTCGCGACCACAAGAAGAACGTGGCAAGATCTGCGTCTCCGCGACGGATCTCGTCTGCGTCCATCGCTTCGTTGATGCACTGGCGTAATAGCCCGTACCCCCCCTGGCCGGGCAAGTCGCTCAACTTGGTCGGTTTTGAACCGTGCGGCGTGAAGAGTACTTTGAAGTTTTCAGGGCGATCGAGGGCAAACCGGATGTATGCCGCACCCAACGCGATCACCCGATCGAATGAGCCGGGTGCAAGGGGTGCGATCACGCGCAGCAATTCCGGTTCAAACGCCTCGAGCGTCTTGCGAACGACATGATCGACAAGGGATCGCTTGTTGGGAAAGTGGCGATAGATGGCGCCGGCGGTGATGCCCGCCTCTGCAGCCACCGAACGCATGGACAGAGCATCGTAGGTGTTGTGCGCGAGAAGCTTCCGTGTGGCCTCGATGATGCGGTCCAGCGTCGCCACTGAGCGTGCCGGGCTAATGTGTGTCAAGAGACTGCCTCCTGTAAACGACGTTTTCTGATAGTAAACAACGTTTACGCGCCAGTCAATACAAAAATCGCGCGCCCACGAGCGCAACCTGCCGCGTCGGTGGTGCGCTGAATGATACGATCGAGAGGCAACGGCCGCTCCTCGGTCTTCTCCCGGAGCTCTGCCCTTCAGAAACGTCATCGCGATAAAGGTTTGGCCGTCGACCTCGTCGATCTACAAATCGTGAAGGTAAGGGGTGAAGTGGGTCCTTGGACTTGCGGACAACATCCATGCCGCCCTGATCGAACCGTATTCTACGCGAAAAGTTGACAAAAGTCAAAAAAGCGTCTCGCCGTGACTGCGATCGAGCCCTGTGCCTGAGTTTCCCGTCGGCCCGGGCGGGGGGAAAGGCGGGCCTGCCATTCCCTTTCTCAATCCGCCAGCGCCGGTGGCCGGAACTATCCGGGAGGTTTCTGGTAATATGGGCGTCGTAAGCGTTCTCCAACAACGGGTGCTTTCTAACGACTGTAATAACTTTGAACCATGATTGCGACCTAGGCATTTAGTCTTCCCATCATCATGGACGTTCATCTGATCGATGGCACCTATGAGTTGTTTCGTCATTTTTACGCCTTGCCGTCACGTCTCGACGTGGATGGCAAAGAGGTGGGTGCCTTACTCGGCGTAGTGGGTTCGATTACTTCGATGATCCGGGACGGTGCAACCCATTTGGGTGTGGCCACCGACCACGTTGTTGAATCGTTTAGGAACGACATGTACGACGGCTACAAGACGGGCGCCGGCATCGATCCCGAGCTGTGGCGGCAATTTCACCCACTCGAAGACGCCATTCGCGCACTTGGTGTCGTTGTTTGGCCGATGCTCGATCAGGAAGCGGACGACGCGCTGGCCGCTGCTGCCAAACGAGCTAGCGTCGCCGCCGACGTCACCCGCGTATATATTTGCACGCCCGATAAGGACCTCGCACAGTGCGTTCGCGGCGATTCAGTGGTGCAACTCGACCGCCGCAAGAGAATCACTCGAAACGAACAAGACGTACGCGAGAAGTTTGGTGTGTTGCCGAAGTCGATCCCCGACTACCTCGCACTGGTGGGAGACACCGCCGATGGCTTTCCCGGTGTTCGCGGATGGGGCGCAAAAAGCGCCGGTCAGGTTCTCGTGCGTTACCGTCATCTTGAGGCCATCCCCAGGGACGTGACACAATGGGATACGAGTGTGCGAGGTGCGGCAGGGCTGGCCGCGGCACTCCGCGAACACTGGCACGATGCGCTGCTCTTTCGTGACCTCGCAACTTTACGCACCGATGCGGATGTCTTTACTGACGTCGACGAACTGAGATGGAGGGGACCCACGAGAGATTTTGCGCCGCTGTGCGAACGATTGGGCGCACCGGAATTGGCGGATAAGGCTACTCGTATTTGGGATGCTCGCATTCGCTGAGGATCTTGTTGCCGAGAAGTTGACCGGAAGCAATTGACCGCCGCCACTAGCTCTGATGGTCAGGCGAGAACAGACAGTACTTGCTTCACCCCGAAGGCTCTTTGGGCGACTTCCGATCACATCGGAAGATGTTCTCCTCGTCGCGGTAAAAATCGCATTCCACCTCGAGGGCTCTCTTAAGCCGAGCGCGGGCGCGGTGTATACGAATTTTCGCTGTCGCCAGTGAGCAGCCGCTGGCTTCCGCCGTTGCCGCGGTGGAGAGGCCTTCAATATCGTGTAGTACCAGTGCCGCACGATAATCTTCGGGCAGGCTGTCGACGACATCTCGCACGCAGGAGTTCATTTCGTCTATGACCATCCGTTCGTCAATACCGGACTCCAAATCGTACAGATCATGGGCGTCGTCCACGTCGATGATTCGCACTCGTGCCTCGGAACGTCGGAAGTGATCGCTGACCACGCGGGTGGCGATTGAAAACGCCCAGGTCTTGACGCTCGACCGACCTTCGAAGTTGGGTAAGCCCCGAGCGATGCGCAGAAATGTCTCCTGTAACAAATCGTCGCCTGTTGCCCGGTTTCCAACCATTCGCTCGAGGTAGCGCTGAAGCGGCCCGGAGTGTGTTTCGACCACTTCTTCAAAGGAGCCGTTCTCGGATGGGGTATCCGACATGTCCAGTTCCTCACCGTTGGACGAAGATGCCGGTGGTGTTCGCAGGGTCGTTATGCCACAGGCTTTGTTGACCCGGGCTTCTTCGAACCGATTTCCTCTTTCGCAGGACAGCATCCGTCTGTGAAATTGGCCATCATCGAAGACAGATCCTTCATTCTATCCGGGCAACATTGACTCATCATTTCCATCATCTTCAAGCAATCAAAACCAGTTTGATCTGCGACATTCTCTTGCTCTTCGCTGGTGTTTCCTGATTGGCGCGGATCGGTTTTCCCCCGTGTGCGATCCTTACAACTCTTCTTCATTTCATTATCCTCCTTCGAGACCTGGTTATCAAGTTGAACTCGGTCCGCCTCCAGCGTTTCCGTTCCACAACCCGCGCTCTCTTCGCGGTGTTCCTGCGCTTCGGAACACCCGCAGGGTGAAGGCTCCTCCGTCGGTCGCACAGGTTTCTCCGGTTCCACGCGTGCGTAGGCGGTTTGCAGCACCATCCCCGCCGGAACACGACGAACCTTGTCCGCCAGTACCACAGCCTCACAAATCTGTGAATCGCTTAACCCCGCCTGCCTGGCCCGCGGGATGTGATACTGTATGCAGGGAATACAGTTGCTCGCAATCGCGGCACCGATGGCCGTGAGTTCCCGTTCCCCTTGGCTCAGGCTCTTCGCCTCGTCAATCGTGCCTGACATCTCCTTGCCTCCTCTGCTTGAGCCGGTCGCATCGATCGGTTGACTGATCAGGATCGGCCGTCTCCGCCGATGGTACACCTTTTAACGGCAAGACGACCGTAAAGGTACTACCCTTACCGACCTCGCTTTCGACTTCTATTCTACCTTCGTGTTTCTGCACGATGTTCGCACTGGCAAACAGTCCCAGCCCCGCTT
>JAOTUR010000197.1 GCA_029863805.1 Candidatus Krumholzibacteriia bacterium | reverse complement strand
TTCCTTGTACTGAGCACCAAAGCCAAAGGTTGGGGTCCAATCATCCACACCGAGCCGAAGCGAATAGTTGTCGCCATACGCAAACTCTTGACCGACTCGGAGTGAGACCGGTGAGAACCTCGGATTTACCAGATCGATGGCAGTGACCATATGAACATCTTGAAAGGTGGACAAAACGCCCAAACCCAGCCCGAGCTCCATGGGATCGGAGACCTTTTCCTGATCGAGTTTGACGGATGGCTCAAGGAGGTTACGCACGACGATGCCGCCACGCAGACCTTTGAGCATCGGGTGCCCGGAGATCGGTTGCTGGGCCGAGAGGCCCACGTCCAGTCCAAAGCCCGAGCCGCTAAACGAGCCAAAAGACTGATTGTCAAAGACGATATTACAGCCAGCGGCAAAGCCCGAACCGATGTCTCTGCCGTATCCAAGTAGCACGCGAGTCTGAGAGTTGTGCAGGTCTCTTGATAACAATTGGTTGGTCTGGTCGCGTTCCTCGACTCCGCCTACACTGACGCGCATAATGCTAAGACCGATCGTTCCCTGGTCGAGTAAAGGATGGGCGTAACTGAGCGTGTAGTAGCTCGATTTGGATTCGAACAATGTTGCTTTGTAAAACGCGAATTGTCTCCACTCGAGGGAGCTCAATGCTGAGGCATTGTAGTAATGGATTGAAGCATCCCCCAGCAGACTCACGCCGGCAACCCCCATGCCCGACGACCTCGCGTTCGTACCCAGCACAAAAGGCAGCTCCGTTCCGTAGTACTGCGCGGATGCGGGCGTCGCGAGACCGACGGCCAAGAACACACACGTCACTAGCGTGGTGAAGCGCCGCCCGCTCATCGGATTACCCCCACTTTTCGCTTCAGGACTTCGTGGTTACCGTTGGCGCGTTGGATGTCGAGGACCAGATAGTAGACGCCGTTGTTGACGATATCGCCCTCACCGTTACGACCATCCCAAACCACAGTCTGGTGGAGGCCGGGGTTCATCGATCGATTGTCGACGAGCGTGATGACCGGTGCACCCCACAGGGTGTATAGTTTCAGGCTAACCCTCGAGTTCTGATCCAGGTAGTAAGTGATCCGGGTTCCCTCTCTGCCGGCGGCGAACGGATTGGGGTAATTGGTGAATGCCCCTTCGGAACTCGTGCCCAGGATGTGGGCGAAGTTAGTGAGCAACGGAAAACCCAAGCCGCTAATGGTTCCGGTAGCTATGGCGCTACCCGATACCGCATCGATCGCTTGCACCGAAGTTGAGTCCCGGATGGCAAATCGGAAGTTGATGTCGGCCAAGGTAGTCTGCGTACTTATGGTCAGCGCCAGCGTGTCTGTTGCGCCCGAGGGAACAATCACAAGGCTATCCGGCAAGGTAAAGACCATCTCGGTTGCGTTCAGAACCCCGGGAACGATCGTGCTATCACTGGTTATTAGATTGGCGGCCGCCAACAACGTGTTGGGATTCACTTGCGAACCCTGTGCGTTTTCCATTTCGACCCGCACCGTTCTAAGAGCGATAGGAGTCAGACCCGGGGTGCTCCCGTTTTGAACTCGTAGATCAAGGGCATCAACACCGATTTGACGGGTACTCACATTGCCCGGGAGCCGCGAGATAAGATCCACCAGCACTCGCTCGCTGGGAAGAACCAGGTTGCCGGGACCGGCGACGAATGGGAAGGTGCCTGCAATCCCAAAAAGTCGGTTGCCGTCGTTGGCATCGAAGACGACCAAGTGCTGCTGCTCAAGGCGCACTTCCAGGTCGGTTGGTGCGAAGACAGACTTAACGCTGACAAAAACAGATAGCGACTCCGATGTCGCAGGATCGATGAAGACCGGAGTACTAAAGCGGCACTCGGCGAGCGAGCTGATGCTGCTCAGCGACGTGACGACGGATACGGTGTCCGGACCATGCGTGATAACAAGCGAGCTAAAGTAGTCGCCGGGATAAAGGGGACTGCCGCTCGGTGTGCGGAATTCAAGGCTCAACGAATCGACCCTCAGTGAGGATGCCGTCGTCGTGTCTTGATGGCCGAGGACGATGTCCATAATCGGAACGCTGGTTGTGGCGGGCGTCATGGATGCCGGCATGCGATCGACGAACTGGGCGAGCACGCCAGATGCTGCCGGTTGAAAAATGACTCGATCGGACACAAACGGAAAGTCCGAGGTGGCTGGATCCGCGGCTGATACGGTCACCAATCGATCGTTGTTGATATCACGGGCTACAATGGCAGCTGGGCTGGAGATGCGCATCCCAAAACCATCGGTTTGGGGAATACTCTTTAAATCCACTTGTACGTCAACGGTCTCGGTATTTCCGGGTGCAAGGACCAAGGGGGTGGTTAAGTTAATGGTCATCGTCGAGCCTGTGGGCGGGATGATGTCGTCGGTCGCAAGAAGTTGTGTGCCAGAGGACAGCGTGATCTTCTTGACCACCGAGTTGGGCACGATCGGCGCCCCTGCGGTGTCGACAAAGCCAAAGGTCAGAGACTCTAAAATCTCGCGAGCGGTGCTGGGAAGTCCAGGAGACAAGAAGTCGATCGAGAACACGGCCAGATCTTCTTGTCCGATGTTGGCAAAAATATCCGCCCCGCTGTCTGAACCGACTAGCAGGCTCTCCGCTGGCGTATTGATAGCAATGGTGGTTGTCAACCATGGAAACGTATTGGGCGACGTCCTCGACACCAGCGTGCCATCATTGCCATCGAAGATGAAAATATCATCTATGGCGTCGACCCGCATTCGAAACTGAGTGAGTGCTGCGCTGTCCGAGATATCGAAGCGAGTACCCACCGATACGCTTGTTCCTGGCTGTACGACAATTGGACTCTGCAAGGTGAGGTAAAGCGGATTGACGAACGAATCGATAACCGAATAAATGAAATGCTCGCCACCGGGATCGGTCAAGATGACGTTCTTCAGAATCTGATTGGGGGGAAGCGGTGTTCCCGAAGCATCCTCGATAAACACCTTGATTCCCTCAAAATCGAGGGGAACGCTCGAGCTATCGCCCGATTGGTAGTCGACCATCAATCCAAATGCCGCGACGTCCCACTGGCCCCGATTGACGGTGGCAGGCGCCCCATTGACAAGCGCCAAGGGAATGGTACCCGCACGATTCTGCATGACAAGTGTCGCCGTGCAGGAAGATTGTGATGCGATGAGGCTATCAGCGGTTTGAGCAAAACCACAGAACTCGATATCACCGGCAGTCTGTGCGACGTACAACCAGACGAACGTCGAGTCCTCGCCGGGCGTGAGATCGAATGAGCCTGGGTTCGGCCCCGAAGTCATTACGGCCACGCCCGAGCCACTACTTGTGATTGGCGATGGTGTCACCACTAAGAGTGTGTCGACACTCTCGTTGCGGACACGCATGGACAGCGTGATAGACTGACCGACGCTGTAGGTCATACGATCCGCCGAGAGCGAGGTGATGAGCGGGTCGGTCGATATCTCTTGCACGGCGGGGTTGATGATCGCTTGATCAATGGGACCGTCATTGCCCGACGCGACTTGGATGCCATCCGTGGGGATCCGTCCCTGAAAGGTCGCTCCGTCAGTCGGTGAAGCGAATACCGAGAACGTCACGTAAGTGCGAAGACCGCTAAGCGCAATCGGCTCGTTGAAGGGGACCGTATTGGACCATGTGGCACCGTTCCAGGTTAGCGCCCCCAGGGGCGTGTCGGCGAGCGGATCAAACTGGATCGGGCTGCCGCCGCTCTCTTTCCACAAGCGTACGCTGGCGATATCGACGCCAGCCAGCGCAGTGCCCGCGTTGCTAATGCTGACCGTGTTTAACACGTCCGTCCAGAGGCCGTTGGGGGGTATGGTCAACGTGGCCGCCAGCACGTCCTGGTCGTTGGGAGCGGCGGTAAACGCAGGAGCTGTTCCCAACGAGATCTGAGCGGCAACCATTCCGTCGACGCGATCAAGCCCCGGCGAGTTAATCGGAAATTCACCCTGAATCTCGATACCCAGGGGTTCGACCACTAGGCCTTGAGTGTCAAACAGCTGCAAGTCGATGGTTACAGAATCCGTGGTCTCCAACGGCAGGTCGTAGCTCAAGAATACGTACGATAGCTTCCCCGCATCCAGTGTGAGATTCAAGTTATCAAAGACAAACGAGGCGCCCGCGGACTCGAGGCTCGAAAGTCGCAGATCGAGAGCCGGATCGAAAAGCCCGTCTCCATCGGTATCCGCGTAAACGTGGACGCTGTCGAGCTCGACACTCGAGGCCGTCCCGACCTGGAAAAACCTGATCTTTTGCAGGAGGAGCGGATTGGCGTAGCCATTGAAGAAGCCTATACCCGCATTCAGATTTTGTGAGGCTCCCGGATAAACATTCTTGTCGCCCACCGAGTAGGGAAAGGTCGTGAGCCGGTCAGGTTGCGGAATAATCTGAATCGACGGATCTGTTACGCGGACGTCAATGGGACCGTCGTTATTGGAGGACACGGTAACGCCTATCACCGGTACCGAGAACTGAATCGAACCACCCACCGTGTAATCCAGGCCAATATCAGCCGCCACATAGAATCGTGTGTGGTTGCCACAAGCAAGACCCAGAGGAATGGCCAAACCCTCAATCTTGAACGCACGTCCACCCGGCTTGGCGAGGTCCTCGATGAAATCGCCGATATAGGTATCGTCCCCTGAACCGACGTCAAAGTTGCCATCACCACCGTCGACATAGAGCGCTAGCCGGTCAAAGTGCTCGGTGGTTGCCGTGCCTTGGTTCTCGACCTTGAGTGTGCGTAATGTGTCCGTTTCGTAGCCGTTGCCAGGCACCCCCAAATCAAACATAAGCAGGTCAAATCCCTCGGTCACCACGACACTGTCGGCCTTGGGATAGACGGTCAACTGAAACGCCATCATGCCGTCGATGTTCCGTGGAGTGGGTGTTGACAATGGAAAGACTCCTGCGGCAGTGAACGGTTGATCAAAACCGATATCGTTGGCCGAAGTGATTTCGATCTGCAACACATCGCCATCCCGGGCACACGTGGAGTCGATGTCAGCTGTAATGAGCAGATACTTGGTCTCTCCGGTTAGAATGTCGAAGTTCAGGTCAGTGGCGGTAAGCGGACCGCCCGAGAAACTGAGCGCGTCGCGAATCAAGATGTCGCTACCGTCGACAATGCCGTTACCGTTGTCATGGTAGATACGGACTACCGAGAACGTGTTATCGAGGTCGGACGGGTTTCCCGGTCCAGCCGACGTATTGAGCATGGTTAGTGTATCCAACTGGACGTCTTGTAGTGTGTTGTTCTCTAAAGACAAAGAGAGCAACTCAACGTCGGCATCCCCGGGATGTGTAGCTGCAGGTATCAACGAAAGATTGGTGATGTCGATGTTCTCGGTATTGATGACGATGCTGTTGCGTCCTGTTGTCACAAGAGTATCGAGGTAGGTCAGGCCGCTATCATCGTTTCCCAGTAAATAGAGTCTAAAATCGTAGCTTGCCGGCGCCGCAAAGCTGTTGCTAACGGGAGCCGAGGAAAAGGTTGCCGTAAAGTTGCGTGCGTTGGGCGGAATGTAGGTGAGATTGGCTAGCTGAGCCTGATACGTCGAGACACTATCAGAAAACACAATAGACGAAGCTGTAGTCAACATCACGCCCGTGGCTGTCAGATTATTAAGGCCGATCTTGAGGATAAGTGAGGGATCGCCCAGGAATGTTGACGTTGGGTAGGACGTGCCGGAAGAATCGACTAGAGTCACATTCGATGTTGGATCTGGAGTGACAGTGACAACAAACATGTCCTCGACAAAGAGGGAGCCCGAGTCGGTGGCGCGGATGGTGATCGCGGCCGATCCGCTCTGGTTGGCGGCAAAGGACACGTCCAAGGTGCTATCCACGGCTTCGATAACCGGGGTCACGAGGGCCGGGTTGGTGTTGTTCTCGATCGTAAATGTCAGGGCACTGCCGTCCTCTATGTCGCTAAAGACATCATTCAAATCGCGGTAGTCATTAATAGGCGCGTTGTCCTCGTTGACCGTCGTATCGGCCATGGCACTGGCCACAGTCGGCGGGTCGTTTGCGGCATTGACCGTGACCACCAGGGTATCGTCGACCGAGAGCGGTCCGGAGTCTGTCGCTCTTATCACAATGGTGGCGGTGCCGTTCTCATTGGCGCCAAATGTGAAGTCCAGGGTGCTATCGGCGCCATCGATGGTGGGGGTGACAAGCGTTGGATTGGAGTTGCTCTGCACGACGAAGTCAAGGGCACTGCCGTCCTCGACATCGCTAAAGACATCGTTCAAATCGCGGTAGTCATTAATGGGCGCGTTGTCTTCTGCCACCGTCGTATCGGCCATGGCACTGGCCACGGTGGGCGGATCGTTTACGGCATTGACCGTAACCACCAGGGTATCGTCGACCGAGAGCGGTCCGGAATCCGTCGCGCGAATCACAATGGTGGCGGTGCCGTTCTCATTGGCCCCAAACGTGAAATCGAGGGTGCTATCAGCCGCATCGATCA
Organism: Candidatus Krumholzibacteriia bacterium; assembly: GCA_029863805.1. Lineage (GTDB taxonomy): Bacteria > Krumholzibacteriota > Krumholzibacteriia > WVZY01 > WVZY01 > JAOTUR01. The sequence goes on along the minus strand of JAOTUR010000197.1, from coordinate 278 downwards.
CCGGAGTCACCAACGTCGCATTGGAGTTACTCTGCACGACGAAGTCAAGGGCACTGCCGTCCTCTATGTCGCTAAAGACATCGTTTAGGTCTCTATAGTCATTAATGGGCGCATTATCTTCAGCCACCGTGGTGTCCGCCATGGCACTGACAACGGTGGGCGGGTCGTTTACGGCATTCACCGTAACCACCAGGGTATCGTCGACCGAGAGCGGTCCGGAATCCGTCGCGCGAATCACAATGGTGGCGGTGCCGTTCTCATTGGCCCCAAACGTGAAA
>JAOTUR010000012.1 GCA_029863805.1 Candidatus Krumholzibacteriia bacterium | reverse complement strand
GGAGGCGACCGTTCCTATTGCTCGAAAAAGCGGCGACCCCCCTTTCGCGACCGGCGTGTTTTTGCTAGGTTACATGTGAGGAATCGTCGCTGGCGGCGAGTGGTTTGATCAAAGGCAACACGCTGTAAGATCTTGGGGGGAGGGGGCAATGGTAAACCAGAATATCCTCCATTATAAGATTCTCGAGAAGCTCGGCGGGGGTGGTATGGGTGTTGTCTACAAGGCCGAAGACACCAAGCTCAAACGTACCGTCGCTCTCAAGTTTCTGCCGCCCCACGTACTCGCGACCACCGAAGAGAAATCCCGCTTTATCCACGAGGCCCAGGCAGCCGCTTCCCTTCATCACCCGAATATCTGCACCATCTACGAGATAAACGAGGCCGACGAGAAAACCTTTATTGCCATGGCCTACTTGGAAGGGCAGGGCCTCAACGAGAAGATTCGCGAGGATCGGCTCGAACCTCTGCACGCATTGACAATCACGATTCAGCTGGCCCGTGGACTGCAGGCGGCCCACGAAAGAGGTATCGTTCATCGCGACATCAAGTCCTCCAACGTCATGATCGGAAAAGACAATCGCGCGACGATCATGGATTTTGGTCTGGCCAAGTCCGCACACCAGAAGCACTCGACCCAGCGTGGCACCAAGATGGGGACGATCGGGTATATGTCTCCGGAGCAGGCTCGCGGCGAGGACGTCGATCATCGCACCGATATCTGGTCGCTCGGAGTCCTCTTGTACGAGATGGTAACCGGGCAGCGTCCGTTTCGAGGTGAGTACGACGAAGCGGTGATCTATTCGATTCTCAATGAAGAGCCAAAGCCCGCGACCAGCCTTGTGGGCGATTTGCCGCCAGACATCCAGTACATCATCGGCCGAGCCATAGCGAAGAACCCCGACGACCGGTACCAGACCGCGACGGAGATGTTAGTGGACCTGGACCTCTTGCACGAGGCGGTTAAGAACGGTTCATCGGACAAGCAGGTCGTAGGCCCCAGCAGCAGCGGTACAGCGAGAGGGCAAGTGACAAGTGCGCTATTTGCGACCCGATCCCTGGTGTCACTCATCGTTTATCTGGCCGCTGCCTGGGTGGTGGTGAAGGTCATCGGCTGGTCGGTGAACCGTTTTGTTCTTTCTCCACACCTGGTGAGCATCGCCATGGTTGCGCTGCTTTCACTGATTCCATCGGTATGGATCCTAGCCGCGCGCAACGGCGCGCGCACGCGAGTTTGGAGGATGGTCACCAGAATCGGTGTACCGGCAAACATCGTAGCTTCGGTCTTGGTGCTTTTCGCCGTTTTCGCCGGCCGCGACATCGGCGCGGCCACAGAGACGGTGGCCGTCCAGGACGAAAGCGGAGAGATCGTCGAACGCGTGGTACCCAAGGACGAGTTTCGTAAGAGTCTCCTGCTTTATGCGCCGCGCAACGAGTCTGGTGACGGCAGATATGACTGGGGGGAGGCTGCGATCGGCACGTTACTCGAGATCGATCTGTGGCAGGATCAGTTTCTGTGGCTTCGCTCGAGCGCAGATGATGCGGCGCGACACCGGCTGCAACGCGCGGGTTTCTCCACCTGGTCCGAGGCACCGTGGAATCTAAAACGCGAGATGGCCGAGAGTGCCAACGTCGATTATCTTGTAACCGGCTCGTTTACCATCGAAACATCCGACAGTGCCGAGCTGGACGAGTTGGGAGGGGTGTCGGAAGATGCGGTATGGGAGATCACGCTTCGTACGCACGACTCGCACAGTGGCAGACTGGTCGGTCAAAGCGTTCATCGCGGGAGCGACCTCTTTACCCTCGTCGATGAGGCAAGCGTTCAGATCAAACGGGATATCGACATTCCGACCCATCACATCGACACCACCACGGATCTGCCCGTATCGGCAATGGTCACAAGCTCGATGCCGGCGCTTGCGAGTTTTTCCAAGGGGATCGATCAAGCCTTTTTCAAGCTGGATTGGTACGCAAGCATTCCCCACCTGGAGCGCGCCGCCGAGTACGATTCGACATTCGCATATGCATACTGCCTGCTTTACGCCAGCTACGTACTGACCAACCGGGGTGACCAGCGGGATGTTGCGATGAAAGCCGCCATGCGGCATCTCTACAAACTGCCCGAACGTTTGCAGACCCTGATGAAGGCGGAGTACTACGGTTTTATGGAGCAGCCGGAAAAAGTGCTTGGCGTCCTGCAGATGATGATCGAGCTGTATCCGCATGACATTGATGCACGAGTACATATGGCCCGGGTGAGGGCCGATCGCGGCGAGCGCGACCTGGTGATCGAACAGTTCAAAGAAATTCTCGCCATCGATCCGTCGCGCACCGAGTTTCTGCAGGCCATCGCGCGGAGCTACAGAGAAAAAAGCGATTTCGAAAACGCCATCGCGTATTACCTCTCGTACTCAGAAAAGCACCCGTATAAGTCCGAAGCCTTCCACAACCTGGGCACCACTTATGAGGTTATGGGGGACTACGATCGGGCGAGGGAGTATTACGAAAAAGCGCTCGTCATCGATCCCAGTCTATCCCGGGTGCTCGTCGACCTGGGAGACATTCATGCCAAGCTCGCGGAAGACGCCAGCGCACTGGAGATGTTTGGGCGCGCACTAGCGATGAGTGTGGCACCGCAGGATCGGGCACGGGTCCACCGGTCTTTGCGGGGTTTCTATTCCAATCGCGGGATGATGGACAAATCGATCGAACATCTGAAACTGATGTGGGCGGAGTACGAGAAATATATGTCGCCGGCGGTTGCACAGGTGCGGAAGCTCGAAGACGTCTGTCTTTTTGTGCGTGGGGGTCGCACGGATGAAGCCTTCTCCGAGATGGAATCGATCCGGGCACAGTTGAGTCCACCAATCGACGGCCTTGTGCCGCTTGGTTACCTCTGTATATACGCCGAGTTGGAGGATGCAGCCGAGGCGGAGAAGGCCCTGAGGGGACTCGAGAGTTTCATCGACACCCATGATTACGAGGTAATGCGCGGGTGGATCTTTTGGGGTCAGGCGAGGATCGATGAATTGCGAGGTGATTACGAGGCGGCGATTGACAACTACCAGGAGAATTTTGAACTAAATCCCGGCACCCTTACCGCTCATAGTGATATCGGCCGTTGTTACCGCCGGCTCGGAAAGTGCCAGAAGACGGTCGAGGCAATCGAGATGCTGCTAAAAGTCTATCCCAACAATCCCAAGGCTAACTACGAGATGGCGCTTGCCTACCATGAGATGGGTGATCAGGAAAAGGCGATGAAATGTCTGCACAAAGCCCTGGCCGTGTGGAAGAATGCGGATCCCGTGTACGAGCCGGCGAAGAAGGCACGGGCGACGCTAGAAGAGTGGGGCTCTTAACCCGATCGGCGACAACCTCGGTTGACAAACGGCCGCCTGCGCCGTTGCCTCTATTCTCGGCCCCTTCGTGAAATTTCGTTCGGTGATGCGCCGATGGATCAGGCCGAATATATCTTATTGTTTGCAAATCTTCTTCTGGGATTGGGTTGTGGCATTCCCCTAGCCAGAAAGCTGTCAAGATTTGGGAATGGACCCCCCACAGCGGTTTTCTATGGGCTGCTGATCGTGGTCTACTCGTTGGAGGCGCTTGCGTTCACCGCGGGAATGGCCACCAACGTCCCGGGTATCGTACTGGCAGTCTTGTGGGGATTCGCCTTTGGTCATTGGGCGCGGCGTGTTGAGACGGCTGAAAGGCGAGTGCTTAGAATGGCGCTCTTGTTTTCACTGTACACGGCCTTGCCGGCGGTGTCCTTTGCCCTGGTCCCAATCCTCATGGTCTTCGCTGGTTGGTCGATTGTGAACGTTGACGATGGGTTGCGATTTGGAATCCCCCAATTCGTGCCGTGGCCGGTGAACACGATCATGGGCTTTTGCATTTTTGTCGCCGGTGTCGCCGTCCTACTGAAGACGATTATCACGACGGGTGAGGCGCTCTTGCTTTTCCGTTGGGGTGGGCCAAGTGGGCGGCCGGCGCTGCGGGCGCGATAACTTCCTACTTCCCATTGCATTACAAGTTGTTGAAAGGATTGGGCTCATCCTGCGACTAAGCAGGGTGTAAAGGCAATGGGTTTCAATTGATGAGGGACCCGATTCTTTGGTACCACAGGACAAACAATGGGAAGGAGCTGCAAAGATGAGACGCAAAAGCGTTTTCTCTCTAATCATAGTAACGGTGATCGCCGCCATGTTTACCGTCGTCGCGCTCGCCGGCGATAAGGACAAGAAAGAAAAAGCCGAAATGGCGGATATGAAGGAAGTCACGGTTACCGGGTTATTGATCGACACGAAATGTTATGGGATGAACCATGACAATTATATGGCGGACCACATGACGCCAAAAGGCAAGATGACCAATTGTGCGCAGGCTTGCGCCAACATGGGCATTCCGGTCGGTGTGCTCGTTGACGGGAACAAGGGCGGCCAGGTCTTTATCCTGATTACCCCTGCTCAGGCCCTGGCTGAGCACATGGCCAAGACGGTCAAGGTCGTCGGCATGAAAACGTTCAAGGGCGCCGTCACGCCAAATCAGGTTTTTGTAAAAAATGCCGAGGGCGAGTGGGAAGAAGTCAAGATCGCGACAATGATGTAAGCGACAGGACCACGCCCCGCGTCAAAGAGACCCCGTTCAACCGTGAACGGGGTCTCTTGTTCCTTGCATGCTGCGATATCATGAAGGGGAATGCCGCCGCCTCGTTTTTGGGTGGGTAGTCTAACGATGCCAAAACACATAGGAATCGTTGCGTGCAGTGCCGAGGGCGCCGCGCTTTGCTATCGCACGATCTGCCTCGAGGCGAGCGCGTACATGGGTGAGCACGCGCATCCGGAAATCACCATGCACACCTTTCCATTGTCCGACTACATGGAGCCGATACGAATCGACGAGTGGGATGGGGTGACCGACCTCATGCTGCGCTCCGCTCGCAAGGTGGTTGGGGCCGGCGCCGATTTCCTGATATGCCCTGACAACACCCTACATCAGGTGTTCGACGCTGTTATCGCCAAATCCCCTGCGCCTTGGATCCACATCGCCGATGCGGTGGGCGAAGAGGCGAGGAGAAGGGGCTTCGATAAGGTAGGTATATTGGGGACGAAATACCTGATGACAGGGCCCGTCTATCCACAAACGCTTGCAAGACTGGACGTCGAGTGTCTGATTCCGGGGCAAGATGATCGTGAGCGAATCAACGACGTCATTTTTCGGGAGCTCGTTAATGGGGTATTCAAAGGATCAGCGCGGCTCTTTTTCAACACGGTCATCAAGAGGCTGAAAGAACGCGGGTGTGATGCCGCCGTTTTGGGGTGCACCGAGATTCCACTGTTGGTCGATGCGGATGACTCCCCACTGCCGGTCCTCGATTCCACGCGCCTGTTGGCGAAGGCGGCGTTGCGTCGCGCTCTCGAATGACAACATGTCTGCTAAGGGCGGTAGACGTACAGCCATTTGCCCCTACGCTCTACGCGACTACCAACATTTTCGCACATGGCCACGAACCGCGTTTGAATCCACTGCGCTTCGCGGTCACCGGCGGGTTTGGTCCGCGCGAGTTCGAGCTCGATGGGATAAGCGCGAACGGTTTGGGCGCTGTCAGTTAGCGAGATCTCGAATAGTAGCTGGCGATCGTTGCGGAACTCCGCATGGGTCGCATAGTCATCGACAAAATCGCCACTCGAGTAGATGACAACCGTGTTGTCGATCCACTCTACGCCCTGGAAGTGGTGTGGGCTGTGCCCCCATATAATCCGGGCACCAGCCTCGGCCAACCGCCCGGCCAGCGAACGGTAACGTTTGCCGACACGCGGAGCCCAGTTGGGTTGCCAGTGCAAAGCAACGACGACGTGGTCAACTCCGGCGGCCAGCGACCGCACCTCTCGGGCCAATCGTTCGAGCGTGTCCGCGTCTCCGACATCGATATGGCTAATGCCCGGTCTTTTCTTTGTGGCCGCAAAATCTTTCTGATGATCGCAGTACGATAGAAGACCGATACGTTGGCCCCGGACTTCCACAATGGCGGGTTCCGCAGCCCGTTCAGCGTTGGCGCCGGCCCCCGCGTGCGCTATGCCCATCGTGTCCAGAATCTGCACCGTGTCGAGTAGACCTTCGTAGTCGGCGTCGAGGGCATGATTGTTGGCGAGTGATACGACATCCACTCCGGCGTAGGCGAGCACCTGCGCGGCAAGGGGATCCGCTCGGAAATAGAACTTCTTGCGCGCCCCCGAAAAGCGGATGTGCTTTGGCGATATGGCGCACTCGAGATTTACCAAAAAGACGTCCGCGGCTTGGGTGAGAGAAACCAAGGGTTCCACGGGATACTGAGGTCCCTCGCGGGCGATCGTTTCGTTGACCAGACGGCCGAGCATAGTGTCGCCGGCGAGGAGCAGCCGGATCTTGATCCTGCCCGCCGTCGAATCCGCCTGTGCCAGACCACCAACCGCGCCCGTCGTCGCATCGGTCCCAGCTCGACCTCTTGTCACGGGCACCGTCCGGTGTCCTTGCGTTGCACTGGCGACCGTAATCGCGGTCACCACCCAAATGCCGGCGATCAGCAGCATCCGCAGGCGTCGTGTGTCTGAGTTCTCCATGGCCTTTGATCTCCGAGTTTCGACCTCGAAAGGTGGCACCATCGCTGCAAGGTCTTGGCGTCGCCGAGCTCCTGTATACGATAATAGCAAAGACCATCGATAACCTGTACCAAGACGGTGGCCGATGGCTGGAGACAAGCGGGGTTTGTGAACCCCGTAAACGAAGAACCAGCCGATACCGCGCCGGTCCCTGGCTTCTCAACAAGAAGCACCTGCCGCTTTTGACCCCTAACGAATTGGGCGTCCGCGGCTTGGTTTGTGTAGCGAAGGTGAGGTTTATGTGCGACAATTATGCCTCCAGCCGTAGGTCGATGAGTTATGAGAACCTCGAACGCGATGACGCGAACGCCCATCCTATTAATCGGACTTCTGTTGATTCTTAGCGGCTGTGAAAACGATGCCACGCAGCCGCCAGACGCAGGGCCAAAGACAAGCCAAGCAGCCGAGACCGCGGTATTTTTGGAGACCTGGGGAGGGCTGGGCTCTGAAGACGGCGAATTTCGACGTGTTCACGGGGTTGCGGTTTCGAACGATGGTTTCGTCTATGTGGCCGATACCCGCAATCATCGAATCCAAAAATTTACGTCACAGGGCCAGTTCGTAACCAAATGGGGCTCGCTGGGCAGTGAGCCCGGGCAGATGAGCTGGCCTCACGGCATCGGAGTTACTTCCGACGGCGATGTCGTCATCGCAGACACCCGCAATCACCGTGTGCAGCGATTTACCAGCGACGGCGAGCTGGTAAAGACTTGGGGCGGGTGGGGGGTGGCCGACGGTTATCTGACAAAACCCATAGGCCTTGCCGTTGGTCCAGATGATTTCGTGTTTGTGTGCGATACGGATAACCACCGTGTGCAGAAATTCACGGGTTCGGGGCACTTTGTAAGGAAATGGGGCACGCGGGGGTCGGCGCCCGGACAGTTCGATGTACCGGTCGACGCATTCGTGGGCGCGAATGGTGACGTGTATGTCACCGACGCGGCGAACAACCGTGTGCAAAAGTTTACAAACGACGGTGATTTTATTCTGCAATTTGGCGAATTTGGACCGGGTGACGGACAGTTCTTTACGCCGCATGTGCCGACGGTTCGTGCGGACGGTACGGTCTTTGTCTCCGACGAGTTCAATCACCGCATACAGATATTTTCGAGTACCGGTGTTTTTCGGGGCAAGTTTGGGTCGTATGGATCGGGTGACGGGCAGTTCTTCGCCCCCATGGGAGTAGCCGTCGATAACGAAGGCCATATTTACATCGCCGATTCCACGAACCACCGTTTGCAAAAGTGGACGACGGTATCGTTGGAGTAGCCCTGCATGGCCTTCGCGCGTACGAGCACTATAATGTCGTGTGGGGAGCGCTCTACCTTCATTCTGATCCGCCGCGCCCCAAGTATCCCTTGTCTCTATCAGCCCGTGCCGATAACCTGTAATCGGTTGATGGTGTGAAAACGCCACACGGGCTTTTCAACCCAGACGATATCGACGCGTACTGCGTGCACGCTGTGTACACACGAACAGTTATCGAACTTCGGGAGGTAGGTGGTCTCATGAATACATCGCTGAGAAGAGATCTTTTTGTCTGGGCGATCTTCGGGTGCTGCGTGTTGGCGGCATGTGCGCCGAAGTATCCTATAACGGTGGCGGGGCAAAAAGGCGTATCCGACGATGCAGGGCTCGATGTCCAGGAGGTCGTGATACGCAATCTCGTAGGAAGTTATCAGCCAGGCGAGCTCATCTTCGTCTCTTTTGGAGAGTCCTGGGAGAAGCACGTTGATCCGCCGGGTGGTTTTCTTGATCGTATAACGGACGTCGACGTGGTCCTGAAACCCGTTTCGGAATACGCGCGACGATCTGGTGGAAACCCGTTGCTACTCATCGTCCGCGTGGACAAGTGGATCAGCGACACCGAGGCTCGGGTATTGGCAACTCGCTACCGGCTGGGGACGGGTGGTGCGGAAGGCTTCACTGCCGAAGTTAAATGGTCTAAAGGCGTATGGAGGATGATGAGGGCTGTAGAGTCCTGGACCACCTAGCGCGGCGCCCGGTTGCGGCAACCCCCTTGTCGCCCGTGGCGTGACAAGCTAAAATCTTGTCAAAGCGAGGAATACGTGGTTTAATTGTAAGCGTGTCGGGCGAGGCTGCGAGCGGCCCGAGTTGCCGCGTGGGTGGAAGAAAGCGGTTCTTGCAAGAGCGGGTCGTCTACGACCCGAACGCTGGATCCAATCGGATGACCAAGACGGTTTTGATCAGAATACAGCCGCCGGGTGGTCAGACAACGGTTTACCACCTGAACGATCAGGAACGGGAAATCGACAGAGTGTCAAAGTCTTCTCGTCTGGGGATGGATGAACGTGTTCGCGGGACCATAAAAGACGAATTGTCAAAAGGCAATCGACATTTTGTCGTCGATCTCACATCGGTCAAGTACCTCAACAGCAGCAGTCTGGGTGTGATTTTGGCCTGGCGTCAGATTGTCGGCGAGGCTGAGGGGGAGCTGGCTCTTGCCAACCCCAACCATCGCATCAAGGAGCTCGTGAAACATCTCAGGCTCGAGGCCATCATGAAGGTGTTCGACTCGCTGCCCGACGCGCAGCGCTATTTTGCGGACTCCACCGAGTAGCATGAACCTCACCAAGTACGCTTACAGCGACATGGCTAGCGATGCGCCGTACGCATCCACGTCACCGCCGAAACCGTTGGTGGGAAAACGCGCGTAGTCGACGCCCAAGCGCAGTGCCCAAACCCGCCACGCCGCTCCCAGCCCGTACGTCGTCCCGCTAGTACCGGTTCCCCGTATGCGGTCTTTGTGCCCGACCCGAACAAAGAGAATCTCACTCAATCCCATCTCAAATCCGAACCCCGTCCCGTCATCAGACCGGCTGCCGCCCCTCGCCAATCGATTCATGTAGTCGAGACTGGTAGAGAAGGTGACGAGGGGGGTCGTGTATCCGAGTCGATCGTCCCAGCTCTTTACAGAAGGCGTTTCGATGCGTAATCCCAGACCCAGTCGAGCTTGCTCGGGCAGCTGCGCACTTACTGACGACCCATAGTCGACTTCACCCCCCAGGTTGAGTACGCTCACACCAATGCTTGGCAGCAAACGAAAACCGGCAGCGGTGGCAATGCGTGCCTTGGCGAGCACACCCAAATCGAAAGCCCATGCATCCCGCCCGGCTTCGCTGAAGGATTTCGCCGAGAAGCCGAGACCAACGTCGAACCAGTCGACCGACAGGCCCCCCGCCAACGCCATGGTGAGGTACCAGTCGTCGTCGAATGCCCTGCCCGTCCCATCGGGTAAAAAAATCGTCCTCACCTCAGCCACATCGAGGCGCAACTTCGTGTACCTGAGCCCGGCGGCAAGATGAAACGCCGTACGATCATTACGCCGGATCGCCGTTCCACCGAATCCACCGATGTCGAAGAAATCAAGATCGACTGGCCAACTGTTATGCCCTTCGGTCACAGCGATGTCACTTTGCAGAAAGATGTTGGCGGGGTTGTAAAACACATTCGACGGGTCGGCATCATCCGCGGCACCGGTCCAACCCATGGCCAGGTTACGAACGCCTCGCGGGAAGGTTAACACCTGGCCGGCGCTGACGGCTACTTTCGCGAATGGCTCAGTCGCGACCGCGGGCGATGGCACCAAGACCGCAACCCACATCACGAGAGCCACACAGCGTATATCGCGACGGCGGGGGAATCCGGTCGCGGACAACAGTCGGCGAAACAGCGTTGAGGCGCAAGAGGCAAGCGGCTCTCCTATGTCCACAATTGTTCACTCCTTCCCAAGAAAAACTCGTCTGAAGTTGTCCGACTGGAGTGGTGTTGTTCCGTGAGAATCATACGTCATCTGCCTCGTGCGTGTCAATGATCCGACAATCCAGGCACAACGCAAGACACCCGTTTGAGGTCCGTGCTCCATGACCGTCATCAAGGTTGGGTTGCGAAGTCGACGTAGGACGCGGAACACAGTGGGTGGCCATTGACTTTTGCCCTTGGTCTTGCTAGTCATATTGCGGCTGGTTTGTATCCATGGCCTCAGTGTCCTCCCGCAAATCTTTCTTAATAACTTGTACATAAAGAGCGGCGGCGGACAGTAGTAACGCCCCCAACAACGCGAGTAGTAACGGTTTCGCGGTCATGGCGGTCAACTCCCTCGTCGCCGGGACCGCGGGCGGAGTTACCCCAGTTCTCCAGCGCGGTGGCCGACTTCAGAGTAAAGTACCGGGCAAGAAAAGCCAATGGTGATCTGGGCTTAGAACCACCAATGCCCTCACGTGGTCCAGATCATGCAGGGCAAACCTCCTCGATATATTCCTGATTTCCTAACATGTCTAGGGGGAACTTATGATTTCTTGGAAGGAATTGAAATCTGAGAAAGCAGTGCACTCAATCGTCGAAATATCCAATCACGTGCCGATAGCCATATTCAAGCACAGCACGGTGTGCGAAATCAGCGCTATGGTCAAAGAACGCATCGAGCTGCAGTGGGACATCGGGCCGGATGCCGTCGACGTCTACTGTCTCGATATCCGCGCGCATCGGCGCGTATCCGACGAGATCGACCGCATCTTTGGCGTACCTCATGAATCGCCTCAGCTGCTCCTCATCAAGGAAGGTAAATCCATATACAATGCCTCCCACGCCGATATCAATGTCGATGAACTAAGAAGCGCGCTGGGGATCGCGTCGGGTGAGGGTATACCCGCTGCGCTGGCGAGCTGATTTTGCCAATCATAACCTGGTTTGGGCATTCTCGCTACTCGAGCTTGACCTCATCGTAGACAGTGATGATCTCAACCAACTCGTTTCCGCGCGGCAGCTCAACGAACGCAATCATCTCCAGACGACCGTCGGCGGATAGGCGATAGAGACGGGTCATGGCGGCTCCATTGGACCCTTTGATCTTCACCTCGAGGGCGAGGTCCTTCCACCTGGCTTCGATCTCCACCTCACCCGCCGCAGTCTTTTGCTTGTGTGTCTTGCCATCCGGCACGATTGTCATCGTATCGCCGCTCGCATAGATCATCGCGACTTCATCACCTTTTTGCTCTATCACCATGTTGCGCCGTCCATCCTCGAGCTGACGAAAACGCTCTTGCATTTGCTCTCGGTTGGGCCCACCACGACCACCGTTAGAATCAGCACCACCGCGCCCACCGGCGAAGCCACCACGGCGGTTTCGTCCGCCACGAAAGCCACCGCCGCCGCGACCCGCACGCATCTTTTCCGTCTTTTTCTGAATCATTTCGCGGGGATCATCGCTTAGTTCGGTATTGACTTGCCACGTGCCGGAGATGTCGGCACCCGAGATCTTGCCGGCCGCGGCCGGTTCGGCACCAAGGAAGGGCCGCGCCACCAGCACGGCCACGAGAAACGAAACGGTTCTTATAATCATAGTTTTTGTCCCCCAGAGTGGGCCAGGGGCGAAGTGGGGTCGCCCCTGGCTCAAAGTGTGCCAACCAGGTCTATCAGTGACGTGGTCCACGAGGTTGCAGGAGTCGTACGGCGTCCAGTCGCTCGGCTTGCTCTTCGGTGAGAATCTGGCCCAGCGCCTCCATGGTCGCCTCCCGAATATCGAGCATCTGGGTGTGCACTTCCTCGCGCGTTATATCACCATCACGCAACAATTCGAGTACCGTCTTGCGTTCCGCGATCGATGTCTCGAGGACAGTTGTGACTTGTTGGGACTGGTCGTCTGTTAGACCGAGTACTTTCGTTAGCCATTGTACCCGCTCTTCTAGCCGCCGCCCGAGGTGCTTCAGCTGCCGCTCGATCCTCTGCTTCATGCGCTCACGGCGCCACTCCTCAAACCTTGCCAACTGCTCTTCAGTGAGTATCTCGCCCAGCCTTTGCCGCGCCTTTGCGTGCAGTTCAACGAGTGCCTGATTCAGCTCCGCTTTGGTGATGTTGCCGTTACGGAATTTCTGGTGGATTTCGCGCGCAGCGTCATGCGTTTCCTTGCGAAGCGCCGTCATGGCCTCTCGCTGCTCCACGGTGAGCCCGAGCTCCTCGGCTATTCTGCCATCATCAAACCCGCCGTGGCGTTCACCCGTCTCTCCGCCCAAACGACTCCGGTGCCGCTCGCGGTGTTGAACCAGGAACTGGGCCAGGTCTTTGAGCTGTCCGCTGTCGAGTGACGGCGCAACCATGGCGACAAAGTCCATCATCGGGCGGTGTCGCTCCGCGCGGCGCTCGGGATCGAAGTCGCCGTCGCGACCAGCGAAACGCCTCGGAGAAGCGTTAGCTTCAGCCTGACGCCAATCGCCCAGCGCTGTCTCAATCACGCCGGCCTGAGTTGTGCTCAGTGAGACAGCGGCCACAATCTCCGACAACGCCGGTACGGTGGACACGTTCGAATCGTCCACCGATGTAGGGTCGTCAGATCCGCAACCCGCGATCCCAAAGGTCATCACCGCAACCACGGTCGCGGCCATGAGCGGACCTCTAATGTGCTGCATCATCGTGCCTCCTCCTTTGTAGGATTTCTTGCGGGCGGACAGGGGTGCCAACCGCGCCGCGTTGTCATTAAGATACGTTGCGAATGTGGCAGAAATATGGCAGACCCGTGGTAAAGTTGGGATTGTGAGACGTCCTGCGACGAGTTGACACGTAGGTTGTTACGCTGGACCCGATGCCGCCGGTAGCTCGACCACGATCACGGCTCCTGTCGGCTCCCCGCACTCCGCCCACACGCGGCCCTGGTGGCGCTCCACGATCTCTCTTACGATGGCCAGTCCCAAGCCAGTCCCTGGAGTTGAACGCGAGGCATCGGCGCGATAGAAACGATCGAAGACGTGGGGCAGGTCGTTGGCCTCGAAGCCGGGACCGTCGTCCGTCACACGCAGACGTGTCCACCCGTTTGCGGCTTCGCAGGAGATATCGAGCCAAACGTGTCCCCCGGAGGGCACATATCGCAGTGCGTTCGTGATCAGGTTGTCGAGAACTTGCTCGAGGCGTCGTCCGTCGGCGTCAACCCACGCCGTCTCGGATTCCGTACGTACGAGAGCCGTGATGCCGCCTTCGACGAACCGTTGCCCGTAGCGCTCGACGGTCCGATTGCACAGAGCGGCCAGGTCGATCGGCTCCTTTTGCAGACTGACCGCGCCGGCTTCTAGCCTGGTGAGATCGAACAGATCCTGGACGAGGGCTTCGATGCGCTGCGTCTCACTCACGACGTCGACGAGGTACTGGCGTCGCTCGTCACCGGAAAGAGGGACGTTGGTGTTTAATAGGGTTTCGGTGTAACCACGGATCGATGTCAACGGTGTGGCCAGTTCATGCGACACATCGGCGAGAAGCTGACGGCGCTGGCGTTCACCCGACTCGACTCGGACTCGGGCCGCGGCCAGGTTCTCCGTCATGCGGTTCAACTGCCTGCCCAGGCGGCCGATCTCGTCGGGGCCGGGTGTGTGGACACGCGCCGATAGATCACCCTCAGCGACGCGCATCGCCAGCGACTCCAGCTTGCGGATGCGCCGGATGAGCACGCGAAACAAAATCAGACCCGCCACCGCTGCCACCATCATGGCGATGGGCAAAAAGATGACGATGTGCAACGGCATACCCACCGGCAGCAGCGGCACGCGCGGACGCCACGTGATCGCCAGAACCTCACCGATTCTCTCCCCGTGTGACTCGACCGTCTCTGTTGCGAGCACTTGCACTGCCCGCGCCCTGCGCTCGGGTGGCGGGCGATCACCCCACCTGCCCTTTCCTATCGGCACACCAAAGTGGCTCATGGCAAACGGCGGCAGCGGCCGCGCCGTGATCAGCTCGCCGTTGGAGGAACGAAATACCATGGCCATGCGCGCCGGGTCATCGCCGTAGGTCCGCAGGATCTTGCGGACATCCGCGTCCGTCGGTTCGTGGTCGAGGGACTCGATGTCGTGCGCCACGCGCAGCACGCGGTTGTGCGCTTGTCGTGTAAAGAGGTCGCGTAAACCGGGTGAGAAAAAGGCAAAGATCGCGATCCCCTGTAGAACGGTGGCAACGACAACGACGGCGAGAAACGCACCCGCGAAGGTCCAGAACAGGCTACGCACACGTAACCCCATCACGATCCCACCTTTGCGAAGCGGTATCCCGCACCCCACACGGTCTGGATGTACATCGGTTTGCTCGGGTTGGGCTCGAGCTTGCGGCGCAGGCGGCTGATGAGACTATCGATCGAGCGATCGTCGACGACGCGCTCGCCGCCCCACACGTGCTCCATCAGACCTTCCCGGCTATACACACGGCCCGCTCGCGAGGCGAGGAAATACAACAGATCGAACTCGAGAGTCGTAAGCTCGACCGTCCGATCCCCACGCCTTACCTGGCGTGTGTCTGGGTCGATCGCGATGTCGCCGTGTGTGAGGGGCTGCTGTTGCGACGTGCGGGAAGAACGCCTCAACAGAGCACGTACCCTTGCCACCACCTCCAGCATACTGAACGGCTTGGTGACGTAATCGTCCGCACCGATCTCGAAGCCCAACACCTTGTCTCCCTCGCTGGATCGGGCGGTGAGCAGCAGGATGGGGATGTCGCTCGTGCGACGGATCGTACGCGTGAGCTGCAAGCCGTCGATGCCGGGTACCATAACATCAAGCACGGCCACGTCGGGTTGCATCTGCTCGAACAGAGCCAGCCCCGCGCGGCCGTCGTGGGCCACGTGACACTGAAAACCTGCCGCCTCGAGGTTCTTGGTCACCAGGGCTGCGATCTTGCGATCGTCTTCGACAATGAGCACGTTTGCCGTCATCGCCCTGAATATGATCGTCTTTCCGGTAAGAAGTCAAGTCGGCCGTGCCCTTTCTTGACGAAGCCACGTGGCGAGAGATCAAAGTCCTGCTACCAAGCAGACCGAACGGCTCCGTCGCGACGATACGTCGAATCGCACGAGCGGGCGCCTACGCGACGCCCGCCCTTGTTGCATCGTGAATAACTCGTCCGAAGATGGCGCGGTGGGTTTACTTCTGGGTGGCTTCGGCGTTGACGTCGATCGAGACTTCATGCCCGACCAACAGGCCGCCCGTCTCCATGGTCTTGTTCCATGTCAGCCCGTAGTCGCGTCGATCGATCTTCAAGCTACCCTCGACTCCGATCCGCGACATGCCCAAAGGATCCTTGATCGGACCCACCATGGCAAACGGGATCGACACGGTCCGGGTCACACCGCGTATCGTCAGGTCCCCTTCGGCGACAAATCCGTCTCCGTCTGGCGATATCTTGGTACTCTTGAACACGATTTCCGGAAACTCGTCGACCTTTAGAAAATCGTCGCCCTTCAAGTGGCCGTCACGTCGTTCGTGATTTGTGCTTAGAGTGGTTGCATCGATCGTGACTTCCACCGCCCATTTCGATCTGTCGTCCTTGTCGTAGATAACGTGCCCCGAGACCTTATGAAATCCGCCTCTAACGCGGCTCACGGTAAAATGTCGTGCGGCAAAACCTACCTGCGTATGTTCCGGGTCGATGTCGTATCGAAAGGGGTTTGGCTCGGCCACCTCGGGCTTGGTCCCGTCGTTTCGGGTCAGTTCGAAGTTGGTTTTGCTGGGGCCCTGCGTGTAATCGCCGTTCAACGCAGTGCCGTTGTCCGATATCGTACCCTCGAAGGTGGGATTACCCGGCAACTTGGAGATGGCAAACGAGACGCTCTTACCTTCGACCTTGACGTTGTCCAGTGGCAGCGCCTGTTGCGACTGACCGGGAATCTCCACATCGCCCAGCCAGCGACCCTCTGCGAACATCAAATCGATGATGACTTCGATGGCCCGGTTGGACGGGTCGATCTTGCCTTCCCAACGGCCTTGCGCGGCCGAGCCCGGTTGGGCGGCAACCATCAGTGCCGACGCAGCCAGCGACAGACCGGTCACCAGAAACACACAGACAAACAGGTTGCGTGATTTCATCTATACCTCCTCTTTTGGGTGGGTACTGGGTCGTGGTGGGCGATTACCCAGTCGGTGGTGTTTCGGGAGATGACTCCTCGCATCAGCGCCGTATGGTCCGCAAGTTACTCGTCCTTTTCTCGCGGAGCAGCTGGGTCTACAACCGTAAGCGAGAATTGTAGCACAGGAGGCCACCCGGAATCATCCCAAGATTTGTCAGGACCGCAGGCTGTCGCATGGTGAGTCGCACGGGAGTAACGATCAACAATGGGAAGCCATAGGCTATTTAGCGCCCTTGTCATCCACGATGCGAACGCTTGTTCCCAAACTATCAACTATTCAATTGATAGACACCTGCGTTTTCCGGTATCCTTATAAGACAAATCTGCGGTAAAAACCTGCGTACTCAAGTGTTTAGCTTACACCCAAAGGAACCCGCACCATGTGCACTCGCAGCCGTCTTGCTGTACTCACGGCCCTCTTGATCGTATTTCGAACAACTGCCGCCGACGCCACCACCCATCAGTGGAGTCGACCCTATGGTGACGCGGCGGATCAAATCGCCACCTCGGTTGCGCTCGACCCCTCCGCTAACGTCATCTTGACCGGAGATTTCAACGGTACCGTTGACTTTGGCGGTAGCCCATTGGTTTGCAACGGACCGACAAGCTGTATGTACGTGGCTAAAATCGACGCACTGGGCAATCACGTGTGGAGTCGAAGCGTCGGCGATTCTCTGGAGTATGGCACCAACCTGCTTGCCGTCGACCATGGCGCGAACGTTTTTGTGGCAAACGAGTTCCGCGGCACCTTGGACTTTGGGGGTGGCCCCGTCGTGAGTGAGGGATTCCGCGACGGCGTCATTGCCAAGTTTGACGCGCAAGGCAACCACGGGTGGAGCCGCAGCTTTGGCAGCAGCACGGCGCTGGTGCAGGTCAAGGCGGCCGGAACCACCGGGGCGGGTAACTTGGTCGTCGCCGGCACATTTACGGGCACGATCGACTTTGGTGGAGCGATACTCGACGCCACACCCTTTACGACGAATATGTTTGTGGTGCAGTTCGATTCGAGCGGTGCCCACCTGTGGAACCGAAAGTACGCGGGAGGACTCATCGAGATTACCGCGTTGGACGCCGACCCCAGCGGCAATGTGGTTGTCACCGGCTATCATGGGGGGGACTTTGACTTTGGGGGTGGGCCGCTCACGGCCGACGTGCTAAACGTCTTCATAGCAAGATACGATGCCAGCGGCAATCACGTGTGGAGCCACTCATTCGGGGATGCAGGGACTCTTCAGCACGCCTACGATGTTGCCGCCGACGTATCGGGTAGCGCGATCATCACTGGCGACTTTCGGGATCCCTTGGACCTCGGTGGGGGTGCGTTGATCAGCGCCGGTGGTTGGGATATATTCCTGGCTAAGTTTGATGCGCAGGGCAACCACGAGTGGAGTCAGCGATTCGGCGATGCCAGCACGCAACGATCTTATACGGTGGCTGCCGACGAAGACGGTAACATTGTTATAGGTGGACACTTCTTTGGATCCCTCGGTCTTGGCGGTGGCATCTTGGTCGGAGATCCGATCGACTTCTGCGTGGCCCGGTTTGACGCAGCGGGCAACCATCTTTGGAGTCAGCGCCTCGACGTCGACAACTTGGGTTTGCCGAATGATAAGGATTACTCCATCTCCGCCGCCGCGAGTGCGGGAGGGGAAATGGCCTTTGTGGGCACCTTCAAAGACGCGGTGGATTGCGGAGCAGGAAACCTGTTGGGTAGTGGTGGCTGGGACACGTTCGTGGCGAAGTTCGGCCAGACACCAACGGGTATACTCCCTGTCACACCCGATGGTTTGCGGCTTCGAGCGCAACCCAACCCTTTCAATCCGCTCACGACCATCACCTACACCGTTCACCAGCCCGGCCTCGCACGACTACGTGTGTATGACGTCCGCGGGCGATACATTCGGTCACTGGCCGATGGCTGGACAACGGCCGGCCCGCACACCGCGACCTGGGACGGAAGTGACCGCCGAGGCGACGCAGTGTCGTCGGGGGTGTATTTCCTCCGTCTCCAGTCTGCAGGGCAGGATCTGACCAGACGGGTCGTCCTTATCAAGTAGCTGACCACTACAGCGGCTCGGCGATGTCGGCGGATGGCCTCCCTGTGAATTCACGGCAAAGGCTATACAGCTGGGCATGTCACTGCGCCAAGGATTGCGCACGCCGTTTTATTCCCAACAGGTGCTTGCGCATCATGATGATTTCGAAGGCGTCGAGCAACAAGGTGACACCCCTGCTTTCCGTGCGCCAGCGCAGGCGGGTCACCAGACGGGTTCGCCCATCGGTCTCGTAGAGCCCCCATACCCACGTGGCCCTGGTGTCCGGTTCGAATACCAACAGCATGTGCTCGTTGGGGGCCAGTGCCTCCACCCGTCCAAAAGTATTCTTGTCCAGGGGTATACTGTCACCCACCTGCAGACCCTGAAATTCGGGCACGATTTCCTCGGTGCTGGCAATACGGTCGTTGTCGAGAAAATCGTAGCTGTAGAACCCGGCCTTTTTATAGCCAATTTGTACAATCCAAGGCCAGACTTCCTCGGCCCTCGCATCGATCGTTACCGCACGTGTTGCGTTGAATGTCGGATCTTTGACGATGTCATCCCCGACCATGGCGCGTTTGACTTCCTCATCGGTTGACCCCCATGTCAAGTTCCACGGGCGATACACGAATTGGAACACAACAGCACCGATGATGCCCAAACCAGCGGTGTAGAGTACAATCTTCTTCAAATTCATGTCTGTCACCACAAAACGTCCTCCGCCGTGGTCACGTGTCGTGATCTCGCGAGTCTAGCAGCAATTATGCAAAGCGGAAAGCCCCAGCCGTCGCGTCGCAATGCCCGGGCGCGCTGCGAGTGGTCCTGAGAACCGCCCACACGGCGAGAAATTGTCTGCAGCGCCGGGCCGATTGAAACCAGATGCCATTCATGATAGCCTGAGACTTCGGTGGCTGGACTTGAGGTCCGGTTTAACCATGTTGCCAGGAGGAGACAATGTTTCGAACATCCGCGGCTGTACTTGCGGGCTATTTGGTCATGGCACTTCTCGTATTCGCTGTGTTTTCCATCGCCTATACGTTGATGGGCCCCGATGGCGCCTTCCGGCCAGGGTCATTCGATGTGAGCACGCTTTGGCTGGTGGTCAGTGTCGTCGGGGGGCTTCTGGCGGCCATAGTGGGCGGTGTGGTGTGCTCGGTGATTTCACGCAACTCCAAGGGGCCGGTCGCATTGGCGGCTGTGGTTCTGGTTCTCGGTTTAGTGATGGCCGTTCCGGTGCTGACATCGACCGAGGACTCGCAACCGGCCGCGCGCGAGGGTGACGTCGGCAACATCGAGGCGATGAACCAGGCCGAGCAGCCACCATGGTTGGTGCTGGCCAATCCCTTTATAGGTGCGCTGGGCGTTATGATCGGGTCCCGTCTCAAGCGGAGTGCCCCGAGGAGTTCGAGCTAAGGATCCATGTGCTTGATACCACCACAACACAGGAGGTCGTTATGTCTGTTGCTCGCGTCACTGAGATCAAGGCTTCTTCAACCAAGGGCTTCGATGACGCCGTACGTCAGGGAGTTGAACGTGCGAGGAAGACGCTCAAGAACGTCAGGTCCGCCTGGATTCAAAATCAGGAGGTTATCCTCGACAATAAGGGCGGAATCGCTGAGTACCGCGTCCAAATGAAGGTTACTTTCGTTCTAGAGGGCTAAGTCTGCACAACCGAGTTCGCGCAGTCCGCCGACCATCGTAGCGGGATATCACAATGCGTGCTCCATGGGGTGGGGCGTGCAGGAGTTCTTCGTCCGCGAGTGGTTTATGCGAGGCGGGCATGGTGTACGGGGAGCCGCGCCTGATGTCGCCGGTGCGGCTCCACCCGCTTTGGTCGAGTGCGTGTTCGCCGCCACGCGCTTCACGTTCATCGGCGGAGAGTTCATCTCAGGAAGCAGCTTGAGTCGTTCGAATGATCCGAGTGAATCCGAGGTCTTGATTATCGCATGTGGTTACGGAGGAAAAGGTGATGCAAAAAGTCTCTATCGTTCTACTCGTCGTGATGGTCTTCCCCGCGATCGTCATCCCGCCTGCGGATGCTCAAGACACCCATCCGTTTTCAATACACGATATGCTGGCCATGGATCGGATTGGAGATCCACAGGTGTCACCCGATGGCGAATGGGTCGCGTTCGTCCGGCGCTCGACGGATCTTGAAGCAGACAAGGGCAGAACCGATATCTGGCTGGTCGATGTGAAGGGCTCGGGGCTCAGGCGGCTCACCACCAATCCCGCAGGCGACTTCAACCCACGATGGTCGCCGGACGGCACGATGATCCTGTTCTTGTCAACGCGATCGGGGTCGCCGCAGGTGTGGCGGATTCGTATCGCCGGGGGCGAAGCGGAGCAAGTGACCGATCAGCCGATCGACGTCGGCAATCTGATCGTGTCGCCCGATGGTAAGCACATCGCTTTCACCATGGATGTCTTTGCCGATTGTGAGGATGTGGATTGCACTACACAGAGACTGAAAGAACGCGAGGACGCGAAGAGCAGCGGTGTGTTGTTCGACCGTCTCTTTATTCGCCACTGGGACGAGTGGAAAGACGGACGACGTTCGCACATCTTTGTCATGCCCACGCACGGCGGTGAGGTGACGGACATCATGAGGGGGATGGATGCCGACAGCCCCTCCAAGCCCTTTGGTGGTCCTGAAGAAATCACGTTCACCCCCAACGGCCGGGCGGTAGTCTTTTCAGCCCGGGATGTGGGGCGCGAAGAAGCCTGGTCAACCGACTTTGATCTCTACATGACTCCCATCGATGGCTCCGGGAGGCCGGTCTGTCTGACGGAGGCGAACCAGGCCTGGGATACGAACCCCGTGTTTTCCCCCGATGGAAATACGTTGGCTTATCTTGCCATGGAGCGGCCTGGATACGAATCCGATCGACTACGCATCGTGCTACGGTCATGGCCGAATGGCAAGGTGCGCGTACTGACGCCGGAGTGGGATCATTCCGCCCGTTATATCGTCTGGTCCAAGAACGGCAAACACATCTATACGGCCGCGGACAACGTGGGCCAAGTGTCTCTCTTTCGGATCGACGTCAAATCAGGGGACGTCAAAACGCTGTTGATGGACGGGACGGTTCGGTCGCCGTCTGTCGCCGGCGAGCGCATCGTATTTGGCATGGATAATCTCCGATCACCCGTCGAACTCTATTCGCTGCAGTCGAACGGCAAAGGACTTCGTGCGATCACGTCGATCAACGCGGACAAAGTAGCGGCGGTTCGGATGGGAGAGCCCGAGCAATTTACATTCGCCGGATGGAACGATGAGACCGTTTATGCCTACGCTGTCAAGCCCGTCGATTTTGACCCCGACAAGACCTATCCCGTGGCCTTTCTGGTGCACGGCGGGCCTCAGGGGTCGTTTGGTAACGATTTTCACTATCGTTGGAATCCGCAGGCGTACGCCGGCGCGGGGTACGCAGCGGTTATGGTGGACTTTCATGGCTCGGTGGGGTACGGACAGCAATTCATCGACGCCATCCGCGGCGATTGGGGTGGCAAACCGTTGGAGGATCTGCAGAAGGGTCTGGCCGCGGCGCTCGATAAGTACCCGTGGATGGATGGCGATCGTGTCGGCGCGCTGGGCGCATCCTTTGGCGGCTATATGGTCAACTGGATCGCGGGTAACTGGCCAGAGCGTTTTAAATGTCTGGTCAATCATGATGGCAATCTCGATGAGCGCCTGGCCTACTACGACACCGAGGAACTGTGGTTTCCAGAGTGGGATCACGAGGGGACGCCGTGGGATAATCCTCAAGGCTACGAAAAGCAAAACCCGGTCAACTTTGTCGAGCATTGGAAGACGCCCATGCTGGTGATTCATGGGGCGCAGGACTTCCGTGTCGTTGACACGCAAGGCATGTCGACGTTTACTGTGTTGCAGCGCCGCGGCATCCCCAGCAAATTTCTCTATTTCCCCGACGAGAACCACTGGGTCCTGAAACCGCACAACAGCATTCAGTGGCACGAGACGGTGATCGGCTGGTTGGATGAGTGGTTAAAGTAGAAGCGCTTTCTGGGTGGTTGCCGGCTGAGTAAACTTGGGCACCTGATAATGGTTCCTACAATTCCAGCACAAAGGGTTCACGCCCGTTGCAGTCGCTACTCGCATTGATAAAAATGGTGTCCCCGATGTCGAATCTGCCTCTCGCCTCGTGAACATGCCCGAAGATATGTACCCGAGGCTTGATGTGCCGAACCCGTATGAGCAATTCCTCGCAACCCACATGATGCCCGTAGAACCTCTGGTCCCCGATACCGTGCGGCGGCCCGTGAGTAACCAGCACGTCGGTGTCCGGGGGTATGAGGGCCCACTTCTCGCGCAACGGCTCGCCCCGAGGGAGGTTGAACGCCAGGTTGAGAAACCTGGGCTGCCACGGGCTACCGTAGAACTTGAGGCCCCACGCCTCGAATGACTCATCCTCCAGGTAGTGCGCGTTGGTTAGCACGGCTCGTGCAACGCGATTCGCCCGCTGAAAACAAAAGTCATGATTGCCGGCGATAACGATCTTATGGCGATGCGGAAGCCCGCCGAGAAAGTCATTGAAGTCACTGAGTTCCTTGAGGGTACCTATCCAGGGGCTAAAGTCTCCGGCATGAACCAAGGCGTCACCGGCGGGTACGTCGATGCGCCGGTGGCGTCCGTGCGTATCACTCAAGATGACCAGTCTCATGTCGTGAGCTGATTCGGGTTCACCGCGTGGATTCTACCGGCCGACAAGACGCCCCATCACTTTATAAATCGATAGGACAGCGGGTATGCGTAGTGATTGCCATCGTTGGCCTTGATCGCAGCGATGATGGGAAACACCGTCATCAGAATACCCACAGCGATGAGCAAGAAGATGCCAATGACAATCATCGCCAGGAGAGCGCTCACGATCAGGGCGATGAACATGGTGATCTGAAAGTTGACCGCCTCTTTGCCCTGCTCGTTGATGAACGGGTCATCCTCCCTCTTGAGCAGCCACACTACCAGCGGTCCGACCAGAAAACCGATGCCGTTACCCAGAATTCCTACCAGAGCAATGATGTGGCAAATCATCGCCCACTTTCGCGCCTCCCTCGAGAGTGCTTCAGAACGCTCTTCTCCAGCCATTTTGTGTAGCTCCTCGGTTAAACGGCCCCTCTTGTTACGACCATCCACCATTGTGTTGAACCGTCTATTATCATAAGCGCCGCAGGCAGGGGTGTCCATAACCCGGTGGTCGAGCCGTCGATGGCAAGTCGCGCCCGCAACGCCATGGAAAATCGGGACGGTTACGGGTTTTGCCGGAACTGCGGCGCCGTGCAACATTGTCGTTTCAGCCGGCCGGCAGCCGTACAAGGGCCCTTTCGTGGGCAAGCCGCTTCGGACGGCATAACCACCATAAATAAATAAAGACAATATGTATATTGATAATTACTAGATTATTGTTGTATAATATTAACAAATCGGAGGCGATAATGGATATTTCAAAGGCTCGTTGTCCGGACTGCGAGAAGCCCATGCGGTTGACGCGGGCGACCTGCCCGGCGTGTGAAATCGACTTGGATGGTCAGTTCGAGGTCTCGCCGCTGGGGCGGCTCTCGGAACCAGACCAGGTCTTCGTAGTGGCCTTTGTTCGTCATCACGGCTCGATTCGCAAGATGGAGAGCCTGTTCGACATCAGTTACCCGACGGTGAAGAACCGTCTGAGGCTCATCGTCGACCAGCTCGACCGCGTGTTCTCCGCACCCAGTCCGAACTCGGCGATCTTAGACAGAGTCGCACGGGGCGAGATCACCGTCGACGAAGCCCTGGAAGGGATGGAGTGATGCTGCCAGCCATGTTGCTGGTTGGACTCGGCGATCGCCGCCGTTTTTGGCTACCGCTACCCACGCTGCTGCTATGGCCGATTTGGTTGCTGGGTTGGGTGGTGTGGCTCGTGTTGTGGATGCTTCGGATTCCCTGGCGGCGACCGCTTCGCGCAGCCCTTGAGGTCGGGCATTGCCTCTCGGGTTTTCGCGTGGATGTGAACACCGCCGCCGGCGGACGGATCCATTTACGAATGATCTAAGGGAGGCTGTCATGAAAGAGGAACGAAGACAGATACTGGATATGCTGGCCCAGGGCAAAATCACTGCCGAAGACGCCGAACGGCTCTTGGACAAACTGGGTGTGGGTCACACAGGACATGCCACGGCGCCGGAGTCTGCGGGTCGCGGGGGTTCCTCCAAGCTTAAATATCTGCGGGTGAAAGTCGACAGTTCGGAAGGCGACAAAGTCAACATACGGGTCCCGCTGGCGCTCATCAAAACTGGCATAAAACTCACGGCGGTCCTGCCCGATGACGTGAACCAAAAGCTCGGTGAGCAGGGCGTTGACCTCGGCCGGCTCAGCGAACTCGACAGCGACGAACTCTATGAGTCTTTGCGAGAGCTGCAGGTGGATGTAGACTCGGGCGAAGGTGATGTGGTGCGGGTGTTCTGTGAGTAGAATGACAGTCGTGGTGGCGAGATTTCACGTCACCGGACCTGCCTGCAGGCTTTCGGGCCTACACGAGCGTCGGGGTTAGACTCGAATGAACCGTCGCAGAAGACTCTTGTTCCATGGCACAACATTGTCGATCGTGGCTCTAATCGTACTCTTGCTTTGCGAACTAACGGGTCGCTACAGGTTTCACTCGCACGTTTCTCTGACCCGTGACGTCGATCATCGACCGACTCCCAACACAGCGGAGCACAATAGCGATGGCATTCGCTGCGGCAAGGAGGCCAGAGATTTTGCCCCGGACGATTTGAATATCATATTCTTGGGCGACTCGTATGTTTACGGACATAACACATATCCGCAGTTCGCATTTCCCCTGCAATTCGAGGTGATGGCGCGTGCGTCGTATCCGCAATCATCGGTGAACGTCGCCAATTTCGGATGGGTTTCGGCGTCCCCATATTTGTCGTTGCGTCTACTGAAAGACATCGGCCGGAAATACAATCCCGACGTTATTTTTCTGTGCATCGATATGACGGATTTTCATGATGATCTCAAGTACGAGCACCTGATAGAGCGTCCGAGAATAGCTTATAAAATGCTATCGCTGCTGCCGGGGACTTTCTTTTTGGGTGAAGCTATTCTGGGCAAACTAACGCGACACGGACCGTTCGACAAGCTTTACAGAGCTGTTTTTGGTTTTCCCAAGGACCGTTTTTTTGTTGTCAATGAGCCGCTGGAACAGACGCAAGAATATTGTGCAAACATCCTCTCCAACATTAATGACGTCTTTGCGTACGCGACACGTGATCTCGAGGCGAGATGTGTCTTGGTAATCCTACCCAGATCATTCCAATACAGCGCTCGGGAATGTCCGGACAATTGGGAAGCATATGCCTATGAGGTGTTTGGACCTCACGTCTATGAGCCGTTCGCTCTGTTTGATGGATTAAAACAGAATGTGGATTATCCCATTTACTCATTACTCGACGCCTTCCGCCACACGACCATCTTCCCCACATGTTTGTATAACGACCCCCACTGGAACGCGGCGGGCTGCAAAATTGCGGCACAGAGCCTGATACGAATAGCGGAGAAGGAAGGCGTTTTCGCACCGCCCGTATCGACCCCCGGCCGCTGAACCATTTGTACAGGGTTGCGAATCCTCGTGACCCGTTATATAATGCGGCGACATTGAAAGTGTTGTTCGAACAGACAAACCGGGAGGTAAGTGGCTGTGAAGCTGTTCAGACAAACGCCCATCGCTTTCGCCGTGTGTCTCCTTCTATTCATCAGTTGCTCCGACAATGATAGCGTTGTGCAGCCCCCAGTCGAAACTCTGAACCCCGACACCCCTAACGCCAACTCGCGTATTGTATCTGAGGGAACGCTCGGAGATCCCCGACACGTGTCCATCTTGAGACAGCTGGAAGCGGACGGTTCCGGCGGGTTCTATTTTTGCGGCATCTTGGATAGCGCAACGGTCGTAGGCCGCCTCGACGGAGTGGGGCAACCCGTGTGGCTTTCGCAAACCGCTTACTCGGTCCGAGACCTGGAGGTCGTGTTGCCAACCTCCGATCACCTGCTCGTCGTCGGAGGGCAGGACGTCGATGGCGATCGGTTGAGTGATGTGGGTTTTGTGTCATTGTACAGTGAGAGCGGTACACGGCGTGATCAGTTACTTTATGATTCCGACAGCTCGCAGGTGTGGTGGAACTCATTCGCCAGCTTATCCGACTCAACCTTCTTGATCGTCGGAGGGGAAAGGACCGCGAACATGGTGACCCCGTTCATCACCACCGTCACACTGCGTCCGAATGGCACCCTTGAGAAAGGTGACCACAAAGCGCTCGCATCGCTACCCGGAAGATTCTTCGACAATGCGGTGACCGATGGGGCCGGATTGGTCGCGGGTCCCGATATAGTTTTCTACGCACTCTCGGACAATGGTGGCATCACCCCGATTCCCACTATTTCGGTGCACAAGGTGAGCGCGGCATCGGGTGTGACCAGCGCTGGCATCGAGTGGAGTCAGAGTATTGTCACCGGCCCCGGCTTGGGGACCTTCGCGGGTCCGGGTGAATACCTGGCCCTTCTCGACCAGAACCTCTATATCACAGGTTGGACCGATTGTCTGAAAAACCGCGTTCCGACGGATATCGGTTACTGGAGGGATGGACTTGTCGCATCGGTGGCGACCGACGGCACTCTGCGGTGGGTGACCGAAGTCGAGGTGACGATGCACAACGAGCAGTTTCTC
>JAOTUR010000011.1 GCA_029863805.1 Candidatus Krumholzibacteriia bacterium | reverse complement strand
GTCCACCAGCGTGACGCGATCGACCGCGACGGTTCCGCCGGAACGACCAGCGACGAAATCGCTGAACTGGGCGAGATCCGTCACATAGGCCTGGACGGTGTTCGCTGCCAAACCACGCTCAGCCGTGAGAAACGACTCGAATTTGTCGATGGCGCGATCGACGTTCATGTGGCAAATACCTTTGCGGACAAGAGATGTCTCAACAAATATAACGAAATGTGAATAAATGATTAAGCAAAATTTGTCGGCCGAAAACGGAGCTGTCAGACGATGGCGGTTATGCTGCTGAAAAGCCAGGTATTTTGCTGCCGGTACTCGCTTATCGCGGCCAGCGCGCGCTTTGCGCTTTGTAGGTGGCGCGCCCTACGATTGCCGCCGCGGGGGCCCGTGACGGGGAGGATCCCCATATTGGCATTCATCGGCTGAAAATCCTTGTTGGGCGTGTGGATGTAGTTCTCGAGCGATCCGATCATGGTGTCATCGGGAAGGGCGGACATGGCTCGCCCGGCGAGATCTGCATGAATTGCCAGGGCCGCGATCAAGCCGCTAGCGATGCACTCGACATATCCTTCGACACCACATATCTGGCCAGCATAAAAGAGCCCCGGAAGGGCTCTATCGCGCTGATAAGGCTCACAGAGTGCCGGTATATCGAGGAAAATGTTCCTGTGGATGGAGCCAAAGCGAAGAACGCTGACATTTTCAAAACCGGGAATCGAGCGCAAGACCTGCTTCTGAGCTGGATACGTCATCCGTGTTTGAAAACCCACCAGGCCGAGCAAATTGCCTTTTCGACTCTCCTGTCTTAGCTGAATAACGGCGTAAGGCTCCCGACCCGTTCTGGGATCGGGGAGGCCGCGCGGTTTGAGTGGACCAAAACGAAGCGTATCTTCACCCCGAGCCACGATCTCTTCGATGGGCAGACAGGCTTCAAAATACTTCTGCTTTTCAAACGAGTGCGGCTTTACGGTCTCCGCGCAGCGGATGCCTTCGATGAGCCGCAGGTACTGGGTGCGGTCGAGCGGTATATTGAGATAGTCGGCGTCTCCCTTGCCGTAACGGCTCGCACGATAGCCGCAGTCCGCAGCCAGGGTGTCCGCATCGACCGACGGCGCGATCGCATCGTAGAAATACAGATGTTCACCCGTGCAGTGCTCGCGCAACGCCTCTGACAGCGTCGTCGCCGTCAGCGGACCGGTTGCGATGATCGCCGGCAGCGGCAGGTTCAAATCATCCTGGCGATGTCGTTCGACCTGTATCTTAGGATGGGTTTCGATCGCCTGGCTCACCATGTGCCCAAAGATATCGCGATCCACGGCCAGCGCATGTGCAGCAGGCACGCGGCTATCCGAGGCAACTGTAAGAAGTTTGCACCCAAGAACAGCGAGTTCTGATTTGAGCAGCCCCGATGCCGTCTCGGTTAGTGTCGATTTGAAGGAGTTACTGCAGACAACTTCGGCCAAGTGGTGGGTTCGGTGGGCACCGGTGGATTGGTGCGGGCGCATTTCGAACAGTTTGACCGGCACCCCGCGCTCGGCGAGCTGCCAGGCTGCCTCACAGCCTGCAAGGCCCCCGCCAATAACGTGCACCGTCTTCATGGATCAATCGAGTGAGACGTCTTCCTTACAGGCGTTGCACTTTAGATAGATACCCCGCCGGGTCGAGGTTTTTTCGACCATATAAGGATTTTGGCAGGCTGGACACGGCGTTACAACAGGTTTGTCCCAAGACGCAAACGTACACTTCGGATAACGGTTACAGCCGTAGAAACGTTTGCCACGCCGCGTAATTTTTTCGACGACTTGCCCATCACAATCGTCCAGTGGACAGGCCATACCAATCGGGTATGCCTCGGTGTGTTTGCACTCGGGGTAGTTGCTGCAAGCGGCGAAACGCCCATAGCGACCCACCTTGGTGACGAGATCACCGTCGCATTTTGGACACTTAGCGTCGAGATGGACGGCCTCCGCGTCTTCTTCGAGCGGTCGCGAGAACTTGCACTCAGGATAGGCCGGACACGCCAGAAACTGGCCGTTTCTTCCCCATTTCTTTATAAGTTTCCTCCCACATTTTTCGCAGGTTACATCGGTTACTTCTTGCAGCTCGTTCTTTATGCGTTCCTTCTTTTCGTCGATGTGATCGAGAGCGCCCTTGAAAGGTGTATAGAAATCTTGAACGACCTTTTGCCACGTGTCTTCACCACCCTCCACCTTATCCAACTCCTCTTCCATCAGAGCCGTAAAAGACGTATCGAAGATATCGGGGAAGAACCCTTCCAGGGTAAGCCACACTTGTTGTCCGAGAGTGGTCGGCCTGAGCTTGCCCTCCTCCTTGACCGAGTACTCACGGTCCTGAATGATCGAGACAATACTGGCGTAGGTGCTGGGCCGTCCGATACCCTTGTCTTCCAACTCTTTGATAAGCGATGCTTCCGTGTAACGCGGAGGCGGTTCGGTGAAATGCTGTGTGCCGTCGATCGATTTGAGCTTGAGGCTATCACCCTTGCTCACTCTGGGCAGTTCGTTATCTTTCTCTGCCAGAGATTCGTCATAGACACTCAGAAAACCACGAAAGGTCATGACGCGCCCACTTGCCTTCAGACGATACTTGCCGGCCTCGATCCCCACTTCGGTCGTGTCATATCGGGCGCTGGCCATCTGCGAACCCATGAACCGTCGCCAGACCAGCTCGTATAGCGCGTATTGATCTTTGCCCAGGAAAGACTTGACAGACTCCGGGCTGCGCATCACATCGGTGGGCCTTATGGCTTCGTGCGCATCCTGCGAAGCTTTCTTCTGCTTGTATACGCGCGGCTTGTCAGGTACATAGTCCTCGCCAAATGTCTTCTCTGCGTATTCCCGGGCACTGGTAACGGCCTGTGGTGAAACGCGGACCGAATCGGTCCTCATATAAGTGATGAGTCCGACCCGCTCTTCCTTACCCAGATCAATACCCTCGTACAACTGCTGCGCGAGCATCATGATCTTCTTGGGAGTGAAACGGAGTCGCCGGGCCGCATCCCGCTGCAGTGTACTGGTGATATAAGGTGGTTGTGGATTGCGCTTCTTCTCTTTCCTTACCACATCGGCCACCGTGAATTCGCTCTGCCTAAGCTCCGCCAGAATAGGATCGACATCTTTCTTAGTCTTCAGGTTGGTCTTGTTCTTACCGATGTGGGTTAGTCGGCAGGGTACTTCTTCAGCGTCTTTTGTCAGCAGCGTGGATTCAATCGTCCAGTACTCCTCGGGCTTGAAGGCAAGGATCTCCTGCTCGCGCTCACACACCATACGCAAACCCACCGTTTGCACGCGTCCGGCGCTCAACCCGTAGTAGAATATTTGCCACAATATGGGGCTTATCTGATAACCGACTAGCCGGTCAAGAATACGGCGGGCTTGCTGGGCATCCACCTTGCGCTGGTCCACATCGCTGGGATGCTTGATGGCCTCGATGATCGCCGATTTTGTAATCTCGTTAAATATGATGCGCTTGATGTTGCCTTGGATCTTTTCGAGATGCCGTCCGAGGTGCCACGCGATGGCCTCGCCCTCGCGGTCCATATCCAACGCCAGGAGGACCTGATCGGAGTTCTTTGCGTCCTTCTTTATCTGCGTAAGGACCTTTTGCTTACCCTTGGACACCACATACTTGGGTGTAAAGCCATTGTCGACATCGACACCAAGTTCGTTCTTGGGCAGATCCATGACGTGACCGACTGAGGCCACGACCTTGTAGTTCTTGCCAAGAAACTTCTTGATGGTGTTCGCCTTGGCGGGTGATTCCACGATAACCAAAGAGTGCTTTGCCATACGTATAAAAGAACGCGGAGCCCAGTGAGCTCGCGATTGGTGTGCATGCTATGTAATTAATTAACTATCTTTATGTTATCTGAATGCCGTCATCCAGCCCGTTAAGCAAGTCGTTCTCAAGATCTTCAAAACCAAGACCAAAAACCACCGTGCCCGCGATCGCCTTGACATCGCTCAACTGGAGTTTTTCTCCCCGAAAGGGGAGGATCCGGTACATGATCTTCTCGAACTGATCCTCGTCAACAATACTCAACTTCTGTAGTCTCAACAGGTAACTGTACGCTTCGGCGTCGAGACACATGGTCTCCCAAGGGCTCAACACGCGGTAGACCGACCGTTCGACACCCTGGTCGTCGCCGTGGTAAACCCGCGGCCATTGCGAGGTCACCCAAGTGAACGCCTGCTCGATTTCATCCGAGGAGTACCCCAGATGCGAGAGCTCTTTGTTCA
Organism: Candidatus Krumholzibacteriia bacterium; assembly: GCA_029863805.1. Lineage (GTDB taxonomy): Bacteria > Krumholzibacteriota > Krumholzibacteriia > WVZY01 > WVZY01 > JAOTUR01. The sequence goes on along the minus strand of JAOTUR010000011.1, from coordinate 23,079 downwards.
ACTCTTTAAACGACTTATGGTTCTTCTGGGTCATCTCTACCACGAGTACCACGAGATCCATCAGTCTGTTCACCATTATCCTCCTCACCAGAGGAAACGAGCAAGTAGCGTGCTAGTTCATTTTGGCAATGAAACATAACCCTACCCCGCCAAACGATGCAATTGTTATTTTTGGAGAAATTTGACACCGCCCGCGGTCCGGGCAGTGGCCGGTCTTCCTAGCCGGCCCCGCAGCACTTCTTGTACTTTTTGCCACTTCCGCAGGGGCAGGGATCGTTGCGGCCGACCTTTTCGGCCTCGCGCGTCTTGGGCTTGGCAGGGGCCGGCGGTTTGAGGGCATCCTCGGTGGCGGCCGACGCGCCCATCCCGCTTGACTGCATGGCGTAGGCTCCGGCGCTTGTATGGATCGCCTTGGAGGCCGACAGGTCCCTTCGTCGCGGCTCTCTGGCTGCGATTCTAGCATGGAAGAACGCCTGCAGGGCGTCTTTGTCGATCGTCGCATTGAGCTCACCAAACAGACCGAACGCCTCTTTCTTGTACTCGACGAGCGGATCCTTCTGGGCGTATGCGCGGAAATGTATGCCTTCCTTCAAGTAATCGAGCTCGTGGAGATGGTCCATCCAACGCTCGTCGATGGTCTGCAACAGCACGTATTTTTCGAACTCTTCGACCACATCCTCGCTACCCAGCTCCTCAGCCAGGAATCGCTCCCGAAGGTCCAAGGCTTCATGAGCGCGCGTTCGCACATACTCCATCACCTCCTCCTCGCGCACCTCCTCGATCTCCCGATTCATCGCTGGAAATGAATACAAAAAGGTCGCTTCCAGTTCGGCGAACAGCTCGCCAAGCGGCCAGTTTTCGGGGAGTTCACGAGGATCGATATACTGGCCGACGATCGACTCGGTGAAGTCGTTGATCATCATTTTCAAGATTTCGCTCAGGTCCTCCGCCTCGATAATCTCGTCGCGCCTTCCGTATATGGCTTCTCGCTGGCGGTTCATGACATCGTCGTAGTCGATGAGCCGTTTGCGAATCTCGAAGTTGTAGTTCTCAACCTTTTGCTGAGCGCGCTCGATCGCTCGGGTTACCAAGCGGTGTGTTATAACCTCTCCTTCCTCGAGACCCATACGATCCATCAGACCGGATATCCGTTGAGAGCCTCCGAAGAGACGCATCAGGTCGTCTTCCAGGGACAAGAAAAACAACGACGCACCGGGGTCGCCCTGTCTTCCCGCTCGTCCCCGCAGCTGACGGTCTATACGCCGTGCCTCATGACGCTCGGTCCCCAGGATATGAAGACCGCACGGCACATCCTGGACGCACTCGTTTGGGTTTACCACCTCACCACCTTTGGTTTTCCAAGAGGATTTTCCTGAGCCGATGCCGCACGTCTCACACTTGACCACGCCCTGGCCCAACTTGATGTCAGTGCCTCGCCCGGCCATGTTGGTGGCGATAGTAACCGCCCCGGGCTTACCCGCACCAGCCACGATTTCCGCTTCTCGCTGGTGGTATTTCGCATTCAAGACATTATGAGGGATGCCCTTGCGCTTGAGGAGTCGACTGATCAGTTCAGATGTTTCCACAGACACCGTGCCGACCAACACCGGCAGGTTCTTATGGTGTAAGCGTTCGATTTCATCGACGATCGAGTTGTACTTCTCGCGTTTGGTGCGGTAGATACGGTCATCGAAGTCAATGCGACGAACCGCCTCATTGGTAGGGATCACTGACACATCCAGCTTGTAAATCTTGTGAAATTCGGCCGCCTCGGTGACTGCGGTTCCGGTCATGCCGGCAAGCTTCTCGTACATTCGGAAGTAATTCTGCAAGGTGATCGTCGCCAGCGTCTGCGTTTCCCCCTCGATCTTGACGCGTTCCTTTGCCTCCAGCGCCTGATGGAGCCCATCGGAAAACCGCCGTCCCGGCATCAAGCGCCCGGTGAACTCGTCGACAATGATCACGCGATCATCCTGCACCACGTAGTCCACGTCGTTTTCGAAAAGCGTGTAAGCCTTGAGCAACTGGTTAAAGTTGTGTACCGCGTCCGATTTTTCGGCATACTGCCGGTAGATACGATCCTTCTCCTTGATTCGGTCCCGGGGGTCCAGAGAAGTATTGTTATCGACGGCCTGGATTTCCTCGCTAATGTCGGGTAGGACGAACTGTTCACGATCCTTCGGCGCCAGGGCTTCCCTGCCCTTATCCGTCAGGTTGAGGGTATTACCCTTCTCGTCGATAGCATAGTAGAGCTGCTCGTCAAGCTCGTGGAGGGCCTTCTCGCGCATCAGATCCGCCTCGATACGCGCAATCATTCTGTCGACTCCAGACTCCTTCTTGATTTTCAGAAATCTCGAGTTCTTGGGATCGCCACGGCTCACCTTTAGCAGCCCCCGCGCCACCTCATCCTCCTTATCACCATCATCGAGGTTCTTCTCGGCAAACGACAGCAGGGTATTGATCAATCTTCCCTGCAGGCCGACCACGCGCTCGACTTCGGGGCGCAGCCGGGCAAACAGCTCCGACGACTGGCTCGCGGTCACTGGGCCCGAAATGATGAGCGGTGTTCGCGCCTCATCAACCAGCACGCTGTCCACCTCATCCACGATGGCATAGTACGGCTTGCGGTGGACCTTATCCGGGGCGCGGGTTTTCATGTTGTCGCGGAGGTAATCAAACCCGAACTCATTGTTGGTACCGTACGTGATGTCCGCATTGTATGCCCGCTTACGTTCCTCATTCGACATATCCGATTGGACACAACCGATAGTGAGCCCCAACAGTTCGTAGAGTCTACCCATCCACTGCGAGTCACGTCGCGCAAGGTAGTCGTTCACCGTCACCAAGTGAGCACCGCGACCGACAAGCGCGTTCAGATAGAGTGGCATAGTGGCGACCAGCGTCTTGCCTTCACCGGTTGCCATTTCCGAAATCCCGCCTTGGTTGAGAACAATGCCCCCCACCAGCTGGACGTCGTAGGGCACCATTTCCCAGCCGACCTCAATACCGCACACGTCCCAGGACTTGCCCACCAGCGCCCGGCACCCCGCCTTTACCAAGGCAAACACCTCAGGCAGAATAGACTCAAGCGATTCTCCATCGGCAACCCGCTTCTTGAACTCTTCTGTCTTACGGGGAAAATCTTCTGAGGAGAGGCCCTGAAACGACTCGGCGAGACGGTTGATCTCATCGATCGTGCTGCGATGCTTGTTGAAGTCCCGTTCGGACTTAGGGCGGAATATTTTGCTGAGTAGACTCTGTTTCATGGTTACGTCCGGGTTTTAGACGTATGGAAACTAACAAATAGCCGTCGATTTCGCAAGGGGCAGCAAACTCCCAGACAGGTGGAGCTGCCACCCCGGATCGGATGGGAATTCTAGAGCGAAGGTCAGATCTTGTGGACGTTAACGGCCTCCAGGCCGTGTTGGCCTCGTCTGACGTCGAACCAGACTTCCTGCCCCTCCTCTAGTGTTTTGTAGCCGGGTTTTCTTATCGCCGAGTGATGGACAAAGATGTTGTCGTCCTGATCGCTTTCGATAAAACCGTATCCCTTGCTCTCATTGAAGAACTTGATGATTCCTCTGGGCATGGATAAGCCTCCTTTTTCTGCCGATGCCCCCTTTTGACTACAAGGCCTTCTTATTTCGGTGGTTCAGACAGATGAAGTCCCCCTTGTTGGTGCCAAAATAGACCGAATCCTGGTCGACGACCGGGGACGAGTAGATCTCGCTATCGGTTTGGAAACGATCGAGTAGTTTTCCTGTTCTAGCATCGAGCGAGTAGAGGAAGCCGTCGTAGGAACCGACGTACACGACGCCTTCCGACACTCGCGCTTGCGCGAGTACGATGTCGTCCGTCTTGAATTTCCACACCTCTGACCCATCAGCCCCATTGAGACAATACAAGTGTTTATCATTCGATCCTATGTACACCAGCCCACCGTGCACGACAGCTGCTGACTTGACGGCCCCACCCGTCGAGTATTGCCAACGAAGCGACCCCTGCGCTGCGTCCACCGCGTGGACACGACCATCGGGCGCACCGATGATGACAAGATCATGGTGAACCACCGGCGAACTGGCAATCTGTCCATTAAGTTGATACCGCCACTCGACCTTGCCGGTTCCATCTATCGCATACAGATAACCGTCATACGACGCGACGTAGAATCGACCTTGAGAGGCTGCCGTCGACGCGCGTATCCTCCCCTGCGTGCGCTGCCTCCACAGGACGCTTCCGTCCTTCATCGACATACAGTAGGCATAGCCATCGTAGCACCCCACCAAGACTTTGCCCTCCATGACCGACGGGGAGCTTACTATCCGCATGGGAAGTTTTTGCTGCCAGCGCAAGGCGCCGTTCCTGGCGCTAAGAGCCGATACATTGCCTTGGTAGTCAGCAATCACCACATCTCCTTCGGAGACGGCGGGCGACGCACCGATTCCATCTGGAGATTTTACTATCCACAGCGACTCTCCGCTCTCCCTTTCGAGGGCGTAGGTGTTGCCGTCCCTGGAGCCGAATATTACCCACTTCTCATAGAGCACGGGTGACGAGGTGACTGCCTCGGCACAGTTTTTTCTCCAATTCTGTGTAAGAAGCGTCGTGTTTTCGACGATGGGTTCTTCTGCTGGCGGTGACATCAACTCGGTGCCGCGCTGGCCACCCGCCTCGTTCGGGGACACTGTCTGTGGCTGAAGGCCGCGATTGGGTAACAACAAATCCGTTGCGAAATAAGCAATAATCAGTGCCGCGGCCGCCGCGGCCACAACCGGCGCACCCCGTTGGCGAAAGACTCGTTTTATGCGAGATGCCGTGACGTTGCCCGCTACCACCTGTGGCAGCGTGTCGTCGAACCGTAACGCCAGCACCCGACAGCTCATGAACTTGGACACCAGTGAATTACGTCGATCGTTCGTCGCCAGCCACAGCGGATCCGACAGGGCCTCGAGCACGGTGCTCTTGTTCTCCTCTCCACAGCCGAGGACGATGTCGCGATCACGGAAGAAGACCGGATCCAAGTTGAACGCCAGTAGGCAATCCGTCACATTCTCTGGGAATAGTTCCTCCTGTAAGACGCCTCCTGAGAAGCGCACCCTCTCGGCCCCCGAACCCAGTGTGTCTAGCAGAGGCAAGGTTTCGCCACCCCCATGCATGAATACGTCTTCGGGTCTGGAGGTGAGCAGCAAATATCCCTGCGCCCCCCTCAGAACCACGAAGACACCCATGGACTTGAAGTCGTTCACCGTGACGTTGGCCATTCGAGCTAGTTCGTCGAGGCGGGTCGAGAGCTCCATCGCAAAGCTGAGTGGGGACTGAATCCGCGACGTGGAGAGATAACGCGCCACAATCTCGCGGTACGCTTCCAACAGGAAATGATACTGGGGAACCGAGTTGTCTTGCAGAAGCACGTGGATACTGCGATCGCAGCTTGTGTACTCGGAATAAACCAGGTCCCGAGTACGCTCAGTTTCCGGATAAAAGGTGAGCTCTCTTTGCATCGGTTTCGAAGTTACCCAAAACGATTAAACAAAGGCTGGCGATCGCTGTCAACCGGAGTTTTTTCCTGGGGGTGTCTTTGCGCAGGCGGCGTCTAACCCGATGGCGAGGTCTTCTTGTCGGCTCCGCTTCCCGTCACGAATCGTAGGATGGTCTGAAGGAGACTCTTTTTTGCTTGGCCGCAGCCGCCCTGCAGGTGCTTTTTTGCCAGAGCGTGCTCTGGATCCCACTTCAACGCCTCTTTGAAGCACTCAAGCGCCGTGCTCTTGAGTCCTGCCTGCTGATAGACGTATCCGAGGTTGGCATGGTAGTCGGCGTTGTAGAACTCCAGCTCGAGCGCTTTCTTACAAACGTCCCTGGCCTCGTGCAACCGGGTTTTTAGGGAGCCGAGCACAAAACCGTACCAGCTGTAGTATGCCGGGTTGGAATCGTCGTATTTGATGGCGCTCTTTAGCAGTACAGCGGCTTTGTCATAACGATTGTGTCGCATTGCTGTTCTTGCCTGCTCATAAGCCAGCTGCGCGGAGCGCTTGTCGGCGGCAGGCTTTACCGTCGAGGCCGCTTTGCCTCCGCTTTGCCGCTTGAGAACCTCATCGAACTCTCTGCGTTTTGTCGCATCGCTGAGATTCGCATAGGCTTCGTTGATCATTTTGAAATCCACGCTGTCTTCGGACTCCTCAGCCCCGGCTTTTCCTGCGACATCAGGATGATAGAGTTTGGCCAACTGAAAATAGGCTTTTTTTATGGCGTCGTCCGATGCGGTGGGCCATACGCGTAGAACTTGATAGTAATCGATGAAAGCGACTTTTCTGTTCATCGGCTTCTACTTTCTATCGGTAAGGGCCCTTAGTTCGGCCAGAAGATTCTTTGCCAGCTGGTTGTCCGGTTTGACGCTGAGCACCCTGTCAATGTGCGCTTGGGCCTCTATGAAGCGTCCGCAATCGTACTGGGCAAGCGCGAGGTTTAGTCTAGCCTTCAGGTAGTAAGGGTTGATCTTGAGGGATACCTCGAACTCTTCGATCGAATCGTCTACCATACCGCTATTGCCGTAAGCGATCCCCAGATAGTTGTGGAGGTCAGGATAATCGGGATTGAGCACGATCGCTTTTTTTAGCTCTCGAATCGCCTCGCTGAAGTTGCCGTTTTGGATGGCTTCAATCGCCACCTCGCGACTGATCTGGGCCGAGCTGGGTTGCTCTTCAAGAATCTCGTGAAATGCGCGATCGACAACTGCGGCATCCTCGCCGATTCGGATCATGTTGATCAGGTCGCTCAAGTTCTGCTTGTAGAACGTCGGACAGTGTTCTTTGGTCTCTTCGAGGTGTCGGATGGCGTCCTCTCCATCACCCGAGGCAAACAGGGCTCGTGCCAGGTTGGCACCGGCCTTGAAGTACTTGGGGTTTATCTCCAACGCTCGTGCAAAGTTCTCCTTGGCCTGCGGAAACTTCTTTAGCGCCATATGGAAATTGCCCAGATTGAATCGCAGATCGGCGAAGTTCGGCTTTAGCGTCACTGCAATTTCCATCTCCTCACACGCCTGCTCCAGATTACCCTCGTTCATACGTTCACGGCTGAGTGCCACATGCGATTCACATGCATACAGTTCTATGGTGGCCACGTCGAGATCGTCTCCAGGCCTATGTTTGGTCAGCAGGTCGTCGAAGATTTTCAGGGCCCGTCGATAATGACCTTCGTTGAAGAGGTCAAGGGCCCGCGAAAACTCGTTCTTGGGGATAAAACTAAAGAATCGCTTAAGAAACATGGCCAACCCCTAAGGAAAAACCAGAAACGAAGTTGTTCACCTCGACCGTCGGTTCGCTGGGCATGCCAGTCGCCCGTCGGCCCTGGGCATCGGGGCGTCCTGGTTGATTTTGATCCGCCGGGATCTTCGTTGGCTCAGAATCTTCACCCCGCGTCATGGTAGCTCTTGACAGGGATTCGAACGGATTCGAGCAAAAACGTCTCCTGGATCTATTTGTGAGACAACTACCTACGCCATTTGTTATTCGGAGCCCGGGGCCTTGGTAACACGGCAAATCTAGCAATAATAAGGCCAAGGATGGATGGCCCGACGCGGCGACTTGACCGGAGGAGACGGGCTACGCCATTTAGCGCACCTGTTCGCCATATGACCGTAATCCAGCCGTGGACGAACGTTTCCACGACAACGGACTTGCCCTGGGCCTTGATGACTAGAAATCGCGCAGGGGGCCCGTGCGCTCGACAGAATGAAACTCGCGTGAAGAGTAGGTGGGTTGGGCATGTACCGTTACACGATACTTGCAATTTGCAATCGGGCAAGGGACTTCTCCGGTACTCAGGCGATACTGCAGGGTGATGTGACCCGCATTCATAAAGGACTTTTTAGCAAAGGTTTTCACTGGTTTACCTCCATCGGTTTCGAGTCGGATAGTCACCCATGAATGCTCGGTCAGGAGGAACCTGACTCGGATGTCCAGCCGGCCTCGTTCGTCGCGCGCGGAAGAACGGAGGTTTTCAACGTCGGTGCCGACCCAAAAATAACTGGCACCATTCTTTTCGGCGACGAAGATCTGTCCAAAACGACGGTAGACGCTGATCCCACGGGGTTCAACCAGATCGTCGCCGGTGCCGCTGCCACAGCCGACACGGGTCAGAAATCTGAGGAACCTATCGAACTTGTAGATGCAGCCGCCAGCATGATCAGTCACATAAATGTTGGAATAGTAATCAACCGCAACAAAGAAAAAACCGCCGGGTGCGTCGGAGATTTCTCCATACCTTACCGATTCGATTACTTCACCATCCAGGGACAGGAGGGAAATCCTCTGATTCAACGAATCCGTAACCACCATGAACCGTGATCCAAAGAAGTTCCAATCTCGGGACATGATCACGTCTATTCCCCAGGGCATGTGTAAACCCGTCTTGCCGTTTATTTCTCGGACGAGATTTCCCTGCAAGTCGACTTCAATGATCCTGTCGTTACCCGTATCTGTGATGAAAATACTCTCGTTCTCAACGGCAACATCAGTCGGAGTACGCAACGGCTGCGCCGAACCAGACAGGTCAAAGGAGTCGACGTAGCCGAGTTCGTTGCTTTCACTGATGCGCAGGTGAACGATCTTGTGGCTTCCTCGATCGGCGACGAACACCTCCCCCTTTTCGTCAGCATCTATACCAACCGCCTCGATCAACACGTGTTGCCCCTGGTCTTGCTGTCCGAAAAATCCCAGGCTTACCATCGACTTGTTGTAGAATATTTCACCCGTCCCCGAGTTTACTCCGTATACCGTAAGCTCGTCGTCGTCACCGCCCCCCTCCTGGTCGTTGAAACTCAGTTTAACTGCAGCGACCCCCTGCGGCTGGGAAAATTTCTTTGTATAGCCAGAATAGATATCGAGGTGTGGCTGTCGAACGCGGTTCAGGCCCAACGTGTGTTTCCACGGCGGCGGCACCAGCGTCGTCGGTCTTTGCGAATCGGCAATTGACCGTGTTGAGCTAGTGCAGAGAACTGCGCTGAGAATGATCAGGGTTGAAGTAAAACGCGTGATAAACCCTGGCCGATTTGACGATTCTCTTGACGTAATTCCTCGTTTCTCTGTAATCAATCCCATCTACCATGGCAATGACCGCTGGTGCATTTCGGTTGGCCGTAAACCAGCGTCTGGCGTTACCCAATCCGGCATTGTACGCCGACAGCATCATCAGAGGATCGCCATCCGTCTTTGTCAGCAGGTGAGAGGCATACCAGATCCCAAACGTTAGATTCACTTCGGGGATAAAAAGGTCCTCGTGGACGCCTTCAGGAAATCCAAGTGTGCCTGCCACTTGATCGCCGGTTGCAGGCATGAGCTGCATCAGGCCCATGGCACCGGCGCGGGACACTGCATTAAGATCAAAAAGGCTTTCTTCACGCATCATCGCATAGATCAGATGTGGTGCCACGCCATACCGGGAGCAGTTTTCGACAATCAGAGCGGGATAGGGCATGGGATACATAAGCAGCTTGAAGTAACGATCTAGCAACTCGCGAGTCTCCCCACCAACCGCGTAGTACACCCGTTGAAACGCTCTCACGCTCTTCCAATGCATGGCAAAATCGTCGTAAAGGACTCCCAGTTCGAACCAGTATCGTGCCGGAAGATCGTGATTGGTTTCGAGCGTCCGCAACTCTATTTCCGCCCAGTCACGAAAGCCCATCTGCAGAAACTGCCGTCCCCGCTCCAGATATACGGCGCCGGCTCGCAGATCGCCCGCCGCATCCGACGGTTCCGTCAACGCCTGCCTAACGGCCCGATAACAATCCTGCCTTTCTCGAAACACACGCTCAAGAAAATCCAACAACCCGCGGTCCCCATGCAACTCGATACGACCATTGCTGGCCATGATCGGTTGGGCGAAAGACGTTTCAACATGCGGCGCCAGGTAGAAAGACATTGGGTTTAGTTCGTCCAACTCCTCGAGAAGCCGGTTGGCCTTCTCCGACTTGCCCATGCGACGATAGGTATCCGCCAGATAGTAGAGCAGATCCTCACCCCTACGGCGGGACCTTTCTACCGCGGCCTCCAAGACCTCAACACCCCGTGAGTAGTACTTGTGCTCGATGTAATATAGAGCCATCCTCTTCGCAGCCACCTTTGCATAACGATGGCTCGGGTAGGTATCGGTGATGCGCTCGAGAAGTCCCATCGCACGTTTGCGATCACCGGCACGCAAATAAAGTCCAGATGCAACAATAAGCGCTTCGGCAGCCTTGGCGTCATACGGGTAGCGAGTGCTGAAGTTGACGTATTCGTCGGCCGCCCGGAGCCCCTGACCGGTCTTACGATATATCCTGGCGCGCAGCAAACCTGCGGTCCGTTCCATCGAGGGATCATCGAACTTGGGTCCCGCGAGCTGATGTGACTTGCTGTAGCGTTTCTCTTTGTAGTATAGATCCGCGAGAAACAGTCTTAGCCTCTCCTTATTGTCTTTGCTGAGTGATCGCTCGGACAGTATCGATGCGATACGATCGGCGGATCGCAGGTTCTTGGCTCGTAAGAGAACTCCGCAAAATCGCAGGAGTGTCTGGTCTGACAACGTCTCCAGACTCACCTTGTTGACCAAACGCTCGGTCAGCTCCAGCGATCTACGACGGGTTCTTCTGTCGCCAAGGAGATCGATGGCGCGATCGACCGCTCCTAATGTGTCTCCCATCAGAAGCTTGATGTCTACTTCGGCGATCAGGATCGGCGCGATCGCAGAGGATGTTGTGGGCCGCGCTCTCAAAACCTGGATCAAGTCGAGTGCGCGCTGGTATTTGTGTGATTGAACGTAGGCCTCGATGAGGTGCTCTTCGAGACGAGGAGAAAGTGACACTGGAACCCCCTGTGCCAGCCGTCCCTCGCCCACCTGCGTTGCCTCATCGAAACGCCCCAGCAGCGATAAACATTCCAGCGCGAGATAGTCCCTGTAGGGTGCGAAAGCCGGAATAGCGAGGGAGTCGATAAGTGACAAAAAATCGAGCGCCCTTTGACAATTCCCCGCCATCAAGTTGAGACGCGATCTCTGTAAACAAAGTCTGTAGTACGCTTGCTCATCAGAGGTGTAAGGCTGAAGCGCGAGCACGCTGTCGGCTCTCGCAGGAAGACCGATTTCGGTCAGCAACCTGGCTTCGAAACGCTCGATCTGCGGATCCAACGCTTCGTTTGCCGGACGCGCCCCGAGTAGATCATACGCAAGCTTGTTCTCTCCAAAGTGGGCGAGTAGTCTGGCCCCGCTCCACTTGTCGTCGATATCGATGACCTGGTCACGCAGGCTCTGTGAGGGGCGCTCGACGAGGAGCTGAATGGGGGTCGAGCCCCGGCTTGCGTCGAGGTACAAACCGAGCACGAGCAGGGCCGGTAAAACAGCGAGCGGTCTCAGTAACATGGTTGCTGCGTCCCTAAAAAATGCCCCCGGGGACCACCTTTGCCCACTATCCGATTTGGGATTTACCGAGAGAACTGTGAAAAAAGGCTCACTCCCACTCGATGGTACTGGGTGGTTTTGAGCTAATGTCGTAAACGACGCGATTTATCCCCGTTACCGAATTAATAATACGGTTTGATATTTCCTGCAAGAAGGCGTTGTCAAGCTTGGCCCAGTCGGCGGTCATGCCGTCGGTACTGGTTACGGCTCGCAAAACCACGGCGTTTTCGTAGGTTCTGGCGTCACCCATGACGCCTACGCTACGCACGGGAAGCAGCACGGCGCCGGCCTGCCACACCTGATCATAAAGTCCCCAGTGTTTTAGGGCGTCTATAAATATCTTGTCTGCCTTCCTCAGAACGGAGAGTTTTTCCTCGGTTATCTCTCCTACCACCCGAACTGCAAGACCCGGGCCAGGAAAGGGGTGTCGGGAGAGCTGCTCGTTGGGGAGTCCCAACTCCGCACCGATGACTCTGACCTCGTCTTTGAACAACAGGGCCAAGGGCTCGATGAGTTTGAAATTCAATTTCTCGGGCAACCCGCCGACATTATGGTGAGTTTTGATTGTCGCGGAAGGTCCAAAGGTCGAAGTACTTTCGATTCGATCCGGATAGAGTGTCCCCTGCGCCAAGAACTCGAAGGGCCCTCTTTCCTTGCTCACCTCCTCGAATATTTCGACAAAAAGATTGCCGATACGTTTACGTTTCTCCTCCGGGTTGACGATACCCTCGAGCCTGGCCAGAAACCGCTTGCGCGCATCAACCACAACCGGAGCTGCGCTGAGCTGTTGCTTGAGCAACGCCACGACGCTGTCATTCTCGCCTTCGCGCAGAAGACCGTTGTCTACGAACACACACACCTGTTGTTTTCCAATCGCCCGATCGACAAAACCCGCCGTGACCGAGCTATCCACACCACCACTCACCGCACAGATCACTCGCCCCTTACCCACCCGTTCACGAATGTTGTCTACGGTCTCGTGAATTATGTTACCAGCTACCCACGATGGTGAGCACTCGCAGATATTGAATATAAAATTGTCCAGTATCTGATCGCCGTATTCGGTGTGGTGAACCTCCGGGTGAAACTGAACTCCGTACTTCTTTGATGCCGGTTCGACGAACGACGCGACCTTACACTCTTGCGACGAAGCAATGGTCAGGCTGCCCCGCGGAGCCTCCAGAACTTTGTCGCCGTGACTCATCCACACGCGCAGGGCGTCCCCTAAACCGGAGAAGAGATCATTCTTGTTGTCGATCTTGACACTTGTGTGACCGTACTCGCCGACGGACGAGGACTCGACGGGCGCCCCTAGATCCCGGGCCAGCAGCTGCATACCATAGCAGATGCCCAATACCGGTATGTCCACGCTGTCGAACCACGAGGGCAAGGCCGGTGCTGTGTCTCTAAAAACGCTAGACGGGCCGCCGGAGAGAATCAGACCCCGCGGGTGGGAGCTGAAGACCTCTTGTCGCTGTGCAGAAAAGGGGAGAATCTGCGAGTAGACCTTCTTTGAGCGTATGCGACGCGCAATCAGTTGGGTGTACTGAGATCCATAATCGAGTATGACGATTCCGTTGTCAGCCATCGTGCGAACGACGTTCAAGCATGCCGGAAATGCCTTCGCCCGGTGAACAACATGGCGATGCTGGCAGCGTCGGCAGCTTCTATTACGTCTCGGTCTCGGATCGATCCGCCGGGTTGAATCACGGCTGTAATTCCAGCCTTGGCAAGCGTGCTCACTCCATCGGGAAACGGGAAAAACGCGTCCGACGCAGCGACCTTTCCGCTGAGCGAGAAATCAGCGTCGAATGCTTTGCGGGTCGCAATCAGAGACGCATCAACCCGGCTCATCTGACCCGCTCCGACGCCCACCGTGCCTTCTTCATCGGCTATAACTATGGCGTTCGACTTTACATGTTTCGCGACTTTCCAGGCCATGTGGCACGCCACCATCTCAGCCTGTGAGGGCTGCTTTTTTGTCACGACTTGGGTCTCGCCCAGCTCCGGAAATCCGCTGTCAGCATCTTGCAACAAAAAGACGCCTTCTGTGAACATTCCGAACTGACCGTCGTCGACATCCTGCCAGTTGGATTCAGGCATACTGGCAACTCGCAGGTTTTTCTTCTTGCCCAGAATGCTCAACGCATCGTCGTCGAAAGAACGCGCAAGCACCACCTCCAGAAACAGCTGATTCAGTTCGTTGGCAAGCTTGCTATCAACATGGCCGTTGACCGCAATGATACCTCCAAAAGCGCTAACACGGTCGGTAGCGAGTGCACGACGGAACGACCGCAACGGATCTCCGCACCAGGCCGCGCCGCATGGATTGGTGTGCTTGATGATAGCCACAGCACCCATGCCCAAATCCCGCGCCAACGAAAACGCGGCCACCACATCAAGATAATTGTTGTAGGACAAATCCTTGCCCTGGTGTTTGACCAGAGACAGAATAACCGAGCCTCGAACCGTTCGGTAAACTGCCGCGCTCTGGTGAGGGTTCTCACCGTAACGAAGATCGTCCACTTTCTCCAGGGCCAGACTCATCCGTTGAGGTTTCTTATCCCGCGGCAGATTACCGCTCATAAACTCGGCGATTGCCGCGTCGTATGAGTTAGTCAGTGCAAAGGCGTCACGCGCCAATCGACGCCGCGTCTCCAGCGACGTATGGCCCCGTGACTCGATCTCCGACGCGACAGCATCATAGTCGGCCGGGTCCGTGATTACCGTAACATGATGAAAATTCTTGGCAGCAGCCCGGATGAGAGTAATGCCACCTATATCGATAAACTCGCACAGTTCTTTCTCCGCCAGCTGACCACTACGATACTTCTCAACAAACGGGTACAGGTTCACCACGACGACATCGATGGGCAAGATATCTTGTTTGCTTAGTTGCCCAACGTGCGACTGATTGTCGCGATCCGCGAGAATACCCGCGTGAATCTTTGGGTGCAGAGTTTTGACCCGCCCGTCGAGCAGCTCCGCAGTCCCCGTATAATGCGAGATCTCCTGGGCATCAAAACCCTCGGTTGCAAGATGCTTCATGGTGCCAGAGGATGAGAGTATTCCGTACCCACTATCCCGAAGCGCCGCTGCCAAACGGTTTATGCCAGTTTTGTCTGTTACGCTAATCAGCGCCGTTCTTGCGGACTTACTGTTCACAGAAAACTCTCCGTGTCAATGGTTGGGAAAAGGCTTTTACACGCTTCCCGATATCGCTCCGCGGTTTTCTTCGTTATGTGCGACGGCAGCCTGGGACCCGGCGGCTTATGGTCCCAGCCGATTTCGTCCAGGTAATCCCTTACGAACTGCTTGTCAAAGCTGAATTGCGACTTACCCGGCGCATAGGTATCGAGCGGCCAAAAGCGAGAGGAATCGGGAGACAAAAGCTCATCGATCAGAATGATCTCACCGTCGACCTCACCAAACTCAAACTTGGTATCGGCAAGGATGATCCCGCGATCTCTGGCGTAACCATGCGCCCTCTCATAGATCCGGAAACTCAAATCCCTGAGTTGAGCTGCGACCGCCGCCTCGACAATCTTCGTCATCTGTTCAAAGGTAATGTTTTCATCGTGACCGCTTTCTGCTTTTGTGGCGGGCGTAAAGATAGGTGGCTCCAGCGGCGACGACTCGACCAGATCAGCGGACAGCTCGATACCACAGACCCTTTGGTTTTGCTTGTATTCTCTCCACCCAGAACCCGCCAGGTAACCTCGCACCACACACTCGACATCATAGCGCTTGGCCTTCTTCACCAACATGCTACGTCCCGCCAGCTCTTTGCGCGACTTGAATGGCTCAGGGTATGTATCATGGTCGGCGGTGATGAAATGGGTTGCAAGATCATGTCCGAACAGTTCGTACCAACCAAGGGTCATTTGATTCAAGAGGATTCCCTTGCCTGGTATCGGGTCCGGGAGGATGACATCGTATGCGCTGATCCGATCCGTGGCAACGATGAGAAGTCGATCGCCCAGATCAAAAATATCCCGAACTTTGCCTGAAACATCGGGTTCCAATCCGTATTCACGCATATTCATCACTGTGCCAGTCATATCATTCTTCCCTTGATGATGGCAGACGCAAACGAGCGCTACTTCCCCACCTATCTATCGTCCGACGCACTGAGAATCCTTGTCCGTCTTCCCTCCCGCCGCAGTCGACCCTGCGCAAACAGACCGATGGCCTGCACGTAAATGCGATGCTCCTCCTTGTGGATCTTCTCGGCGAGCGTATCCTCCGTGTCGTCCTCCGCAATCGGGACGGCCGCCTGCGTAATGATCGCTCCTCCGTCGACGCTGCGGTCCACAAAATGAACCGAGCACCCCGTCACCTTGACGCCATAGTCCAGCGCCTGACCGATGCCACGGAGACCCTTGAAACTGGGCAAGAGCGAAGGATGGATGTTCATTATCCGCCCCTCGAACTCGGTCAGTAGAGGCCCCTTCAAGATCCTCATAAACCCCGCCAGCGCGATCAAATCGACCTCCCGGCTCCTGCAAAACATGACGAGCTCTTGTTCCGCATCGCTGGGCAACCCGGGCTTTGACGGTAGCTCGATGAGGTGGGTCGCGATGCCGAGCGAACGAGCCCGTTGCAGAGCGGGGGCTTGCGGTCGATCGGAAATCAAGCACACCACTCGAGCGGCAATATCACCGCGATGGCAAGCTTCCGCAATCGCCACAAAATTGGTGCCGGTCCCGGAAGCCATCACAGCTATATTACACGACTTTTTTTTCAACCTATACTCCCTGCTGTAAGGGAAGGACCTAATATAGCATTTCACCTCCATGACCGCATCAAAAATCTAGATTGGAAAAGACCGGAAGCCAGGCGGACGCGACCAAGAGAATTCCAAAAAGCTTGATAATCACTCTCGTCCGCGAGAACCAAATCAAGCTCAGACCAAGATAGTACAAGAACAGACTGGGCACGGGGATCACCGCATGATCGGGCACGATGTCAGCCGACAGGAGAATAAATCTATCGAAAGTTGCGGCCGCCGGCTCGATTAATTCATAAAAGACCCTTCCCGCGTCAACGGAAATCATGGAGACTGCGACTCCAATCCCGGAAGAAACCAGCAGAACAATCACCGGAACAACCAAAACGGCCGTCGCTAGCGGGGCCACCAGACTGATGCCACCAAAATACGTGAGAAGCACCGGAAGCAAGACAATCTGGACGGCGACGCTGATTTGAACGGTCGAACGAAACCCGTGCCAGACCCTCATCCAGTAGCCACCCTCGGCGGCGGCACCGAGCTTGCCTACAATCAAAATGACCGCAAGAGTGGCAAGAAAGGACAGCTGAAATGCCACTGAAAACAGGGCGAACGGATAGAGAAGCAACATCACCACAAACGCAATCACCAGAGCTTGGCTGAGACGCGGCGGGCGATGAACCCCTTTCGCGGCGATGAGAAGCGTCGCCATGATCAGCGCGCGGTATAGCGACAGGATAAATCCGACCACGGCGACATAGAGCGCGAGAGACGCGAGGACGATTCGACCCCGCCATCTGTGAAGTTGCCTCGTGACCAACATCAGGACCAAAGCCACAAAGCCCAGATGCAGCCCGCTAAGGGCAAGTAGATGGGACACGCCGAGAATCGCAAACGCCTCGCGAACATTTCGGGTCAGGAGCCCTCGTTCTCCCAGCAACAGTGCCAACGGTAATCCAGCGCCGGCGCCCAAGCCTTTGACTGTTTCACGACGCACTCTGTCGTGAATCGGCCACATCACGCTCCTTTTGGCGATGCTGCCACCGTGGCCCGGCAACCGCGTCACGGACCCGCCGAGTGCGCCGACGCTGCCGGAGACCCCGCGGCTCAGGAGATAACCGGGCCGCAACCCTCTGGAATCCCGGGGACGCACACGCATGCGCAGGCTGTCCCCGTAACCGATCAAGAAGTCAGGGGCGCGAACCAACAGCCGGTGCGTGACGCCACCTATGACGGTGACAAACTCGAAGCGGGTTTGTCCGTAGGCCTGCTGCGGGTAACTCGATACCCATCCCTCTACGAGCAGCGGGCCCACCAAGGCGGAAGCCTGTCTGTCGAACTCGCTGATACGCAGCCGGTATCGATCGATCGAGAAATGCCCGTGGCAATAAAGTAGGCCACATAGCAGAGACAGGAGAAGGGCATCAGCACGGCTCATGTGAGCCTTGTACACCCCGCGCACGACCAAGAAAAACGCTACGGCCAGAAAGACAAAGTTCTGCAGTATACCCGCGACCAGCGCCGCTGCCATTGCCCACGCCACGATTTTACCCCCACACACACGCAAACGGCACGTCTTTTGGTCCTACGATTCGTGATAGAACTCGACGCGGTTTTTTCCCCTTCTCTTGGCGCGGTAGAGCGCCGAATCCGCTTTGGCAAACAGCTCCTCTTCCGAGGTTGCGTGATCCGGATAAACGGCGCCGCCGATGCTCACGCGAATGTGAACCCTGCCACCGGCTGGGTCTCTGAGCTGGTCACTCTCCGCGATAACGGCGCGAAGACGTTCCGCCGTGTGAGCCGCCTCCTCCTCGGAGGTCCCGGGAAGCAGCGCGACGAACTCTTCGCCGCCGTATCTAAACGCCATATCGATCTTGCGCAGGTTCTTCTTGATGAGATCCGCGACCAAGAAGAGCGCCTCGTCACCCTTGCGGTGTCCAAGCGTATCGTTGACCCTCTTGAAATCATCGATGTCCAGTATCAGCATCGACAGTTTGCTCGCCGAGCGCGTGGCTCTCTCGATTTCGATCCGGACCTGGGCATCGTAGAAATTGCGGTTGTATACACCGGTCAGTTTATCCACAGAGGTGAGGTTTTCGAGTCTCACGGTGTTCTCGATGACCTGCTCGATCATCCCTGTTGCTACCTCGACTCTAGACCTCATTATCGAGCCGTTTGACGACCTCGAGAACCAGATCTCGAGGATGCCCCAGAAGTCCCCAAGCGAGAATATCGGGGTAATCGCGACTTCGGCGTCGGCCCGGGAACGGTCCAAGCCAGAAGACAGCGGCGGCTCGGCAATGCCTAATGCCCGCGCCGCCGGCAGACCCACGAATTCGGTCTTGCCGGACCGACGGCAGCGCTCGTATACGGCACGTTTGAGCAGCGCACGTTCGGGAAGCGTGAACACCCATGAGCCGCGATTCTCTTGCACACCAAACCTTTCCTCATTGAGCATTAGCCTACCGTGCCACACGCTCAACCATTCCGGCAAAAGGCGCATGATCGATTCCAGGCGATCAAACGTGGATTCCCGGCGATCGTTGATCGAGAGCGAGCGTATGAGGTGCGGGAGGATGTTGAAGGTCGTATCAACCCCCACCGGACCCGTCGCAGAATCGACGGCCGGCGGTGAGGCGTCTTGGGCAGTCGCCCCCAAGGACAGCCAATCGGCGACCGGTATCTGTAGCTTTACTTGGTACCGTCCCCGCCGCCGAACGTACGTCAGTAGAACGTGCTCTTGGCGGACTTGGGTGTCGGCACGGCGGTAGTACCCGACTTTACAGAGTTCCTCGAGGGCGTGGACGGCGGCCCGCTTCATGTCGGCCGGCTCTCCGTCGCGAATAGCCCTCTCTAGATGCTTCCGCCGCTCTAACCCCAGACGGTGTTGAGGAATGAGGTTCAGGAGAAGGTATTCGTAGTCTTTCTCAAAGGTGCGCATGGGCTCATACCTTCTTTAGTGACTTATGTTTTGATAATTATACGACATTTGGGTTGCAACCATCCACCGTAATTATTAATGATGTCGAATAAGGACATACCCTGCCCGGTGTCGGCGGGCGAAGAATTTGGCTTGCATTTTGCTGAAAAGCCGGTTAAACACGGAGATTACGACCCGATCTGAGGCCCAGCCTCCAAACTCCCTGAAACCAAAGTCGCTTAACAAAACGAGATTGTCATGAGCAGAATCCTCATATGGTTGTCTTTGATAGTTGCCCTGACCTGGGGCTGCACCTCGGTTGGTCGGCACCATCCGACGTCGCAACCCGAGGCAATGGCGGCCAGCGATACGCTTAGCCCTCATTTTCTCGGAGAATTGCGTGTCGGGGTCGACTCCGCCGCCGCGCTGTTTCTTTTCGGTGACATCGCTGATTTCTTATCGGCACGCGACTCCCTGAACGCGACGCTGGATAGCGCCCTAACTTATTATCCATCAATTAATTTTGACCCGGACTTAAAAGATGTTCTTAAGAGCCTCGCCGATCTGGATTCAATGGCAAACATTTTGACCACGTCGCACGAGCATCTGAATGAAACGGATAGCCTGGCCTTGTCTATCGAAGACTGGCCCGAAATCGACAGTACACAGAGCGACATCAGCATCCATGCAAACGGGGATACCGTCTTCCCAACCATGCGCAATGATCGCATCGATTTCTGGATCCGTTACTTCACGGGTCCCGGGAAGGAGAGGTTTGCGAGAACCCTCTATCGGATGCAGCTGTACCGCCCGACGATCGAGCGAATCCTAAACGAGCTTGAACTCCCCAACGAATTGATCTGTGTGGCCATGATCGAAAGCGGTTTCAACCTCAAAGCACGCTCTCGAGCCCGGGCGGTAGGACCTTGGCAGTTTATTGCGGGCACCGCAAGAATCTATGGACTACGCGTCAGCTGGTGGTATGACGAGCGCCGCGATATCGTGGCGTCGACCTACGCGGCTGGCAACTACTTAAAGGATCTCTACGGGATTTGGAATTCCTGGCCCCTGGCTCTGGCATCCTACAACTGTGGCGAATATCGCGTGGCCCGGGCGGTGGCAAGACATCGCACCTCCAACTTTTGGAAGCTAAGGTTGCCCAAGCAAACCGAACGTTATGTGCCCAAGTTCCTAGCCGCGCTTTACCTCCTCAGGGAACCCGAGAGGCACGGTTTTTCGATACCCGATGTGGAGCCGATCGCCTTCGACGAGGTGACCATCAAAGACGCGACAGACGTTAAACTGATTGCCCGGTCCGCGAACACGAGTGTCGAAGTCCTCCGTGATCTCAACCCGAGCCTGCTGCGCTGGGCGACGCCCCCCAAGATGGAGATTCGGGTCAAAGTTCCCGTGGGCGGGGGCGAGGTGTGCGCTCGGGCTCTGGAACGCATACCACCAGAACAGCGCGTCACGTGGCGCAAGCACAGGATACGTCATGGTGAGACTTTGTCGGTCATCGCTGGCAAATATCGTACAACGGTATCCGCTCTAAAACGGCTCAATGGTATAAGAAACGCGCACAGGATCCGCGCCGGCAAGTATCTAATCGTACCCATACAGGGCGGGTTTAGCGACGTCGCCAGTGCCAAACCACGGTACACGAACAAGCGTCGAAATCTGGACAAGAAGGCTTTGGAGAAGTATGCCGCACGTTATGCACCGCCGACGGGCCACAAAAGAGTAGTCTATCGCGTGAAGTCCGGCGATACGCTGGGTGAGATCGCTGAAGAATTCCGAACCAGCGCCAGGAAGCTTCGCGCCTGGAATAACCTGAGCTACCGCTCACACATCTATCCCGGTCAGAAACTGGCGATTTACGTACCCGAGGCGTTCGACGTTTCCAAGCTGCCATCGACGAAGCAGCGCAAGCCGAACGAAAAGGACTACACCAGGAAGAGCTACACCGTCAAGAAGGGCGACACGATCTACGGTATCAGCAGGAAGTTCAACGTCAAGATGGGGGATGTACTGGCGTGGAACAACAGGTCTGGCAGAAACTCAAGGATATATCCGGGTCAAACCCTAGATATCTGGCAGAAGAAATAGCACGGTAGCGGGTCGGTTTAGAATTCAGCGAGCACCGAAATGCGGTTGGTATCATCAAAAAACGTTTCGATATCTTCGTCATCCTTCTTATAGTGCAGATACGCGTAGTCAAATCCTAGGACCACACTTCCCAATTCAACCCTAAAACCAGCCCCGGCGGTCGGATTACCCGTATCAATACCACCCCGAATCATGACCTTTTCCTGGAAGGTCACTTCCGCACCCACGTGCACATCCAGACTGTAACGATCCGCCCAGAACTGCGACGCCATTCGGCGATCTTCGAAGAAGACGTCCCCGTCGGCGGCTAGCAGCAACGAGCCGTTCAAAGTGGACAGATCGATTCGGTACGCTGTCCCGATCTTTACCGACGGCGCGATGAATTCGTTGTGGCCACTGCTCCAGCTGATGAAGGTGCCCGTGATATCCTGTAACTTCACGCCCACATCCAATCTGGGAAATACATCTCGATAAAGGTAGCCAAGATCCACACCAATCCCCGTCGCCGAAAACCCAGCGATCGCGTCGGTATAAACCAGTTTGAGGTTGCCCCCTATTCTTCCATATGTGGTGTTGAGAGCGAAGCTACCCATCAAAGCAAAATCGTTGTTCGCCTCTTTCTTTAAATTGTCAGGGTCGTAATTCAATCGATCGCCGTCAGCAGGCTCAAAAATGCCATCGTTGTCCACATCGACAAATGTGAGATCTCTGGTCACAAAGATATCATCGATACCCATGTGAATGAGTGCGATCCCAAAAGCGGCCTCGCGATCAGCTGATACAAAACTCTTGGTTGGGCTAACAAACGACGCGAAATTGTAATCGATGAAGTCGCCAAAACGTTCCGAATGCATGAACAACGCATGACGTTTTTCGAGGCCGGACATCCCCGCCGGATTCCAAAAAACGGTCGAGGCATCGTTTGCGATCGCCGCAAACGCCCCACCCATGCCCAGGGCGCGCGCGCCACCACCCACAGACATGAAGTCACCGGCAAACTTGTCGGCACGAACGGTTGGGGGCAACGTCACCACAAAAATGAGCAAAATCACGCCAGCCGATCGTACTCGATCGATTAGCGCCCAAGTCTGCAGTTTCGTGCGGAACATTTTAGGTCACATGGCCAACGGCGTAACCAACGGTTCCACCGCAGGATATCAGGGGAGAGGCCACAGTGGGCCTTGCTAGTGAAGTATAATAAACGGCTTTTTGAGCTGTCAAAAGGTTTATAGCAGCCCAAACTCTTTTATTTTTCTATACAACGTCCTCTCCGAGATGCCCAGCAGCTCAGCGGCCTTCCGGCGATTGCCGTTGCTTGCTCTTAGGGCCTCGGCGATGGCGGATCTCTGCAAGGACGCCAGGTCGCGTACTGCGTGTCCATCTGAAAGTGGCTCTGGGTGGACCTCTCGCATAGCTTCAACCGGACGACCTGGAACAGTCCTCAACATGGCCAGAATCTCACGGACATCTCGGTGCAGGGCCAATATGGAACCGTAGATCATCTCCCTTTCGGCTTCGTCTTTGGTAAGGTTCAGCGGTACCGGCAGGAGAGATCTGTCTGCCCCTGGAACGTCGCCCAGCTGCGAATCAATCTGCGACGACGTAATTCGACCCGTTGTCGAAAGAACAACCACAGTATCTATCAAGTTGCGAAGTTCGCGCACGTTGCCGGGCCAGGGGTTGTCCATGATTCGCTTTAATGCGTCGTTGTCTATCCCCTTGATCTGCCGACGGTGTTTCTTGTTGGCTTCACGGACGAAGTAATCTATCAGCACCCGGATATCTTCCTTTCGCTCGCGAAGCGGCGGCAAATAGAGGCTTATCCCCTTGAGTCGATAGTAAAGGTCCTGGCGAAAAGCTCCATCAACCACGGCGCGACTCAAACTGCGATTGG
>JAOTUR010000269.1 GCA_029863805.1 Candidatus Krumholzibacteriia bacterium | reverse complement strand
AACATCGAGACTGGCTGCGTTCTCCATCGCGTCACGGACTACAGCGGTCACTTCTTCGAGCTCCGATGTGAGGGCATCTATTAGCAACTCGTCGTGCACCTGCAGGATCATCGCCGATCGGAGACCTCTCTTATGAAGCTGCGCATCCAACTCCACCATGGCACCCTTTATTATGTCGGCCGCGGTACCCTGTATCGGCGTGTTCACGGCCATGCGTTCAGAAAACGCCTGCGTACGCCGATCACCGCTGTCGATGTCGGGCAGCTGACGGACGCGTCCCAGAAGGGTGCTGACGGCTTTGTCCCTTCGGGCAACAGCTATCGTATCATCGATGAAACGGCGCACACCCGGGTATTTGCGAAAGTAATCATCGATGAACTCTTTGGCTTCTTTTACGCTGATGTCGAGCGACTGCGCGAGCCCCCTGGCTCCCATACCGTACATTATGCCGAAATTTACCGTCTTGGCTCTCGCTCGCATGTCGTCCGAGACTTCGTGCAATGTGACCCCCATAATCTTCGCCGCCGTGCTTCGGTGGACATCGGCGTCTTCGGCAAACGCCTTGAGAAGTCCGGCGTCCTGAGAGAGGTGGGCCATAATACGAAGCTCGATCTGAGAGTAATCTGCATCTAACAACACTCGATCTTCCCCATCGGCAACGAATGCCCTGCGAATCTCTCGTCCCAAAGGCGTCCGGATGGGGATGTTCTGAAGATTGGGATCCGAGCTCGACAGACGCCCCGTACTCGCGACCGCCTGGTTGTAAGACGTATGCAGCCGGCCCGTCCGGGGGTTTACCAACCTGGGCAAGGCATCCACATACGTATTTTTTAGCTTGCTCAGCATACGGTACTCGATCACAAGGTCGGGCACGGCATGCTGAGAGGATAGCGACTTCAACACATCGGTGTCGGTCGAATAGCCGGTTTTGGTCTTGTGCGTCGGTTTCAGACCCAACTTGACAAAAAGAATATCCTGTAACCGAGCGGTGGAATTGATGTTGAACTCTTCACCCACCTCCTCGTATATCGAGCGTTGTATTTTTGTCAGGCGCTGTTCAAGATCTCTGCGCAGCTTCTTTAAGAACGGCACATCCAACGCCACGCCGCGCATCTCCATTCTGGTCAGCACTTCAGCGAGCGGCATCTCGACACGCTCGAAGAGGGTCTTTACCTGCGATGCCTCGAGCATCCTTGCCAGCACATTCTTGAGACGGAGCGTGTAGTCCGCGTCCTCGCATGCGTATTCACAGACCCGGTTCAGGGGAACCGTTCGAATGTCTTTCCGCGCCGTACGCGATTCGAATAGTGATCTGAACGATATCATCCTGTGTCCAAAAAATTCGTCGACGAGACTGTCGAGGCCATGGCTCCGTCTGGCCGGATGCAGGCAATACGAGGCCAGCATAGTGTCGAAACTGACGCCGCCCAAGTCGATACCGGCGTTGGACAAAACGATGATATCGTACTTGATGTTCTGTCCCACTTTCTTGAGTTTGGCATCCGCGATCGCCGGCCCCAGCTGTTCTACCACAGTGGCCAGCGGGAGTCCCGGCGCCTCTCTCGGCGGCGTGAGAAGAGACTGTTCCTCTTCGATCACACTCGTTACAGGCACATACCACGCCCGGCCGTCGCCCGTCGAGAATGTGATTCCCGCCAGCACCGCTTTCATAGCATCCAAATCACTCGACTCAACGTCGATGGCGAACTCAGCCGCGTGACGCAGCGTTATTGCCAACTCCTTCAGCAGCGCCTCGGAGTCCACCAGCTTGTAATCCGTCGCCCCCTCGTCGACTCTTTGCTCTTCGCTCGGACCCAGTGTCTCTAGCATCTGATCGAACTCCAGTTCGCCGAACAGTCTCCTGAGCGCCTTCAAATCAAATGGTCGGCGCGTCATTGTCTCCATAGAGACATCGATCGGCACAGAATCCTTGAGATGAACGAGCTCTCGAGACAACAGGGCCTGTTCCTTTCCCTGCTGCAGCTTCTTGCGTAGCGCAGCGGATGCAACCGACTCCAGGTGGAGGTAGATTTCTTCCAGCGATCCAAACTGTTGGATCAGCTTCAGCGCTGTCTTTTGGCCCACGCCGCGGACTCCGGGCACGTTGTCCGAAGGATCACCCATCAGCGCCTGATAGTCGACGAACTGTTCGGGACGCAGCCCGAATCGCTCGCGCAACACTTGGGGATCGATCTCGTCTTCCAGAAGGCCGTTCTTGCCGGGTCGAATGACATGGGTGTTCTCGCTAACAATCTGGTACAGGTCCTTGTCACCTGACACGACACAAATCGGCAGTGCCGATGCCAATCTCTTTGTTACCGTAGCGATCACGTCGTCCGCTTCATAGCCATCTACCGACAACATCGGGATCGACATCGCTTCGAGCACCGAGAAGATCTTCGGCAGTTGCGACACAAGCGGTTCGGGCATCTTGGGGCGGTTGGCCTTGTAGTCCGCGAACAACTCGGTGCGAAACGTGGTTCCAGTACTATCAAAAGCCACTGCCACATGCGTCGGGTCGAACTTCTCGACGAGGTTGAGCATAGTCCTTACAAATCCAAAGACGGCACTGGTCTCTTCACCTCTGGAATTGACCAGAGGGCGCCTGATAAATGCATAGTATGACCGGTAGGCAAGCGCGTGCCCATCCACCAGATAGAGAGACATACCTATCCCTTTAAGTTACTGTCAGTGTGTCCAGTAGAAAACTATCAAGTATAGAGCGAATTGTCTAAAATAAACTTGTGGACCGCTTCGGGAACATGCTCAAGAGCCGAGCTGCCCGAACGATATATCTCGCGGATTTCGGTCGAGGAAATGTTGATCACGGGCTCTTCAAAAAGTACGACCGAGGCGTCCCCAGCCATAGAGAGCATCGATGAATACCCAGTGCGCGGAAAGATAACCAGCGTGGCCAACTGGAGTATTCGCTCGGGGTTTTTCCAGCTCGGAAAATCAGCGACGCTATCCGCACCGATTATCAAATACAACTCGTCTTCGCATACGGTTCTAAAGTGCCTTAGTAGCTCAACCGTAAACGAAGGGCCTTCCCTGAATTCCTCCAGGACCGACAGCTCCATCTTGTCCTCAGCCTCTATTGCCAGCCGCACCATTGTCCTGCGCACCTCGTACGGACTCAAATCGCCCGGGTCCTTATGAGGAGGGTGTGGAGCCGGCATGAAAAGTACTTTGCCGAGCGGGACATTGTCGATTGCCGTCCTCGCCATGGCAATATGCGCACGGTGGGGAGGATCAAAAGTGCCGCCGAGGATACCAATATTCGCCATTTCAACACCTGGTTAGTCGTTCCTTAGTTTCTGGAGTTCCCTCCTCGCTTCTTCCTTGACATCGACATCACGGGGATAGGCCATTACCTGAGAGAACATGCGAATAGCCTCTTCGGTCTCGCCACGCTCTAGAAGAATCTTTCCCTTGAGATAGAAAGCTCTCGCCCAGAAGTCATTGTTCGGATACTTGGTTATTATTTTATCCAAGTATATGATCGAAGAACTCGCGCGCTTTTTTCTCACATAAAACATGGCATTCGCAAAAGCCTTTTGTGCCAGTTTCTCATGTATCTTTTGTATATGTTCACGCGCCTGAGGTGCCAGGGGGCTTTGCGGGAAGACGCGTGCGAATTGTTCGAGTTTGTCGAGCGCCTGCATGCGCTGCGCCTGATCCAACGGAGGCTTCAGAGCCTGGTAGTAGTAGCATAGCGCTCCTTTGAAGAAACCGTCATCGGCATACTCGCTGTAGCCGTAGTTGCTGACAAGGACGTGGTATTCTACCGCGGCCAGCGCGTAGTCCTCGCCAGCAAAGAGGCTCTCGGCAAGCCTGAACTGGGCGTAGTCGCTGCGATCGTCACCGGGGAATCTAAGCAGAAAAGCTTTGTAGAGCTCCTGGGCTTGTAGATATTTCTTTCTCGCGAAGTACGCGTCACCCTTCTCCAAAATAGCGTCGGAGGAGTTGGGAATCGAGGGTAAACCTCCGGCACATCCGACCAGCAGCAAAGCGAGAACACCGACAACGCCCGCAAGCGGTCTGAGCCCATGGGCTCGGGTCGAATATTTGTCGACGAAGTGGTTGATCATCGTGCAAGCTTTTCCTGTCCATCGCGTTGCTTATAGTAGACCAGATTCGCGAAGGGCTTCGATCTTTTGCCTGGCCCGTTCCACTATCCTTCCCGACGCACCACGGTCCTTGTCTATTATCGTCTTGTACTGTTCATAAGCCCTGGGGTAATCCGCCATCCGTTCGTATGCTTCCCCGAGTAGAAATCTGGCCCGCTGGACGAGCGAGTTATTGCTGGTTCGGGTCAACAACGTCTTTATTTCTTTGACCACAGTCTGGTAGTTCCCGCGAGTAAACTCGGTTCTTGCATGTTCGTAAAGAAGATTCACGAGTTTCCACCGAGCTCTCCCCGAGAGACTGCCCTTGGGGAACCTATCCAGCAGCTGCTCCAGAGCATTCACCGCGTTCGTAGAATCCCCCAGCACCACATAGCATTGCGCCAGATTAAAATAGGCACCTTCGGCCACCGAAGTATCCGGCCGCTCCTCGATCGCAGAACGGTACAGGTCAGCAGCCGTCTCGAAACGTTTCTCACCAAAGTAAGCATCGGCCACCAGATACTTGAAACTCCCCAGGTCGGCCTGGGAGTCCAGATTGGCGGCGATCTTTACCCTTTCCGCAGCCCGGCGTGCTTCTCCCCGGCTAAACGCTTCTTGGCCCTTGGCGATCAACCACGCGGCAATCTTTACGCCTTTGGTGGAGTCGGCGACCACCGCTTCATCAAACCGCCTGAACGCTTCGTAATCTCGCCCCAGCTCGAGCAACGATAGTCCGTAGTAATAATACACGTCACTGTCACGTATATCCTGGCGAAGGGCATGTTCACAGAGAATCACCGTTTCTTCATAATTCTCATTGGAGAATGCAGCGCGGATATCCGCGAGTGCTTTTGTCTGCTCCGAGCACCCAGCGAGGAGGATGACCACCAGGGGTGTCGCTACCAAGAGAATGCGGAGCATGGCCCAGGGCGCGAGTAACTG
>JAOTUR010000196.1 GCA_029863805.1 Candidatus Krumholzibacteriia bacterium | reverse complement strand
TGATAGATACGCATTTTTCTTGCCTTGGCAACCAATGTGCAGGTATTTGGCCGATATCGGCTCTTCTACGCCCGTAGAGTCTTTGCGCGAGTCCGGGAGTCTCTCGATCCGCGGTGTAGAGGATTGCACCTATCCGTCGCGTCGGCGCAACGGTCTTGCGTCATTCTACATCAATTCGTGGTTTGCTGCCTTACAATTCTCCCCGAATGGGCAGTCGCACCAGCGGTGAACCTTGAGTCAACTCAGGCACCCGAGCCGACCGACTCCGGGCGACGCACAAGCGGCGCCTATTGACAACCCACGATGATTTCTATAGATTAGGTTGGATGATTTCTGAATGACTGGGCGGTGTAGCTCAGTTGGTTAGAGCAGCGGAATCATAATCCGCGTGTCCGGGGTTCGAGTCCCTGCACCGCCACCACATCTTGCTTAGAGTGATTTCCCGGAAGACCTCCCCTCACCCAAGACGGCATCTCTCCATGGAGAACATTGTGTCACCAGCCACTGCAGAACGGCTCAAAGCGACCGTCAAATGGTTCAGCCTGGCTCAGGAACTGATCCCGACCGATGGCCTGGTGCTGGCCGCCGTGTCGGGCGGGGCGGATTCGATGGCGCTGTTATCACTTCTGCACGCACTCTCCACCGAGCTGAAATTCCGGGTGGCTGTAGGGCATTTCGACCACCAGATGCGTGAATCCGGTGTAGAGGAGCAAGAGCTGGTTGTGAGTTACGCCAGGGGTCTTTCGCTACCCGTTTACTCGGGAACAGCGGATGTTCGCGCGCAGGTGTCCTCGTCGGACGATACGCTGGAGGAAGGGGCGCGCAGAGCCCGGTACCAATTTCTGACCGCCCTCGCCGACAAGATAAGGGCGACCCGTATCGCCACCGGTCATACGAAAAGCGATCAGGCGGAAACGGTTCTCATGCGGGTTTTGAGCGGCACCGGGATGCGAGGGTTGGCGGGCATTCCCACTCGGCGTGGCCGCATCGTCCGTCCGCTACTGTGCTTGAGCCGGAACGAAACCCTATCGTACTGCGAATCGTTGGGTATCCCTTATGTTACGGATCCTACCAATCGAGACACCGGTATTCTCCGCAACCGAGTTCGCCTGGAACTCTTGCCCCTCATTGAAAACTCTTATCACCCGGGCGTTGTCGCGAATCTACTACGATTGACACAGAATTCTCAGGACCTGATCCAGAGTATTCGCGGCAAGACCGATCCGCTAATCGAGCACAATCTGCGAAGCGTCTCCACGAATGAGTGGCTGTTGAATATCGCCGGCATCGGGTCGCTTGATGATACCGCTATCGTCGTACTCCTTGGTGACGTTATCGCCGATCGCCTCGGTTGCGACATGGACCTTGGCCGCGTACACTACGAACAGGTCATCCGCTTGATCAGGGACTCGAGAGGTTCGGGTAAAATGCTCAGTCTGCCCGGCCTGACGATCAAGAAGGAATACGAGAATCTGATTTTGACCAGGGGCCCCGCAAGCGCTTCGATTATGGAGCCCGCGAACGATAAGACCCTCACATTTCCGGGCGAGAGCCGTGCCGGCAGCGTGGTCGTTCGCACTGAGATCATGGACCGATCCACGTTCGAGGTTGACTCCATCAAAGCGAGTGACCAAACGGCTTACTTTGCGCTCGACCGAATCACACTACCCCTCGTTCTCAGAGGACCAAGGCAAGGAGATCGAATGCGGCCATTTGGGATGTCGGGTAGAAAGAAGCTGAGCGACCTGTTCATCGATAAGAAAATCGCTGGCCGGGATCGAGCCCGCTCGCTGGTCATCGCTGATGCCGAAGACATCGTGTGGCTGGTAGGGGTTACCACGGCCGAGAAAACCCGTGTAGGACCGTATACCAACAAAGTCGTGAAAATCACCCTGGCCCGGGGGTAAACGTCTCAGTATGGTCAAGAACGACGCACATGAGCCCGGTGACGTGCTCCTCAGCGCCGAGGAGATTGCGGACGTTGTGGGGCGCCTGGGCCGTGAGATCTCGTCGGATTACCACGGCAGAGACCTGATTCTGGTCAACCTACTCAAGGGTGGCGTGGTGTTCCTCGCGGATCTGATCCGCCAGCTGTCGATCCCACATCAGATCGATTTCCTGAGGGTGTCCAGTTACGAGGATGGCACCGGGTCGAGTGGTATCGTGCGTATTATAGAGGATCTCGGAACCAACGTGGCGGGGCGGGATGTGCTGATCGTGGAGGATGTATTAGACAGCGGTCGAACTCTATCCTATATTCTAGACATGCTGAGAATTCGCTCGCCCAGGAGTCTGGAGGTGTGTTCTTTGCTACGTAAGCAGTTCGTCACGACGTCTCCCAGGCCGACCATTAGGTATCTGGGCAAGGAGATACCCGACGTCTTTGTGGTCGGGTACGGACTGGATTACAATGAGCGGTTCAGGAATCTCCCCTATATCGCGAAGCTTGTGATTGTAGAGAAATTGTAGTAAGTTTAGTATGTCGCAAAAAATACACTTAATGCCAACGAGCGACTTGGCAAAGGACAATTGAGCGCTTATGCCCGATAATCGAGACAACCCCAGGCGCAAGCCCGGACTTCCTGGCAAGGGCGGGTTGAGCAAATCCCCTAAGCCGTTGAAGGCAATGGCCTTCTGGGTTATCCTGGTGCTGGTTCTGCTCATCGCCTTCCAGATGTTCGAGATGGGTAAGAATCCGGAGTATCGAATATCCTACTCCGAATTCCACAGGCAAGTAGACGACGGAAACTTAAAGAGAATTGTCATTAAAGGCCTCGAGGTTCGCGGAACCCTGCTTGCACCAGCGATAATCCCCATAGACCGAGCCGGCGGTGAACAGGGCAAACAGAGGGAGGCTCGTGTCGAGAGCTTCTCTGTAATTCTGCCGGTCCAAGACGATTCACTGCCCGACGATATTCTCGCAAAGAATGAGAGTACGGTGATCGAGGGGGAAGTGCCGGGTGGGAGCATGTGGGTTAAGTTATTGACCTCCGGACTACCGCTCATTCTAATCGTCGCCCTATGGCTCCTCATCATGCGTCAGATGCAGGCGGGCGGGAATAAAGCGTTTAGTTTTGGCAAAAGCCGTGCACGCATGTTTGGCGGTGACCGTCCCCGGGTGACATTCGAGGATGTGGCCGGGGCAGACGAGGCCAAGGAGGAGCTACAGGAAATCATTGAGTTCCTCAAGGACCCGAAGAAGTTTCAGAGACTCGGGGGTCGGATCCCGAAGGGGGCGCTACTGCTCGGCCCTCCAGGCACGGGAAAAACGCTGCTCGCGAAGGCAGTGGCGGGGGAAGCCAACGTGCCTTTCTTCTCTATGAGCGGTTCCGATTTTGTAGAGATGTTTGTTGGCGTCGGGGCATCACGTGTAAGAGATCTGTTTGATCAGGGCAAGAAACACGCGCCGTGCATACTCTTCATCGATGAAATCGATGCGGTGGGCCGACATCGAGGGGCCGGCTTGGGTGGCGGCCACGACGAGCGAGAGCAAACGCTAAACCAACTGCTGGTCGAGATGGACGGTTTTGAAAGCAACGAAGGTGTGATCCTGCTGGCGGCCACGAACCGACCCGACGTGCTCGATCCGGCGCTTCTTCGTCCGGGCCGGTTTGATCGCCGGGTAATCGTCGATATGCCCGATGTCAGGGGGCGAGAAGGGATTCTGAAGGTTCACACGCGCAAGATTCCGCTTGCGGACGACGTGGACCTGGGTGTCATGGCCCGATCGACGCCAGGCATGAGCGGAGCCGACCTGGCAAACATGGTGAATGAAGCCGCCCTGCTCGGAGCCCGCTACGACAAGGACAAGGTCGGCATGGACGAGGTCGAGGAGGCCAAGGACAAGATTCTTCTGGGGCCGGAGAAAAAGAGCAAACTGGTCAAGGAAGAGGCGCGTGAGCTCACGGCGTATCACGAGGCCGGTCACGCGGTAGTCGGGGCAAACCTGAAGTATTCCGACCCCGTCTACAAAGTCACGATTATTCCCAGAGGGCGGGCCGGCGGCGTCACCTACTTCTTGCCCGAAGACGACCGCACCGAGGTGTCGAAACACTGGTGCCTCGACACCATCACGCAATCGCTGGGTGGTCGGGTCGCCGAACAGCTGGTGTTGAAACGCATGGGCAGCGGCGCGCAGTCCGACATTCAGGTGGCCTCCAAGCTCGTGCGCAAGATGGTAACTCAGTGGGGTATGAGCGAGAGGCTGGGTCCGATTTCATTTGGAGAACGCGAGGAACAGATCTTTCTGGGTCGCGAGATCCAGCAGCATCAAGACTATAGCGAGGAAACCGCTCGGGCGATCGACGAGGAAGTCACGCGCATCGTCACTGAATGCTACGATAGAGCGAAGGAGATTCTGGAGAAGAACATAGATATACTCCATTCCATGGCGCAAGCGCTTCTGGAGCGCGAGACTCTCGATCGCGAGGAGATCGAGCTCTTGCTGCAGCATGAGGTGCTTCCCCCAATTCGCAAACGTCGCGCGCCCACCCCCGTCGAGCAGGAAAAGGTCGCCAGCAGCCAAGACGAGCCGGATGAATCGCGAGCGGAGTTCCCCAACAAGCCACAACCGTTCCCGCGGCCCGATACCCCATAGCCACTCAGCCTTGAAATGTCTTATTCCGGTGGATCCCCGCAGAAGAGAGTGATCCATGGCCGTGGGTTCACACTGTCACCCAAGCGGGTTCCCCACGTCATGGGAATTCTCAACGTCACGCCGGACTCATTCTCGGACGGGGGACGGCACTTCGTCATGGCGGATGCGGTTCGCCATGCGACCCAAATGGCTCGTGACGGTGCCGAGATCATCGATATCGGTGGTGAATCGTCGCGTCCCGGTTCCGACGGAATCGGTGTCGAGGAAGAGCTTGGCCGCGTCCTTCCCGTAATCAAATCTCTGGCCGGACGCTTGAACGTTCCGCTGTCGATCGATACACGCAGGGCAGAGGTGGCGCGCGCCGCTGTCGAGGCGGGCTGCGGTATGATCAACGACATCACAGCGTGTCGCGATCCTGATATGGCACGGGTGATCGGCGAATTTGGGGTGTCCGTTGTTCTTATGCATATGAAGGGCGCCCCCAAGTCGATGCAGGTGAAACCAACGTATCAAGATGTCGTCCGCGAGGTGCGGGCATTCTTAGAGGAACGTGTCCTTTTCTTGAAGCACCAGGGTATAGAAGATGATAGGATCATCATCGATCCGGGAATCGGTTTTGGGAAGCGTTTTCGTGACAATCTCGATATTCTGTCAGAGCTCCAGCTCCTGCAAGATCTGGGGTATCCCGTGCTTGTTGGCGCATCCCGCAAAGCATTTCTCGGCGAGCTGTTGGACGCCGCCCCGGGTGATCGACTGAGCGGCAGTTTGGCTGTTGCCGCCTGGTCGCACCGTCTGGGCGCCGATATTATTCGTGTGCACGATGTAAAGGAGACGGTAGACTTGCTGCGCGTTCTGGATGCGCTCGAGTATCCGCGATAGCACTCTGCGGGCTGCTAGAACCCCGAACCAAACGACCAGTGCCAATGGGGACCATCTCAACCGATCTTATAGTCGACGTTCTCGACGTTCTTATCGTCACGTTTCTCTTGTA
Source organism: Candidatus Krumholzibacteriia bacterium (assembly GCA_029863805.1). Taxonomy (GTDB): domain Bacteria; phylum Krumholzibacteriota; class Krumholzibacteriia; order WVZY01; family WVZY01; genus JAOTUR01. Next base: position 1,196 of record JAOTUR010000196.1, on the reverse strand, counting down.
CAAGTTGTTCACTCTGATGAGAGGCACCCGTGCGGTTAGTATGTTCTTCGGTCTTATCGTGCTGTTCATTCTGTCGGTTATGGCGCAGTGGCTGAACCTGATGGCGCTCAACTGGATTATTTCGAGTCTAAAGACCGTGTGGGTGATCGCTTTCGTCATCATCTTTCAGCCCGAACTGCGCAGGGCGCTGGCCTCTCTGGGGCACCGTCGGATTTTGAGACGTTTTTTTACGGTTCAGGAGTCAGGTATTATACCGGAGATCATCAAAAGCGCATCGCGGCTGGCAGACAAGGGTATCGGTGCCATTATCGTTCTCGAGAAGGACATGGGTTTGAAAAACTACATCGAGACTGGAACCAAGGTGGATTCCCGAGTGACCGCAGAAATGCTGGAAACGATCTTCACGCCCACGAGCCCGTTGCACGATGGGGCGGTAATCATTCAGAACGATAGAGTTGCGGCGGCAGGGTGTATCCTGCCGCTTACCCAGGACCAGCGGCTTTCCGCGGCACTGGGCACCAGACACAGGGCGGCCATCGGCTTGACCGAGGAGTCAGATGCCATTGTGATAGTGGTCTCTGAGGAGACGCACGCGATCTCTTACGCGCAGGGCGGCAAACTAAAACGGAAGATCGATACCAACACACTGCGCAGTGACCTGCTCAAGAACTTTGGAATCGCGGGCGAGGACAAGACGGCGAGCGCCGCGGCAACTGCGACCTGATAAGACGGTCCCGTCACTTCACGGCTAGTTCGTTCTGGGCAGCTCTTCTTCCACGTCGGGAACAAGTTTGACCATCACCGCCTTGTCTTTGTCGAAGACGTCGGCAGCCGCTCTTAGTATAGACTGTTTGGTGACTTTCTGAATGATGTCTGCAGCGCGATCAACGTGCTCGTAGCCGAATCCCAGCGATTCATAGACGCCGTACTCGACGGCCTGCGCCAGGTTCCTCTGTAGTTTCATAATCTGCGACCCGATCAACCACCCTTTGGAGCGCGCTAGTTCGGCATCGGTAACAGGGTCCCTTGCCACCTTGCCGAGTTCCGCGAGTATCACATCGAGCGCTTCCTCCAGACCATCGGGGCCCGGATTATTGTACGCGTAAAATATCGACCGTTCTTTCAACGGCATTAGAGAGCATCCCGCCATGTAGCCTAGTGAACGCTTGTCTCTCAGCTCGACAAAAAGCCGGCCA
>JAOTUR010000195.1 GCA_029863805.1 Candidatus Krumholzibacteriia bacterium | reverse complement strand
TGGCCCCTGATGGCATGTTCAAAACAAAGTCATACTAGCGAGCGATAAAACGGCGGACACCTATTTGTGCGCAGGATAGCCCGCTCCGTGAATCCACGTTGTAGAACAAATCTTTCACCGAACTGTTCGGCGCGAGCGGTTCGTATGCCAGTTTGAATCGCAGGTCGTACGTGCCTTCTCTAAGATTCGTGGGAAGCTTGATCGGAATCGTCTCATACGTGTTCAGACCGATCGGCCACGTGTCCGCCGTAAACACACCATCAAATGGCCGGTGTCGGATCCGATGACGCACCAGTCCCCCACTCCACTCGCGCAGTCGCCTCACGTATTTGTCGCCCGGATAGCTGTGAGCGTCTGCAAAATACTCAGTATGTTGCAACTCGATGTACAGCACAAGTGGCAACTGAGAAGAGAGCTCGTTGTCACGAGTATAGGCGACGGCCAGCTGCATCTCTTCTCCCGGCAAAACCTCGACGGGGAGCGCGCCGGCCAATCTCACGTGCGGCAAGCCGCTCGCGTCGTCGCCCCGACAACGATTCAGCACCATGGGCGGTGGCTCAAAATGGGCTAAGTCAGGATACCAGGTGTAGTCATCGGGCGGGCTACGCCGGATAACCTTGTAGATAACAAAACCATGTTCATCGTATACAGCGTCGAAGACCTCTTTTAGCGACCCTAGTTTTCTTCTTAGGACATCGATTGCCGCAGGGTCCCAGTCCACCACAAATTCGTGCACGGGTGTGGACGCAACGTTCAGCACGATATAATCCACGCTGAACCTGTCGACAACCGCAATTGTTTCCATCTGCGTGGTGTGCGGGGACAACACGTTGCGCACCGCCAACAAACGGCTCAACGCCTGGGGATCGTTTGGCGAAACGTGTCGAGCAGGTACGGTGACGACTTTCGTGCCACAAAAGGCGCTCAGCGTATAACTGGTCACTGGATCGCTCAAGACGATGCTGCCCGGGCGCACCCGATCGTTCACAAAGCCGATCATCTTGGCCACCGCCTTTGGTTGCGTCGCGCCCTCCTCACGCGCAGACCGTATCCCCGTGTGAGTCCCCCAAGACCCAACACCTATCAGGAGAAGCTCAATCCACCCAAAAACCACAAGAGCCACGGCAAGCTTATCGATAAATCGACCCCGTTTTGCCCAGCCAATCATCGATCCGAGAATTAGAGCCGTCACAACAAAAGCCGGCACGGCCAGCAACAGACGATCTACGGCATATGACGCCTTGCCGTAGATTAGCGGAGCAATGTATGGATTCAGCAGGATGAGGATCGGCGGCAGCGACAGCGCCAGACTCATAAGGGCAAAACGCCGGTGGACACGCAACAGGAGCAGACCGGGCACTGCGCATAGACCTATGACAAACGGCAATCCAAACTGTTCCATCATATACTTGGGATTTGCCATAAAGTGCGCATCACCGATAGCAAAAAAATACAGAAGCCCCTGCGGATGCGAATAAATAACGTTCGGAGCCTGGAACGAAAAATCGATTTTCCACACAAAAAATGCCAACATGCATGACAAAGTGACCAGGCCAAAACTGACAAGGCCACGCGCTTGTAGCAAAAACACTTTCCGGAACAGCAAAAGCGAAATGAGCGCCAAAATAAAATACGTGGCTACATTGAAGTGAATAAGCGAGCCGCCAATCAGCAGCAAACATACACCCGCAAGAACACGTTTGTCAGAAGTTCGACAGCACCTCACCGACAACGCGACAATGAGCCAGTAAAACACAAGTGCTAAATGCCCCCCGCCGGCAATCGAATCCAGAAACTCGCGACCGACCCCACCCTGAAACATGATGAAAAGGGCAAGACCAATGGCCGTGTAATGGTATCCCGGTAACAACACCGACGCAAACGCCGCAAAGGCAACCACCGCCAGCGGCGCCAGCACGACTGTCAGCCATTGCCAAACGGCCGGAGGATCGATTCGCGCTAGAGCACCGATGGCGGCCACCATTGGATGAAAAACGCCCTTTCGCGGATCGGGTTTGACCACCAGCCCATCGGCGCCGTTGACAGTCTCCTGTGAAACGCCATAACCCACCACCCCACCCTCGGGTGACGACGGGGCTATCACTCCTGTCGGGAGCAAACGATCTTCGGTGACGATGGATCGCATATAGCCCAGATGATCGTATGTGTCCGCCTCTGGTCCGATACCACTGGGTACAAAGAAGAAGAAAGCTCCAATCAAAAAGGAAGGCACCAAGACCACGACGGTTGGGCTTGGAAAGCGCCTTGCTGACAACGCATTCTCTCGGCGCGTTTTCCGATAACCCCAAAAAACTAAAATCCCAAAAAACAAGAAGGAAATGATCTGGAGAACAGTGACGTAGCTGGAAAACGATACACCCAATAGCTGGCATATCCACGTGACAACCGCATAAAAGCTGAGACCGAAAAGAAAGCTCTGTGGCAATCCCTCGGCATTGCTGCGATCTGCACCAAAAAGCAGCCGACGGAGTACTTCGCCGGGAATGAACGAGAAGAGCAGGAATACTGCGAAGAAACGAGCAAATCCCGGGAATAAATCGAGGAGACCAGACGTTACCAGTCCACTAACGATCAAACCGAGAAGCGGAAGGGAGAGTATGCGTGACCTCGGCCCTATTGGAACCTCTTTTGGACCATGAGGAATAGACTCTTGAGATCATCGCGCCACTTCTCGAGCCTCGCGTCAGCAATCTCCTGATGACAATTGACGTGATACTCGTCAAACCGAACATCCTTGGCGCGTATAGCCTCGACCTTTATTTCTTCAGAGAATGGCATCCCGTCGCTGGTGAGCTTGAATCTTGGATAAATGTTCGAACGGTAAGCCCACATCGCCGAATGTGAGTCCCGAACCGCGGTGCCATAGAGGAGCATCATGGCGGTCGCTAGCATCATATTGGCGAGTTTCCGGCTAAAAGTCATCGATGCGGGGTCCAGCAGTGGGAATCTCGACGCCGATACGAAGTCGGTTTCCGTATCGAGAAGATGATCCACGAGTTCCTCGATTTGCTCAGCAGGATACACACCCCGACCGTCTAGCGTTACTGTGATATCACCGCTGACGCGAGGCAAGCCCGCCTTGTACGCAGCGCCGTACCCAGGGTTCGCTTCCGCCACTACCGTGGCACCAAGCGCTTTGGAAACCCGCGCGGTGCCATCACTGCAATTACTGTCGACAACGATGACCTCGTCGATCGACATCGGAAGCGACCGGATGACTTGTGGTATCCCCTTTTCCTCATTGTGACAAGGGATCACGACGCTTATTCTGCGTTCCCTGTACATAGCCTCTTTGCACCAGGTGTATCAACCATGAATCTAGCACGAACACGCTGCATTGCTCCGAGCGCCAAGCGCGCTCGCACAAATCGGTGGACTCACCAGGCCGTCCCTCAGACGGCGACGGTTAATAAGCCCCTTTTCGCTGAATGACGGCCGGTAACGTCTTTACAATGATGCTCAGATCGGTCATGAAACTTCGGCTCCTCAGGTATTCGATGTCGAGCCTCATCCACTCTTCAAAGTTGACGTGGCTGCGTCCGGAGATCTGCCACAGGCATGTGATACCCGGTTTGATCTCAAGCCGCTGGCGATGCCACGGCTCGTACTGAGCCACCTCCGACGGCATGTGCGGTCTGGGCCCGACTAGACTCATGTCACCCTTCAGCACGTTGAGGATTTGCGGAATCTCGTCCAGGCTCGAGCGTCTAAGGAACCCTCCGACGCTCGTAACCCGCGGATCGGAGCGGATCTTAAAGACGGGGCCCTCCTGTTCGTTTAGCGATTCGAACTCCTGCTTCTGCCGTTCGGCCTCGCGATACATCGAACGAAATTTGTAGAACCTGAAAATACGGCCGTAGCGCCCGACCCTGTTTTGCTCAAAAAACACCGGTCCGGGCGAATCGAGTTTTATCATAATTGCAATCAACGGGATGATCGGCAAAAGCAGAACCATTACCACGCATCCCACGGTCAAATCAAACAGTCGCTTGCATATCTCATACGCCGGCGAGCTCCTGATCTTCACGTGCGGCCGATCGGGAGGGTCGGTGGCGACTACCTCCGAGGACGTGTTTTTCTTATCAAGTTTTTGCTCCACACTCATGTCACTCCCAAAACCTTAGCGACGTCGATACCAGCAACACAAAAAAACCGCCCCCAATTACATTGAGAATGCGGTTACAAATCTACGCCGAACCTCCTGTGGGATTCTTATACCGGCACCATGCGTGCCAACGACTCAACTCTGAGCTGCCACTCTAAACAGTATAAGAAACTTTACCAGTAGGTCCGGTTATACCTCCCATGTACTGCCGATACATTAGCATTTCAAACGTATTCTGTCAAGCACCGCACCCATCACCGCTCGCGAAGCAGATGATAAAGCAGAGGGAGCATGATCTCGTGGTGGCCGCTAAACGAGTAACTTCTGCCGGCGTTTTGAAAAGGCCGCGTCAGCACATTTTCACGGACACGATACTGCTGCAACATATCAAAGTTAACCGCGGTAACATCCCGCGGGGTCTTACCCAGATTGTAGCCAATGGAGACTGCTTTCAAGAAGACCTCAGGAAGAACAACAGCTGAACCAAATACCACAACCACGCCTCCGTCGAACAACCGACCCACAGACCTGGATAGTATCCTAAAGTCTCTCATCGAAAGCTCGCCGACCTGGTGGTCCGGAAACGACGGATGTTGATGGGTGATATCGGTACCCAGCGCAACATGCACGGTCGCGGGCACCGAGCCTTCGTAGGCATTCGCGTAGACGCTTACTCCCGTGTACCGTGCCGCCGACTGATTGATGTACGCGCCGATTCCCTCGCCAAGACCCATCTTGGACCCGGCGGCGAGGTTACAGGCAGCAGAAAAATGCGAGGCCGTTTCCTCCGACATACCAAACCGGCCCTTCGGCAGCTCGACAGCGACATCCTCGGAGGTTTTGCCGTAGAATGCGAGTTCGATATCGTGGACGGTTGTCGAACCAGTTGTGGCCAAAGCCGTGATGTAACCCTCTTTGATCAGAGAAGACAGGTAATACGATAGCCCGCACTTTATAACATGCGCTCCGATCAGCCACAGGATTTCACCATTCGATTCGCGAGCCTTTGCCAAAGCCGAGACCACAGCACGCAGGTCGCTACCCTTGAGAACGTCGGGGAACATCCGCTCCAGCCTGCGCCCGTCGACGTCTTGCGATTCAGGATCGACGAAATCCTCTATCGTTACCCTGGATTCTCGGTCGCTAATAGAAATCGTTCGAATCTTACTTAGATCTTCTTCTTTGTACTTGCTCGTCATATTGCAGCTTTTCGGCTACGCGGTAATCTTTGAGAACCGCCGAAACGGCCCCGACAATCATTTTGCTTTTCATCAACACCGGAATCTTGTACCTATCATCCGTCACCCAAACGGTCAGACGCCCTTTCTGATTGAAAACTGCCGGGCCTCTCAGGAACGGTTCCACCACCAGACAATCGAACGTCCCCGCTTCAACCGTGATACGTTCCTTTCTTAGAACCTTGACCAGCAACGGATAATTCTTGCCATCGGTGTGGTTCGCCAGCGCAATCGCCTGTCCAACTTTGAGAGGCAAGGTTCGCACATAGTACATCGACGTTAACACGTCTTGTGTTCGGGGCGCTATTGTCACTTCTTTGTCTTTATAGATTGCCTTGTGATTAATCTGATCGAACCGGACAGATTCCCGTCGCTTGAACTTGCCCTCACGCAAGTTCTTCTCGTAACGCACGCTGATTAGGTTTGTCGTATCCATCAAAGACACAAAACGGTCACGAACCTTGAAGAACACCGAGAACACGTCATTGGTTCGGGCATTAGAGACAATGTTGTAGCAAGGAATGCTGTCGACAACCGAAATATTGCGTACTTCCAGTGTTGCCTCACCGGCGTTGACGATACCATACTGAACCGCGTAGACGAGTTTCTCGCCCTCGCCGAACGGCACAAAGACGGGAAGCAGGCTGTCGACATCCTCGTCTGGTACGTTGGCTAACGGGTAGATCGAATCCAAAGACAAGTCCCCCTCGTTCTCGATCGCTTTGCGAATGGCAAGCGTATCGATCTCATTCTGTGCCAGTGGTGCGCTACCCCACAGTACTAGAGTGACCGAGATAAGTGTCAATAGTGCCCTGAAAACCATGGCTATCCTCAACATGTTCAATTAGCCCTGACTGCACTATGCAGAAGCTGATGATATACATCTATCGTGCCTCTAACCATGCGTCCATAATCGTACGACCGGGCCTTGGCCTGCGCTCTCTTCGAGCAGCCTTGAGCGAGACCCGGTTCGCGAATCATTCTGATTATGGCTTCGGCCAGACGCTGTGGTTGTCTCGGGGGAACCAGCAGTCCCGTGGCCCCATCCTCCACCAGATCCGGCACACCACCCGTTCGCGTGGCAACCACTGGCACACCCAACGCCTGCGCATCCATGATCGACGTGCACAGTCCTTCCAAATACGATGACAACACAAAGCAATCGAATAAAGCCATGATCTCCAGCACGTCTTTCCTGAAGCCCGTGAGTATGACGCAGTTCTCTAAGCCCAGCTTGTTAATCAAGCGCTGCAATTCGTCTCTCAGCTCACCTTCACCCACAATAAGAAACTTAGCCCCCGGAATATCTCTCAAAACGCGCTTGGCGGCAAGGATGAAATCCGACTGCGACTTATGCGGTGCCAGTGCCGCAACATTGCCAATTACTGGGGTTGTGTCGGTAAAGCCAAACTCCCCTAAAAGATAACGACTATCCCTCACTCCGGCAAATTTAT
>JAOTUR010000194.1 GCA_029863805.1 Candidatus Krumholzibacteriia bacterium | reverse complement strand
TACAAAACGGGCCATCCGTCAAATCGTTTCCTTGGTGATCGATGACATAGATCTTCGATTGTTTGGGCGAGCCGGTGTGCTGGGCAACCACGACGTCCAAATTGCCGTCACCATCCACATCGGCCAACGCCGGCGTCGGTCTGAAAAACGCGATCTCGTAGGGTATGAGGCGAGGCCAGCCATCGTGCACCGAACCGTCGTGGTCGAGCACGTAAACCTCGGACGTGGCGGCGCGAACCACAATCTCAGGGTGTATATCCCCGTCGATATCACCGGCAACAATGCCGCCCACCATTTCGCCGGGCATCACAAACGGCCAGCCTGCAACCATACTCCCGTCTCCGTTCAGTGCGTACACGCTATCGAGCCGGCTACCAATGATGATCTCGTCCTGCAAATCCCCATCGATGTCCAAGACCGCCGGTGTCATATAATGAGTGCTGGTAATGGGCGTGCGATAAAAGACTCCGGTGGTCGCCGGCATCGAGTCCCCATCGATAAACTCTGTGCCATCGCGATTCCAGGCGTAAACGACGCCACGCGTGTCAACCGCGATGACCTCGAGGACACCGTCACCATCCAAATCGCCTGCGACCGGCGCCGCCCGAAATCCGTTTTCTGCGGTCTGCGGCCAACCCGAGAGAAGATCGCCGCTGAAATTCATAACATATGCAGAGTTGGTAAAAAGGTCGGTGGCGACAATGTCCAGGCCCGGCGCACCGTCCATGTGCGCCAGCGCGATCGCCGACGCGAACTCGTCGCCCTCTGCATTGATCATTCCCAAGCTTCTCGGGTCCAGATCGCCGTCTCTTAGCTCTGTGCCGTCGTGGTGCCAGGCGGCGACAAACTTGCTCCCGATCACGATTTCGGGATCGCCATCACCATCGATGTCCCCGACCGCAGGTGAGCTGGCCGTGGGACTGGGCAACAAGATGGGGAACCCCGCCAAAATCGGCGGCCCGGTGCTCCCCGAGAACACCGCGGAAGCCACGCTTTCGTTGCGCGAGGAGTCAATAGACGCCACATAATAGTAGTATTGGGTAAGTGGGCTGAGACCCGAATCGAGAAACACGGCGTGGTCGACGGGATCGACGTTGGCCCGCTGAAAGGGACCACCACTACTCAGCGAGTGGTACACATTATAACGCATTACATCGCTGGATTGGCTCTTTGTCCACGTGACGTGGAGCCGATCGGGACCGAGGCTTGCGTCGAAAGACATCGCGCCCGGTGGAGAAGGCGGTCTTAGCTCAAGGGTATCTTGATAGACGCGACCGACATTGTCTGTGAGCACGACCCGCAGCGAATTCTCGTTTGTCGTGTCTATCTCCATCATGCGGAAACCCGATGCATTCTCCGCAGCCGTGAACGGACCTACATCGGGGTAGGAATCAACACTGTCCACAAAAACAAACGCACCGCTCACGTCCTCGATCGCGGCCGTCAAGCCGCTTGCTGTGCCCGTGCCGTAGTTCTTGATTTCGTAGAAAAGCCTGAACTCTTCCCCCTCACCCACGATACCGTCACCGTCGCCAAGAGGCGCACCGTCGTCAATGCGTAACGTCGTGGCATCGATTACGGGAGCGTGAACGATTTTACGGAAAACATCACTCCACGTGGAAGAACCCGTGTCCTGTATGGCCACAACGAACTCAACCGCTGACTCATCTGAGATTTCAGAGCCAAACGTCACCCGCACCGGATCCGAAGCGAGTGTTGTCTGCCCCGGATCAACCGTGCCAAACTGCGATGTGTTATCGACGATGCTCACCGAAGGATGGGTGCTGCTCAACGTCAGCGACACACCGCCGGCGGCGGTACCACCCGTGTTAACCAGCTCAACCGTAACGTCAACGGTCTCACCCGCATCGGCGAGACCATCCGCGTTGCCAATGGTTCCACCCACCGCATCGTCATCGATGGTAAGACCGAACACGTTCATATAAGCCGCTGCAGCCGGTTGTACAGTAATGTAGCTTTGGTGCCGCGCGACGTTTAGCCCGGTTACCACGACACTGATACTTCCGGGCGATTCTGCTGTAAAACCGACCGTGACATTGCCCGAGACATCTGTCACAGCAATCTTGTAATCGTCGTCGCCCTTGGACAGGCACACCACAGCCGAATCGAGCGGAAGCCCCCCGGCAGAGGCATGAAACAACAGGTTGCTCTCACCCAATCCCACACTCGTTACGTGCGACACGGTGAGCATATCCACCGGACCCGTAAAGAGCGGCATTTCTGGCTCCGCCAGTATCGCGTAGATGTAGTGTGTCCACAAGTCCGCGTTGTCCCCACCCACAGCTGTGGGGGTTCGATGCAATCTCGAGCGAGCAAAGGTCTCCCCGATGTGCACAACGTCATCGGCGAACAGCAGATCATAGTACTCGAACATGTAGGTGTCCGAGGCATTTACAAATGCGCTGTTGGCAGCACCGATGGCGGACACGGCCCCCCCATTCGGGTTCTGCAGAAGGTGCTCAGCCAGACAGAAAAAGTCGAACGCGGCGGCGGTACAGTTCAACATGTACAGATTGCACCACTCGCCGTCGTTGGATAGTGTGTCGGCGTCGACGTTGCGAATACTCAGGTCCCCCACAGACGCGTTAAAACGGAACCCATGCCCGATGTGGCAAACGTGATTGAAGCCTGCATTCAACGAATCGAGCGCCGCGGCCTTGCTCTCCTGTACCGAGCCTGGGTAGGGCCCCGGCGTTTGGTACATCCGGGTTATGTCCATGGATGTCGATTGCAGGCTCGAAAAATAGATGAACTCGGCATACGCAGAACCGTTGAGAGTAATGGTCTCTCCCTCGCTCCAGTCTTCCGGGAAAAGTACCTCCGCAAGGAACAAATACTTATCGAAGTAGCCGCGGTTCTCGGCGGCTTCGTATCGGGTGATGCGATCGACCATGGTGGCGACTTGGCTGGGATCAGAGATGGGAAGACGGCCATGATACACTTCTGCATAAAGATCCGGGCTGTCCGTCGGGTTCTCGCCCCAAAACTCGTCGTGGGTGTCGTTCCAAGATCCATCGAGGCAGGAATAATACAGATCGACAGGGATTTCCGTCTGTCCGCCACTGGGGTAGTAGCGGCTAAGGCCATATCGTGCGGGTAAGATGTCTGTGTCACCGCCGAGAAGCACGTATGTTATACCCCACTTACTATAGGCATCTCGAATAAAAAATCGAATGGTTTCCGCGAGATCGGCTCCGTTTCGCGTATTGGCCGCGATCCACTGCACAGTCCGCACCACGGTGGGCACACCCTTTGACGTTTTCCAGTCGGCGAGAACCTGATACTCGTCGACCAGCTCGTCGGTCGTGATAATGACGTAGTCGACCGGGCTACCCTCAAGCGACGGATACGCGGTCGGCTGAAATCCGCCCCGCTGCTCGACCCGCTGCGCCGTGTCAAAGACATAGTGTCTGCTCATCTCCGGGTTTATAACCAGTTGAGATAGCGTCTTATTGACACGATCCCCAAATTGTGGTCTGAAACGTTCTCTAAGCACAACATCTCGCCGAGGCGCCAAAGGCTCGGTGGCGACGTTGAGGTGGATCGTCTCAGTGAGGCGAAGGTCGCCACCTTTTGCCCGCAGCGGAAAGACTGCAAAGGAGGCAACCGCACGACCGTGCAGGTACCCCGTGCCTAGATAGCGACCATGTACTTGGGGATAGACTCGGGAGTTATCTATGCCACCGGCCATTTGGGGATCCCGACCCAGCCGGCCGTCCTCTGCGATCATCGGCGATGCGAGCCTGAACTCCACGCCACGTCGAATCGTGACTTCATCTCCCGGCACAAACTCATACGATCCTACTTGCTCCCCCTGCGGCAGCAGGATATTCACGACGCGGTACGGAAGCGCCGGCAAGCCCTGGTCACGCATGATGTCATAGCCGGCGACATCGACGCTTACGGAAGAGTGCCCCACCCGGCCTGTGACCAAGACCTTTTCCACAGGTAGCGCAAGCGAGAACGACAACCTCTCGGCGACCACGATCGGGGCGGATGCAACGAGGATCAATCCGATTAGTAGGGTTACCAGCGCCATGCGCCGGTAGTGACGCGTACACACCATGCGGGCTCCCGGAGTGTCGAAACGACACCTGCCGCCATGCGCATATATGGGCAAGCGCGACGCAAAACGCTGCAAGAATGATCGAGAAGTTGGACCAGTATTTCTCATTTACGGGCACACGTGAGAGTGGGCGTTCAGGCAGGCGACGTAACGAACCTTCGATGTTCGTATCTATAAGTATAGACCACCACGGCCCGGAGGTCAAGTTGGTGACAAATCCTGTCCGTCAATGCCCGACCGCGACCTGCCGGCGGAGCGTCGATGGTTGATGCCCCAGCGATCACGACTGTGGACGAACCGTTACCTGTCCATTTTCCCTTGCGACCCGGATGGTGTCGTCTTCCCCAATCGAGCCATCCAGCAGTGCCGTCGCAATTGTATTCTCTATCCGGCTTCGGATCAGGCGCTTGAGCGGCCTGGCTCCGTAGACGGGATCGAACCCCTCGTTTGCGAGCATCTCGACCACCGCAGGTTCGACCTCCAGATTAATTCCTCGAGTGGACAATCGTTGCTTCAAATCCTCGAGCTGCAAGTGCGTGATTTTCAGGATGTCGTCGTCGCTAAGCGAATGGAACACAACGATATCGTCCAACCGGTTCAAGAACTCGGGCTTGAAGCTGGTGCGCACGACGTTCATGACCCGGTTTTTCATCGACTCGAAGTTTGCGGAGGTGTCTTCCTGCGAAGTACCGAGGTTCGAGGTCATGATGACAATACTGTTGGTGAAATCAACCGTGCGACCCTTGCCGTCGGTCAGGCGGCCGTCGTCGAGAATTTGCAGGAGGATGTTGAACACATCGGGACTGGCCTTTTCGATCTCGTCCATCAGAATGACGCTGTAGGGTTGTTTTCTTATCGCTTCGGTGAGGTAGCCGCCTTCCTCGTAACCAACGTAACCTGGTGGCGCACCGATCAATCGAGCCACGGAGTGTTTCTCCATGTACTCAGACATGTCGACGCGAACCATCTTGTGCTCGTCATCGAAAAGCACCTCCGCCAGGGCCTTGGCGAGTTCGGTTTTTCCGACTCCGGTGGGCCCGACAAACATGAATGATCCAACCGGTTTGTTTGATACGCTGAGCCCAGCACGGGCTCTCCTTACGGCCTCGGACACCGCGGTGACCGCTTGCAACTGACCGATCACGCGGTTGCCGAGGCGCGCTTCCAAATTCAAAAGCTTGTCTTTCTCGGCCTCCATCATTCGGGTTACCGGGATACCCGTCCATTTGGCAACGATCTCAGCGACCTCCTCGTCGGCCACTTCCTCCTTGAGCATCGACCCGTTCTCGCGAATGGCCTGCAAGGTCCCGTGGGCATCCTCGAGTTTTTGCTGCAGATCGGGAAGAACGCCGTAGCGAATCTCGCCGAGCGCCTCTAGATTGTTGTCCCTTGCCGCCAACTGTTCACGTTGCTTGGCTTCTTCGATTTTCTCTCTGATGTTTCTGATTGCCTGAATAGCGTCCTTTTCGTTCTGCCATTCGAGCGCGAGAGCGTTGCGTTCCTCTTCGAGCTTCGCGATGTCGCCCTCCAGCTGTTGCAGCCGGCTTGTTGCCGAATCGTCGTTCTCTTTCTTGAGCACCTTCTGCTCGATCTGGAGCTGGGTCACTCTTTCCTGGATCTCGGTCAGGGCAACGGGCTGGCTATCCAGCTCGAGCCTGAGTTTCGAGGCGGCTTCATCGATGAGATCGATCGCCTTATCCGGCAGGAAACGATCCGCAATATAACGATCAGAAAGTCGAGCCGCAGTAACCAGCGCTTTGTCTTTTATTCGCACGCCGTGATGCACCTCATAACGCTCCTTTAGGCCCCTAAGGATCGACACCGTTTCTTCCACGCTGGGCTCTCTGACCATCACCACCTGGAATCTACGCTCCAAAGCGGCGTCCTTTTCGATGTGCTTCCTGTATTCGTTCACAGTCGTTGCGCCTATGCAATGCAGCTCACCTCTGGCTAGCGCCGGTTTGATCATGTTCGAGGCATCGAGAGAGCCTTCGGCGGCGCCCGCGCCAACGAGCGTATGAAGTTCGTCGATGAACAAGATAATCTCGCCCTGTGCTCCTTGAATCGCCTTTAGCACCGCTTTAAAACGCTCTTCGAACTCACCGCGGAATTTTGTACCCGCACCAGGGCGCCCATATCCAACGCCAGGATGCGCCTTTTCCTGAGCGTATCAGGGACATCGCCATCCGCTATACGTTGTGCGAGCCCTTCCACGATCGCCGTCTTGCCCACGCCCGGGTCGCCGATCAATACGGGGTTATTCTTTTTGCGTCGGGAGAGAATTTGCGTGGTTCGCCGAATCTCCTCTTCACGGCCGATCACCGGGTCGATCTTGCCCTCGCGAGCGGACCGAACCAGATCGATCGTAAAACGTTCCAGAGCCTGGTACTTCTGCTCCGGGTTGGCGTCGACCACCTGTTCACCGCCACGAAGGCCCTTTAGCGCCGACAATGTCTCCTCGGGTGTTACACCCAGATCGTTGAGAAGGCCCCCAGCCGTGGATTCGCGATCCTTGATCATGGCAAGAAGCAGGTGCTCAGTGGAGATGTACGAATCCCCGAGCGCCTCCGATTCGGAGTATGCCCCCTGGAGGATTTTTTTTAGGTCGGATGACAGGTAGGTCTCTGCTGCCCCCTGCTGAGTCGGCACACCCTGCAGCTGCTTTTCCACGACCTCGCCCACCCGATCGACGGATATTCCCAACTTGCCCATCAAGGCGGGTACCACGCCGCCTT
>JAOTUR010000193.1 GCA_029863805.1 Candidatus Krumholzibacteriia bacterium | reverse complement strand
GCGTTCTACGAGCTGGCGGCGCCGTTTCTGCCGGCGTGGTTGGCGAAGGAATACGGCGACGACGAGCGGCGAGAGATCGCGGACATCCTGCAGGATGCGATCGAGACGCTCGCGGACCTGGGCGACCGCTGCGCGGTGTTCGCGGTGCCGGTGGCGGTGGACGCGGAGGCGCGCGCGGTGCTGGCCGATGCCGGCGCGCGCGCCGTGCTGGCCGCGTTCACGAAGGTGATGGAGGCGCACGCGGGCCCGTTCACGCCGGAGGCGTTCAAGGCGCTGGCCAAGGTGGCGGGGGCGGAGACGAAGCGCAAGGGGAAGGACCTCTTCTTCCCGCTGCGCGCCGCCATCACGGGCTGCTTGCACGGGCCGGATCTCTCGCGCGTGGCGGCGGCGAAGGGCCGCGCGCGCGTGCTGCGCGCGCTCGCCGAGGCGTAGCGCCTACTCGTTCTTGTAGACCACCCCCGCCTTCATCACGAAGCGGACGTCGCTCATGATGGCGATGTCTTCGAGCGGATCGCCTGCGACGGCCACGAGATCGGCGATCTTCCCGTGCTCGATACTCCCCAGTTCGTTCTCCACGCGCAAGAGCCGCGCCGCCTCCATGGTGGCGCTCTGGATGGCCTTCATGGGCGGCATGCCGCCCTGCACCATGTACACGAACTCGCGCGCGTTCTCGCCGTGCGGGGAGACGCCGCTGTCGGTGCCGAAGGCGATCTTCACGCCCGCCTTGTAGGCGCGCGCGAAGGTCTTGTGGATTTGCGGGCCGATGGCGGCCGCCTTAGGGCGGACGATCTCGGGCAGGTAGTCGTCCTCGGCGGCCTTCTCGGCGACGAACACGCCGGCCGAGATCGTGGGCACGTAGTAGGTGCCGTGCTTCTTCATGAGCTGCATGATCTCGTCCGTCATGAGGGTGCCGTGCTCGATGGAAGTGACGCCGGCGAGCACGGCGCGCTTCATGCCCTCGGCGCCGTGCGCGTGCACGGCCACGGCAAAGCCGTAGTCGCGCGCCGTCTCCACGATGGCGCGCAGCTCCTCGTCGGTGAACTGCGGGTTCTGGCCGCTCGCCGCCAGGCTGAGCACGCCGCCGGTGGCGGTGATCTTGATCAGGTCCGCGCCGTCCTTGTAGCGCTGGCGCACCGCCTTGCGCGCGTCGCCGGGACCGTTGATCACGCCTTCGCGCGGGCCGGGGTCGCCCTCGAGGTCGCGGCGCCAGCCGTTGGTGGGATCGGCGTGGCCGCCGGTGGTGGCGATGGACTTGCCCGCCGTGTAGATGCGCGGCCCCGGGATCCATCCCGCGTTGATCGCCCGCTTGAGCGACACGATCACCTGGCCATCGTCGCCCAGGTCGCGCACGGTGGTGAAGCCGGCCATGAGCGTGCGCTCCGCGAAGACCGTCGCGCGCATGGCGTAGTCGGTGGGGTTCAAGACGAAGCGCTCGGTGTAGGCCTCCTTGGACATTTGCGACATGAGGTGCGTGTGCATGTCCATGAGGCCAGGCATGACGGTGTGGCGCGAGAGGTCGATCAGCTCGTCGCCGGCGGCCGGCTCCAGATAACCGGCCGCGACCTCCACGATGCGGTCGCCCTCGATCACCACCGTGACGCGCTCGAGCGGCCGCTCGCTCGCACCGTCGATCACGCGGCCGGCGTGGACGAGGGTGCGGGCATAGGCCGGTACCGCCGCCAGCGCCACGATGGCGGCGAACAGGGGGATGCGTCTCAACATCGCGGTCTCGCTACTTTTTCGCGTTGAGCGCGCGCGACGCGCGGGCGTAGTCGCGCGGCTTGACCCACACGATCATCCCGTAGCGTCCCTTGCCCGCGCACACCGCGTCTGCCGCCGTGATGTTGATGCCCCGGTCGGCAAGCTTGCGCACGTGCTTGTGCACCGCGCCAGCGGCGTCGCTGCCCTGGACGAGGAAGCCCTTCTTGGCCTTGCTGAGCCGCCAGCCCTGCTTGCGGGCCAGCTGGCGCAGCGTGCTGATCTCGTCGGTGACGAAGTCGAGCTGCGCCTTGCCGCCGCCGGCGGGGAAGCCCGAAAAGGCGAGCAGGTTGACGTTGGCCTTCTTGATCTCGGCGAGATACTTGGCGCCGTGTCCGGAGCGGCTCGGCACCTTTGCGTAGCAGTAGGTGACCTTCTTCACGCGGTCTGCCATGACACACCATCCTTTCGAGGAGAGAGTGGGTGGACTCTGCGGCCCAGTGTAGCGAACCGCTCGTGGTGTGTCCAGCAGGGCCCGCGGGCGAGCGCTCGGCCGGTCCCGTTTGACCGCCGGCCGTCCCCTCCCTCAGAGTAGGTGCAGGGAACCTCCAGCCATACTCGATCCCACAACACCGCGCTCTGAGACATCAACCCGGGGAGCCATCTTACCATTTTGACGTCTGAGAGCGCGATTGGGTTGGGGTTACAGCCCGCCGCACCATGGATAATCTCCATTCAGAGCTCACGACAGACAACGAAAAAGGGGAGCATCTCGAAAGACGCTCCCCTTTTCTCTTGGGGTTCATGTCCGAAAGCAGACCGGCTGACGAACTTGTCGGCTCTCAGCCTGCTATTTGTACATTTGCTTGATGACACCCCAGGTTGTGGCCTCCGCTTTCGGGGCAGTCGTTGTCGTCAGCGCTCTTGACACCCCCTGAATGGTCGGTTCGCCACATGGGCCCGATTCGTTGTAGGCCGCCAACGCGTTCTTGTATCCGTTGCACTCCGTCTTGAGTGCGCCCGTTGGTCTGCTGTACAGCGGGTGAACGGCCAGGAAAGCATCTGCCGCGTCAATCATCCCCTGGATCGAACTGCCGGCACCGTGTAGAACGTTGAGTTTGGCAGCTACCAAATGATGGAACAATTTTATCGATGCATCGCCTCGTACAGGCAAATCGAAAATGATCATCAGTTGGGCCTTTGTGTAGGGCACCCCGCCGATCGTCAAACCGGAAACCGGCCAATCATCGGGGTGGTTCTTCCAGTATCCGGGCGTCCCCGTGCAACCGTTGGGCTCATCGCAGATGCACCTGAACGAGATAGAGAAAGTCTCTGTATCTTCGCCCCCGGGGTCGCTGATGTGGAACGTCCCTGTAGCTGTATAGTCACCGCACAGCTCCATTCCCCATGCACTGCCGTAAGAAAAAGTAGGGCTGGCGGAGTAAATCATTTCCGAACCGTTGAAAGTCGCTACAGTGCCACTTCCATCACTGAGCGTCACGTCGTAGATCATGTCGACATAAGCGGTGTTCGGCCCAATATAAACCGACCCGCTCACTGACCAGCCGTTACAATCGGCATTTGGAGTGAAGCTATCGAAGTTACACGCAAAAGCCGAGACTGCGAAGGCTATGGTAAACAATAGCGACACCATAGCTATTCTTTTCATGGTCTCCACCTCTCCTCGGAGGAATGCTGTGAGTGATGCTGAACAAATTGATAGTCCTAGTTTAGCACGGCAGCGCATCTACATTCAATGGTGATCCTTAGTTTGTGCCGTCCCAACAGGGGTATTCGTGCTGATCGGCAACAAGAATCGGGACGGAACCCGGGTGGGGCCAACTCTATATTCGAAATACGGTTTAGGCTCGATCGAAAGTAACTTCTTGCATTATTCAGGTAAGGAGCGGCCATGGATATCCCGAACCCCGTCCCCCGATCCCACAATATCGCGCTCTGGGACACCAACCCGGGGAACCGGGTAGGACTCGAACCTGAGTTCTGCTGTGGCGAGCAATCACAGTTTTGACCGCCGGCCGTCCCCTCCGCTAGAGTGGGGGCAGGGAGGATATCGACATGACCGAACACAAGTCCAATGGCGGCACCCGCGTGCCCGCCGCGTTCCTCATCGCCCTGGCCCTCGGGCTCGCCGGCTGGTTCGTCGGCAACGGCTTCAGCGTCGGCCGCGCCGCCGACCGCTACGTCACCGTGAAGGGTGTGGCCGAACGCGAGGTCAAGGCCGACCTCGCCCTCTGGCCCATCCGGCTCGCGTCCACCGACGACGACTTGAGCCGCGCCCAGCAGCGCATCAACCAGAACCTCGAGAAGGTCTACGCGTTCCTCGCCAAGAACCAGATTGCGCGCGAGCGCGCCGAGCTCCAGGGACTCAAGGTGACCGACACCTTCGCCAATCCCTACCAGCAAGGACGCACCAGCAACCGTTTCATCATCCAGCAGACCCTCATGGTGCGCACCACCGACCCCGACAAAGTACGCGCCGCCAGCCAGAACGTCGGCGAGCTCGTCGACGCCGGCGTGGTGCTGTCGTCCGGCCCCGAGTACGGCCCCGGCGGCCCCACCTTTCTCTTCACCGGACTCAACGACCTCAAGCCCCAGATGATCGCCGAAGCCACCGCCGAAGCCCGCAAAGCCGCCGAACAGTTCGCCCGCGACTCCGAGAGCAACCTCGGCGGCATCCGCCGCGCCAACCAGGGCGTCTTCCAGATCCTCCCGCGCGACCAGGCGCCGGGCGTGTCGGAGCAGAGCCAGCTCTACAAGACGGTGCGGGTGGTCTCGACGATCGACTATCTGCTGGAGGGGTAGGGGGGGCTGCGGCCATCACAGGATGGCCATCCCGTCACGCGTTGATCGTGAGCACCGCTTCTACAGGGTGAATTCGATTCCGATGGTGGGAACGAAAACCCGATCCCACACAAGCACGCTCCCAGACACCAACCCGGGGAGCTATTGATCTTCGGCTTGATAACTTCTTGCAATAGATTTCATTACGGTCTTTGATCACCCCGCCACTCCTGTTACAATATCCATTGGTGCAGATATTCACCCTCGGCTAACACTCCTCTCTGCTGTGCACCGATCTCTCGAAGGGCAGGAGATGATCGGTCAGACCATATCACATTACAAGATCCTCGAAGAACTCGGCGGCGGTGGGATGGGTGTGGTCTACAAGGCCGAGGATACGAAGCTCAAGCGCACCGTCGCTCTCAAGTTCTTACCTCCCGAACTCACCCGCGACAAAGATGCCAAGACTCGCTTCATTCATGAAGCTCGGGGGGCCTCCGCCCTCCAACACAACAACATCTGCGCGATCCATGAGATCGAAGAGACTCCGGATGGTCGACTTTTCATATGCATGGACTGCTACGAGGGGGAGACACTGAAGCAGAAGATCACCAGAGGTCCACTGCAGGTAGAGGAGGCGATCGACATAGCTTCGCAAGTGACTGCCGGGCTTTCGGAAGCCCACGCCGCCGGCGTAGTGCATCGCGATATCAAGCCGGCCAACGTCATGGTGACCGACAAAGGAGTCGTGAAGATTCTGGATTTCGGTCTAGCGAAGCTGGCCGGACAGACAAAGGTAACCAAAACGGGGATGACGGTGGGGACGGTGGCGTACATGAGTCCCGAACAGGCTAGAGGAGACGAGACGGACTCTCGATCCGACATCTGGTCGTTGGGTGTGATGCTCTACGAGATGCTGGCCGGTCGGTTGCCGTTTCGGGGCGAGGTGGAGCCGGCGATGTTGTACTCGATCTTGAACGAGGACCCCGAGCCGGTGACGAGGACGCGAGGGGACGTGCCGATCGCGGTGGAAGACATCATTGAGAAGGCGCTGGCGAAGGAGCGGGCGAAGCGCTACGAGACAATGGACGAGCTTTTGTCCGAACTGGAGACGCAGCGGGATCATCTTACGCTGGGGATCAAGGAGCGGCGGTTTAGGGCACTGCGGAGGCTCAAGCGCCGGAAGCGGCTGGTCGCGGGGACGGTGGCGGTGGTGGTCCTGGTGGCGGCGGCGGTGTTGACGCAGATGTTTCACACCCGGAGCATGAGAATCGACAGCATCGCCGTACTGCCGCTCGAGAACCTCATGGGCGACCCCGAGCAGGAGTACTTTGTCGATGGGATGACCGAAGCGCTGATTACGGAGTTATACAAGATCGGGGCGCTTCGGGTGATCTCGAAGACCTCGGTGATGCGCTACAAGGACACAGACAAGCCGCTGCCGCAGATCGCGCGGGAGTTGAATGTGGACGCGGTCGTTGAGGGTTCGGTGTTTCGTGCCGGGGAGCGAGTGAGGATCACGGCGCAGTTGATCGGAGCGGAACCCGAACGGCACCTGTGGGCCGACAACTATGACCGTGACCTTAGTGACATCCTGGCTTTGTTCAGCGACGTAGCACAGGCCATTGCTGGCGAAATCCGGGTCACGCTGACGCCACAGGAGCAGGCGCGACTGGCGAGTGTGCGGCCCGTGAACCCCGAAGCCCAAGAACTTTACCTCAGAGGCAAGTACCACATTTACAAGTCGACGAAGGCGGGGGCAAAGGAAGCTATCGACTACTTCCAGCAGGCGATCGAGATCGATCCAGATTACGCTGAGGCTTATGCGATGCTGGCCGGCGGTCATTTATTACTTTGGTATTTCGGCGACCTGTCCCCAGAACAGGCTCGCTCCAGAGTGGCACCCCCCTTGCAGAAAGCCTTGCAGATTGATGACCTGCTCCCGGAAGCACACTATATCATGGCAACGATTAAGCACTATCTTGATTGGGACTGGGCGGGGGCCGAGACAGAATTCAAGCGGGCAATTGAGCTCAATGCGAACCTGGCAGAAAATCGAAGTGAGTATGCCTGGTATTTGGTGGCGACAGGCCGCTTCGAGGAAGCCATCGCCCAGGCCAAACGCGCCGTGCAGCTCGATCCCTTTTCGTATTGGACAAATCTGACTTTGGCTTCTACGTACTATTACGCGCGCGAGTACGACCTCGCAATCGCACATTGGCAGCAGATGATTGAGCTGGAACTGAATGTTCCCACAGCATACTGGTGGCTCGCGCGGACATACGTTCAAATGGGGGCGTATGAGGACGGGGTGAAAACCCTGCAAAAATCGCTGACCCTC
>JAOTUR010000010.1 GCA_029863805.1 Candidatus Krumholzibacteriia bacterium | reverse complement strand
TGCAATGAGCGCATCCATGGCACCCGATGATGCGCTCGGCCGCCGCGGCATCGAAGGAACCATCTCCACCGCCGAAGATTGTGAAGGCGGCGAGCGCCGGAATCGCCGCCATGATCGCGTACTTGAACCTCGTCCGCACCACACCCGGGATGTCCGTCTCCTGTGTGGTAGCTGACACGACGGTGGTGTCGGATACCGGTGCGAGATTGTCGCCAAAGGCGGCGCCCGATAAAATGGCGGCGAAGAGCCACACGGGATCGGCTCCCATAATGAGACCGGCTGGGTACATGAGTGTGCTGAAGGCCACGGTTGTGCCGTAACCGGTGCCCACGGCGGACGCGAAGATCGCGGCCAGCACGAACGTGATTCCCACAAAAATGCCCCCGGTGGCGTCCGATGCGCCACCGAGCCACACCAGACCGTCGACGAGACCGCCCTGGCGAAGAACCTGCGCAAACATTCCAGCCCAGAACCACGCCACGATGGTGACGGCGGCGATCCGGTTGGCCATCCCCGTAAAAACCTGGTCGGCGTAGCGCGACCACGGATCCTTGCACAAAAACATGCCCAAAGTGAGCCCAATGACCGCCCCAAGAATGAGACCGTTTTCGCTCGGGGCGCCCAGAACGCAGATCGTAATCGCCCAAATGATAAAGAAAACCAGCGGTATCGCGGAAGCGGCCTTGCCGAGGTGGAAGGTGAGTGCTCTTTCGTTCATTTGGGCATTCTAGGCTGAAAGTGCGGGGCAGGACAACAAGAACAGGCATGTCAAGAGACCGTCTGCATGTGGTGTGCATGATCAGTCTTGACTAGAGCGCGCGGGTGATATATAATTGTTAGTAGCAATAAAAAATCCAGTCGGATTCCAAGGAGAGTAACCCATTGCCTACAAGAGAACTATCCGATCTCGAGCGCGATGCTGCCGACCTTCACGAGGCACTCAGCGAACTCATCCGAGTCTACCAGTTCCGGGATCGCAAACGCATCTGCTCCTATGACGTCTCCGTGACCCAGTGCCATGCGCTGCGCGCCTTGCTGAAGCAAGGCGCGATGACCTTAAATCATCTAGCAGCAGAACTTTATCTCGATAACAGCACCACCTGTCGGGTCGTGGATTCGCTCGAGCGCAAGCGATATACATCGCGGTCCCAAGATCCGTCTGACGGCCGCGCCATTCGCGTCGAACTCACGGCCGAAGGCCGCGATCTCTATGGCCGCATCGAGAGTGACCTGTTGTCCGAGCAGAAGACGCTCTTGGCCCAATTCGACCCCGAAGTCCGGCAAGCCACGGCCAGACTGATCGCGCGACTGGCGCGTGAGGCCGCCGCTCGTTTCTCGCGGGACGATGGTCGATGTTGCTGACCTGCCAGAACGTGTGTTCCAGGCACGGGATTATTATTGCTAATAGCAAGTAGTTTCTCTACGATGACAGGAGGTGGCGTCATGAAGATTCATTCACATACCCCGGCCGGGGACGCATCGATTGGCGAGCGCCGGGTGCCCGGCTTGGATGCGGCCTGGTCCTTGCGGCCCTGCCAGCCCCATGACCGCACGGCGATTCAGGATCTGTTGCGACGTGCCAAGCTGCCCCACGATGGGCTGGAGGCCTTCTTCAATAGCACATTTGTCCTGGCCCAGGCGGGGACCGATATCATCGGCTCGGTCGGGATCGAAGTCTACGGCCGTTATGGGCTCGTCCGCTCGTTGGCCGTGGCACCAGAATGGCAGGGCATGGCCATCGGTCGGGCGCTTCTGCAAGATCGGCTCGCTTGGGCGAAGTCCCGGGGCCTGATCGCCGTCTTTCTTCTGACCCTGGAGTCCGATTATTTTGCGAGGTTCGACTTCAAACGGGTGGCAAGGGATTCGGTTCCCCCGGAGGTACGCCGATCGGCAGAATTCTCGAGCATATGCCCGGAGACGGCGACGGTTATGGCGCTTCCCATGAATTACTCCGACGAGGATCTGCGCAACGGCGTGCGTGCAAAGTACGCGGCGATCGCTAGTGAGGTCAAGGATCGATCAACAAACGAAGGCAACAAGACAAGAGCATCATGTTGCCAACCGTCGTCGTGCGGGGCGTCCGAGAACCCAATTACGTCTGGTCTGTACTCGGATGACGAGCTGGCCGATGTGCCCGACGATGCCGCGCTGGCATCTCTGGGGTGCGGGAATCCAACCGCACTGGCCGCATTACAGCCCGGAGACGTGGTCCTTGACCTTGGATCCGGTGGCGGGATCGATGTCATTCTGTCCGCTCGCCGCGTGGCACCAGGTGGCAAGGCCTATGGACTCGACATGACCGATGAAATGCTCGATATCGCACGGCAGAATCAAAAGCAGGCGGGGATCACGAACGCCGAGTTTCTGAAGGGACACATCGAAGATATACCGTTAGCCGATGGCGCCGTCGATGTGGTCATATCGAACTGCGTAATCAATCTCTCCACCGACAAGCGCAAGACACTCTCGGAAGCACTTCGCGTCTTGAAGCCCGGCGGACGCTTTGCCGTATCGGATATCGTATCGACCGGTCCTGTACCCGAGTCGGTCCGCCGCGATGCAGAGCTGTGGGCCGGCTGCCTGGCTGGTTCTCTCGAAGAAGGCGAATACCGCCGGCTGTTACAGGAGGTCGGTTTCGAGGAGATCGACATCAAACCAACCCGCATCTACGACGCCGCGAATTTTTGTGGCGGTGACGCGAATGCCGATACAAAAGAGAGCGGAAAGACGAACTCGATTACCGGCTTGTTTATGGGCGCGTTTGTGGAGGCCAGAAAACCCAATCGGTAGTGTTCTTGGAATGTGTCAATGGAGAATAACCACGATCATTTTCACGAAATCCAACTCAACCTGAACGTGCGTCCGCCTCTCGCCGTCAGCGACGGTGGCGATCAACGATCGCTGCAACGAGCTACGTCGGCAAGGGCGGGACATCGTCAAGCTCGGTCTTGGGCAGTCGCCGTTCCCGGTTCCCGGATCCGTCGTGGAAGCGCTGAGGCAGCACGCCCCTCAGAAGGACTACCTCCCAGTCAAAGGTCTTATCGAGTTGCGCGAGGCCATCGCCCGGCATCATTGTCGAGCGTTCGGGATCGAGTGTACGGCGGAAGATGTTCTTATTGGACCTGGATCGAAGGAACTGATGTTTCTCCTGCAGCTTTGCTACTACGGCGATCTGGTCATACCCTCACCCGCGTGGGTGTCCTATGCGCCCCAGGCAAAGATCGTCGGCCGGCACATCTCCGTGTTGCCCACGTCCATCGAGAATGATTACCAACCCACGGCCGACGAACTCGACGAGTTCTGTCGCAGAGATCGCGGGCGGCCGCGTATTCTGGTCCTAAACTACCCTTCCAACCCGACAGGACGGACGTTATTGCATAACCGGCTCCAGGAGCTGGCCGAGGTTGCTGCGTATCATCATGTCATCATCTTGTCGGACGAGATCTACGGTAAGCTCCATCACGAGGGAAATCACGAGTCGATTGTGCCCATCTGTCCGGAGACATCCATTTTTAGCGGTGGACTTAGCAAGTGGTGCGGTGCGGGTGGGTGGCGATTGGGCCTCTTTGTTTTTCCACCCAGATTACGCTGGCTTCAGAATGCGATGGCGGCGGTAGGGACGGAGACGTTTACCGCGACCAGCGCACCCATCCAGTACGCCGCGGTGCGAGCCTTCCGGGAAGGCCCGGATATCGACCGCTACCTCGGACACACCCGCCGGATTCTCAAGGCGCTTGGCGGTCTCCTCGCCCGTCGCCTGAATGAGACAGGCACCAAGGTGCTCGCCCCACAGGGTGCCTTCTATCTATTTCCGGATTTTTTAACCGCTACGGGACAAACTCGGGCGGCGCGGTATTCGCACGAGCAGCGATATGTGTGAACAGCTGCTGGAAGACACCGGGATTGCGATCTTGCCGGGCTGTGATTTCGGGCGACCGCCGGAGGAATTGACCGCCAGACTGGCGTATGTCGATTTCGACGGTGCACAAGCGCTGGCGGCCTCGGAACCAATCCCCCTGCACACGGAGCTGGACGACGGCTTTGTGCACAACTACTGTGAGCGGGTGGTTACTGCAGTCGACAGGGTCTGCAACTGGGCTGTCGGCGACTGAACTCCCCTTGATTTTTGTCAATTCAAGCGATGCAGTAAACTTTCTCTGGCCAACCCGACTGAGTTTGGGACATCATGTGTGGACTCGTGCGGCCGGATTTCCACGAACCGATGATGAAAGGTTAGCGCCTCGCCGGTGGTATCGACCGACGGAAATCGCATACACCCACTGCTTAGACTCGCACTGCTCCTGGCGTTGCTGTACCTCTTTTTTGTCAGCATTTCGCTGTTGGGCGCGTCGTTCAAGTTCTTTGGTAAGGGTTTCGCAGAACGTCTGCTATCGACAACGGCCAACCCATTTGTCGGGCTCTTTATCGGCGTGCTGGCGACGAGCCTCGTGCAAAGCTCATCTTCAACGACCTCGATAACGGTTGGACTGGTGGCGGGTGGGGCGCTGGATGTGACACGGGCCATACCTATCATTATGGGTGCGAACATGGGCACCAGCGTCACGAACACGCTGGTCTCGATCGGTCATATCTCTCGCCCCCACGAATTCAAACGTGCATTTGCGGCTGCGACCGTCCACGACTTTTTCAACCTCATCGCTGTTGTCGTGATTTTTCCGCTGCAGTTGGGGACGAACGTGTTGGGTGGAGCAGCGACGGGTCTCACGCGACTCTTTGGTGGGGTAGGGGGGATGGAGTTCGCGAATCCACTAAAGATGATGGTGACGCCCGCCGTAAAGCAAATCACACACCTGACATCCGAGTCAGGCACCGTTATGCTGCTCATCGCCGTGATCCTGCTTTTTGTCGCTCTGCGCTACATCGTGGTCAATCTACGTAAACTCGTGATCGGAAAGATCGAAACCTTTTTCAACACGACCCTCTTCAAGAATGCTGCCAGGGCTATGGTTCTGGGCCTGGTAATAACCGTGTCTGTCCAGAGCAGCTCGATAACCACATCGCTGGCGGTCCCACTGGCGGGAGCCGGTATCCTCACTTTAGCGCAGATATTCCCTTTTACCCTGGGGGCCAACGTGGGTACGACCGTCACCGCCATTCTGGCCTCGCTGGTCACAGGCGACCCGGCGGCGGTAACCGTCGCTTTTGCGCACCTTCTTTTCAATATTTTTGGCATAGTACTAATCTGGCCAATAAGACGGGTTCCTATTTTTCTGGCGAACACGTTGGCGGAGTGGTCGATCAGGTCGAGGTTGGTTCCCCTGGTTTACATCGGAGTCGTTTTCTTTGTCGTACCGCTGATCCTTATTTATTTTGTGGGGTGATACCAATGTTTCGGTTTAAAGAAATCATTGAACTGTGGCGATCGGACAACCTGCTGACGCAGGCATTGAAAGACTCTCACGCAATGCTGGAGAGCACCGGGGAGATGTTCGCGGAATCAATTAAGTCGCTCCGCGAAAGTGATAGCGGTGAAATGGGTATGGATGTCTACGAAAAGGACCGTGTCGTCAACAAATACGAGCGAGAGGTGCGACGTAAGGTTCTGAAACATCTGGTGATTACCGGCGGAACCAACATTATACCGGGGCTTATTCTGACCAGCATCGTGATAGATATCGAACGGATCGGTGACTACACCAAGAACATCAAGGATCTGGCGGTCGCACACCCCAGACGTCTCACGTGCGGTGTCCATGAAGACGACATAAAGAAAATAGAGCAGGGTGTGGCTGAGCTATTCAGGCAGGTGCCACCGGTTTTTAAGAGCACTGACAAGGCGACGGCCAGTGCGCTAATGAGAGACAATTGGTGGATGCTCAAGCGATCGGACGAGATCCTGGACGATCTCATAAAGGAGAAAGACAAGTCGCTAAGCTCCGGTGCGGCGGTGTCGACGGCGATGTACGCGAGATTTCTAAAAAGGATTGCGGCGCATCTGATCAACATATTGTCCGGTGTAGTGAATCCGTTCGAAGGAATAGGATTTCGGGAGGAAGACGATTGAGCTGGGTTGGTTAAGGTGCGTGCTGGCGTAACGAGCCAAGACAGTCGAGGTGTTGAGACATGAGAATGAGCATGCCGTGGTGTGTCGCGTTGGCAACCGTCCTCGTTGTCAGTTGCGGCGGCCAGTCCGGCGCGGATGTGCGTGCGTCAAGCCCACTGGTGACGACGGGTAAGTCGGTACACGAGCTATTCACCGAGGTTGTTCGCGATTTTGTGACCGATGGTAAGGTTGACTACCCCCGTCTTTGCCAGGACGAGCGTTTGCAGGCGTATATTTCACAGCTGGCGGCCACCGACCCCGATACCATAGACGACGACCGTGCGAGACTGGCGTTTTGGATAAACGCTTACAACGCCTATACGCTGAAGGTCATCTGTGATAACTACCCGGTCAAGAGTATCAACGATCTACACTTTGGAGGTTTGGTGGTTGGCACGGTGACAAAGAAGACAGTGTGGGACAGGAAGTTCGTGGTGGTGGGTGGTGCGGAGATGAGCCTCAACCACGTCGAACACGAGATCGTCAGGCCGATCTTCAAAGATCCCCGCGCTCACTACGCGCTGGTGTGTGCGTCCGAGTCGTGCCCTGCGCTTCGCACCGAGGCGTTCGAGGGCGATCGTCTGGACGAACAACTGGATGATCAAGCGAGGGTGTTTTTTGGTGATGAAACGAAAAATCGTTTCGATGTAGAAAAGAAGATCGCGTATCTCTCAAAGATACTCGATTGGTACAGCGACGATTTTGGTGACAGCGATGGGGAAATCCTGCTCGCGATCGCGCCTTATGTGCCTGTGCACGTAGCTGAGAGCATCCGCGCCAACCCGGGTGCGTGGGATGTGAAACACACCAAGTACGACTGGAGCCTCAACGAGTAGAGCCCGACTTTCGAGGCTTTGCTCAAATGGTCAGAATCCCACCGCCGGTCAAGCGACGCGCTTGCAACGAGAATGCCCCGCAATGCAAGTCTTGCAGGGCATTCCGTACATCATCGCAGAGTGGGCGATGACTGTTCGCAATCTTTCTAGCCTTCTTGTCCCCCTATTCTTTGACTCATGTCCAATCTCAGTATAGAAGCTCTTTGCGCGACCAAGAAGCATGTGTGGTGGCGCCTCGCTAATCGAACATGGCTTTGATACCGCCCCACGTCGACGTTTCGATGGGTACAACGCCGGCACAGTCTAAGTCGCCCGTGTCGTAGACACCATCACCATCATTGTCGAGACCGGAAAGTGCCGCCGCAGCGACGTCCTCCGGATAACCCTGCGATAACAAATTGCACGGGTGGTCCGGTATGTCCGGGTGGCCGGTGCCAGGATTCGCGTAGTACGGCGGTAAGACGTGCTCGCCAACCACGGTGAATACACTGGGATTCGAATCATCCGCATGGCACCCCGTGTTGCCGCAGCTGGTGATGAAATTACTCCAGTGGTGCTGGCGCAGGCCTGCTCCGGTCACTCCCGCTCCCCCCTCGTCGCGTCCGTGGCAGCCAAGACACGAGATAGCGGCGAGGCCGCTGCCACCGTCAGAAACGTCTAGAATCACCGGGCTCTTGCCGGACCCCGAATGGCAGCCGTCGCAATCACCGCCAAGCCAGTCTTGATGGC
Source organism: Candidatus Krumholzibacteriia bacterium (assembly GCA_029863805.1). Lineage (GTDB taxonomy): Bacteria > Krumholzibacteriota > Krumholzibacteriia > WVZY01 > WVZY01 > JAOTUR01. The sequence continues at coordinate 19,921 of JAOTUR010000010.1, read as the reverse complement.
TGGAATGCATCGAGCCTCCCCAAGCCTGGCCATCGGCAAGTGATGAGTAGTTATTGGTCCTGAAACCCCCGTGGCAGTTGTGACAGCCCTGTGCGTACTCGGCATACGCCGCGACATCCGACACCCCGATGCCCAACACAATCGCCGTCCCCAGCACGAGCAAACCTCCAAAGATTAGACAAGCCTTCACGGCTCTCCTCCTTCCCTCGCTGGTGAAATCTCATGATGTAGCGTCAAACCCCCGGCCTGTTCCGGCCGCCGGAGTTAGTTCAATCTAAGCGATTGGCGGAACTCAAGTATATGATGCAAGTGCATCATTTTTCGCTAGTCCGATTTCCACGTCATGAGGACATTCGTGACTTCGGTCTTGCGGCGCTCGTCGGTCCAGCCGAGGATGGGCGTCACCAGACGTGCCGCCTCCTCGAGGATCGCGCGATCGACAGGTGCCAGGATGAGAACGGGCGTACGCCGGCGAAGTAGATCTTCGAGGGTGAGAGCCATCGTACTTTGCGCCCCGTGCACGATCTCCGCTTTGCAGAAGGGGAGGTGGGGATGGATTCTTTCAGCGAGTAGCGGTGTAGACCTGATTAGATCGAGCACAGGGCCAAGGGAAGTGCCGTAGCGGTAGGCGAGCATCTGTGCCAATTCGGGATCGAGGCCATGATGCGTCCCACGTCGGCGAGCTGTATCCAGCCATTGTGCTAGGTTCGTCGGTGGACTCCAGGGAAAGGGCTGGGTCTCGGTGGGGGGCTTCCCGAGCCGTTTTCCCAGGATGTCGCAGGCGCGGTTTACGATGACTGCGGCGTCCGCACGCGCCGATGTGTATTTACCACCGATCGATGTCAGAAGCCCCCTGAGGCGTGATTCGATTATCCATTCACGAGTCACCGAAGAGGCCGATCGACCAGGCTGGTATTTGAGGGCGCGCACACCAGCGAAACGTCCTTCGATCGCCGATCGATCCCAACCCGGCCCGTTGAGAACCGAGTTTGCCTCCGTCAACAGATAGTCCACCTCGGCATCGTCGACGCCAATATTCTCCAAATCGCCGTCGTAATCCGCATCGGTCGTGCCGAGCAACGTTCTCCCATACCACGGTATGATGAAGAAAACCCGTTTGTCGCGCCTCGTCATGACCAGCATCGCATCAGCGCTTGCCAACGGTGGCAGCACGAGGTGAACGCCTTTGCTCATCCGCAACCGCGTCTTCTTGGCGGTCGGCGTACGAAGCCCAGGGGCCCACGGGCCCGCTGTGTTGACGACGACCGAGGCCCTTACCTCGACGATCTCGTGGGTAATTCGATCGACGACTGCCGCGCCGACTACCCGGTTGTTGCTGGTCAAAAACTCTGTGGCCTCGGCGTGATTGATTACGACCGCCCCTGCGTTACCAGCACCCGTGATGATCTCGATCGTGAACTGAGCGTCATCCGTCTGACAGTCGCCGTAGGTCAATCCTCCCCGCAAACCTTTCGTTCTCAGGTGGGGATACCGTTCGTTCACCTCGCGAGGCGTGAGGACTCCGTGTCGGCCCACCGGCTGATTCTTGCCGGCCAATTGGTCATACAGCCACAGCCCCGCCCTGAGGCGAAACATACCCACGCGACTATCACCGTAGACGGGAACCAGAAATCGAAGCGGGGTCACCCGGTGCGGACCCAGTCTGGTAAGAAGCCTGCGCTCGGCGAGCGATTTCTTGACCATGCCAAGATGGAACTGCTCCAGATAACGCAGGCCACCGTGGATGAGTTTGGATGACGCCGATGAGGTGCCCGATGCCCAGTCGTGCTTTTCGACCAGCGCTACCTTGAGGCCGCGCAAGGCCGCGTCGTAGGCGGTCCACGCACCATAGATGCCGCCGCCGATCACCAGCACATCAAAAGGACCAGCCCGCAATCGGTTGATGTCACGGATCATTGAAGAAGATGTCGTGATTTGAGGTAATCGAAAACCCAGCCCGGCTTATCCGTCATAATCACATCGCAGCCGAGATCCAAGGCTTTCTGCACATCGGAGGATGTATTACAGGAATATGTCATCACCTTTTTGGTGCGTGAATGCATGTGGGTGACGATCTCGGAATCGAGACTCCCGATGGAGGCACAGTACGCAAACAGTTGGTCGGTAGAAGTCTGTGATTCCGTCACCAGCGACCTCGGGTTTTCGACGTTGAGGACGATATTCCAACGGGGATCGATTCGGTTGGCATAAACCAGAACAGCCTCATCAAAGGAGAGAATGAAAATGTTCTCGCTGTCCCGTGGTTTCATAAGCCTCTGCAAGAGCTCCAGGACGCGCCGCGTCACTTCCAAAGGTCGGCCGCACCGACGATCCACATCGAAGGACTTGATTTCTATCATCAGACGGGTTCTGTTCGCATAGAGGAGAAGCGTATCGTCCAGTGTCAGGACGGGTTCTCCGCGAAAACTGGCCGAGTACCAAACGCCCCAATCGAGGCGGCTGAGCTCATCGTAACGAAAGTGAGCTACCCCTTCGGTCATTCCGTTTATCCGGGTCAGCTCTTGATCATGAAACACAACCAACACACCGTCCCTGGTCATTTGCACATCCAGTTCTATGCCGTCGATGGGGTAGGCTATCGCCGCATCGAATGCCGACCGCGTATTCTCCGGCGCCTCATCCATCGCACCACGGTGCGCGACGATCCATGGAAGTAAGCGTTTGGGTGGCGGTGTGTTCATAACTGGACGCAGTAACGAACCTTTGCAACATTAGTGCCGATCGAGTGCGATTGCAGCGACAATCAGTCCGTGCGATCGTGGCCAACGTACATGACCTTAATGTGGCCACGTGGTCCAATAAACCAGGACGCAAACCAACCCGTGATACTCACGATGATCGAGGCGAGGAGAGCGGGCAAAAAACCACCAACGACGAACCCATCCAGAAGAGCCGCTACTAGACCGATCATCGCCGCATTGACCACGAGAAGGAAAACACCCAGCGTGAGGATGGTTATGGGAAGGGTCAGGAAGATGAATATTGGTCTCACGATGGCGTTTACGATGCCCAAGAGCAACGCCGCGGCAAGAAGGGGACCCATGCCGACGATCTGCACCTGGGGCACGATTCTGGCGGCAACCCAGATGCCCAGCGCGCTAATCAGCATTCTCAGTATGAGTCCACGCACCGCTTTGCACCATCTCCCAATCAAACCGCCCCTCTTCGGGATTTGACACCGACAGGTCAAACCCCAGGACGTCTCTGTAGTACTCGGCCGGAACGCTGGCATTATAGCACAAGACGATTTCCTCGTAATGGGTATCGCCGGGTCGATAATCTTGAAGCGATTACGTGTCCTTCACTGCAGGACTTCCACCCAGCGACTGTCCCCTCGCCTCGGCCGCCGGAAGTTTCTTGAACGTCATCGCTGCTACGAGATAGAGCACGAGAGCCAGGGCACCAGCGATGCGAAAGCCCGCGATCATGCCGACCGCGGTGGCCAGTGGCGGAGCCAAGACCGAGGCAAAACCGTTCACACCCCATGACCAGGGTATGAGCACGGGCCTTCGCTTTTGCAGGCGTTCGAGCGCTGACGGCATGGGAATGCCCATCAAGAAAGCCAGTGGCCCTATGACGGCGATGACTACGAGAAATCGGGCCGTCACGGGCCGGCTTCCGGCCACGGTAGTAACCCATTCGATGAGCCACGCATCGATCACCCCAACCGCTACGAGAAGGAGAAGGAGGACCGGGACGAGCGCAGAACCAGACGCTGCCAACCTCTGCGCAAGTAGACTCCCCCCTCCTGAAAAAAACAGAAATCCGGCAATCACAACGGCGCCCGCCTGCACCGGGTCTCCGATCAAATGAATCAGCCTGGATAAAATTGTTATCTCGATCATCAAATACCCAAGGCCGATCGCGCTAAAGTATATCGCGGTGACACCAAGACCCGGGGAACAGCGAATGTCACCGATGAGTCCCAGAGGAAATATGGTCAGCAAAACGGCGGCGAGGGCGACGATACTCATCGCCACCATCACGAAGAGAAGTGCCAGCTCGGTTCTTGTCAGCCACAAATCCCCGAAAGCCTGCTTCAGCGCATCGATGGCTTTGAGCTTTGTGAAATTGGCAAAGAAGGGACGGTCGTCGATTGGCGCACGGATATCGAACGCCCACTCGTCGATGAACACATCCGCCTCCTCCGAAAACAGCTCGCGCGCGGCGTGGTGCAGCCAGTCGCCCTCCTCCCCCACGGGACCGGGAAGCCTGTCGGGATAGTTGAGCTCGCGGCCCAGAACGCCGTAAAAATAGACCGGTGTGAGCTCGCGGCGTACAGCGGTCTCGCGTACACGGTCGATGTCGGCAGCGGTCCACGGTGACATCTTGATCATTGTGCAGGCAGCCAGGTAATCACGCAAGATGACGACATGCCTCTCGGGCTCTTCGATACCAAGGCGGCGCATCGCTGCTATCAGGGTATTGAGAAGCTTGACATTGTCACGCGGCGGAAGCTGGAGTCCGCGGCCAACAGCGAGGATTCCGTTTGGCGAAAGTCTCTCCAGGCAGGCGTTCAAACCCTCCACCGTCACAAGATAGTCCTGAACCAGCCCGCCTACGCCGCCCGTTTCGACGGCCCAAGATTCCATCGACGCCAGTTGAATCAAATCAAACGGCAGAGCTGAATGCTCGACGAAATGCCGCGGTTCTTCACGGATCATCGACACGTGGGCCGCGTCGAATACAAAACCGCCATATTGTCTCAGGGGCCCGGTGAGCAGGTCGGCCAGTTGGCCGTTTGGCTGCACCACGTGAACAGAGGACGCAGCATTGCGCAAGGCAAGCCACACATTGGCGCCGCCCGTTTCGCCAAGAAGAAGTACTCGCGGCGAAGGACGGACAAACGCGTAGGGCAGCGACATCAAGGTCTGGTCGACGACCCGCGCACCACTTGCATCTTTGACATTTAGCAACGAGCCTCCCCCATGCCCATCGATGACGACGGGGATGATTGGCGGTGGAGTTTCGCCCCCACCGAGAAATGGCAAATCGTGGAATGAATCGCCGGCGAACGTCTCGATGACGGCACGCGGCCCGTACGCCGACGCGAGTCGAGTCGCTTTGTCTTCGTTCTCCAGGCGATGCACGTAGGCGAGATATTTGTAGGGGTCGACGCGAATTCGTGGGGGGTCTAGCCACATCCAACTCGCGATACCAAAAACGGCGACCGCAATCGACGCCGCCCGCACCGAGCCTCTGGGATTCGCCAACGCCGCAGCACCCACAAGCGTGATCGCACCCATCAACGGGGCGAGCCACGCCGGCGGCAACACGTGCATGGCGACAGTTGCGACCCCGGCACCAACCGCACTGCCTACGAGGTTGGCCGCATAAACGGTCGGGAGACGCTTGCCCGCGTGCATCAGTGCAAGGCCCAGCGCGGTTGCGCCCAACAAGAACGGAACGGAAAGCGTTGCCCAATAGACTACCCACAACGAGACTTGTCTCAGCAAGAGCGCGGGGACGAAGCGTGCCTCGACGGGAATGTGCTGCGCGAAACGGACCGACACTGGGATCGCTACCGCCGTTGCAAGCACAAGAAGAAAAAAGGCGCCTTCACCACGACGCATAAGCCAGGATCTAAGGAAGCACAGAACCGTTCCGCTGGCGCCAAAGCCCAGAAGAACGACACTAATGACCAGAAAGGCGAAGTGGTGCCAACTCGAGTACAGAAGCACGCGCATGAGCGCGATTTCAAATCCGAGAATTCCACAGGAAAGCGCAAGAACTGGCCATATAAGAACGACGGTGGCAGCCGTCTTCCCGGCAGAACCCGCGAGTGTCATGGTCAGCTCATCCTCTGTCATCAGTCACAACGGATCGCCACTGGCGGTCTCGATACCTAACCCGACACGATAGACGGGCCTGTGTCTAGTCTGGTGCCGCATCCAACGCCTGTCCCGTCATCGGTACAAACCGAACGCCCATAATCGTGTCCGACCTGCGCTTGCCTTCTTCGGTTTTTTCGATCACGACCAGTCGCTGCACCGAAAAGGTGCCCCCAATCGGGATCACGATTCGGCCGCCGGGTTTTAGCTGGTCCCAGAGTGGCGGCGGTAGGTGGCCCGCGGCGCAGGTTACAATGATGGCGTCAAACGGTGCCTCGGATTGCCAGCCAAAATAGCCATCGGCGTGTCTGGTTTTAATTGTATGGTATCCGTTGACGTCGAGCGACTCCCGCACACGATCCGCCAGCGGCTCGATGATTTCGATCGTAAAGACGTGCGGAGTCAAGTGTGCCAAAACCGCGGCCTGATATCCTGATCCGGTCCCGATTTCGAGGACCTTTGAGCTGGGACCGATCCTCAGGAGTTCGGTCATCGCGGCCACGATGTACGGTTGCGAAATGGTTTGACCGTGACCGATGGGCAGCGGTGTATCACCATAAGCTTTCCCTCGGTGCTGAGGGGGCACGAAAACGTGACGCGGCACGCGGCGCAAGGCCTCGAGAACCCGTGTGTTCGATACCGGGGTTCGGTGCGCCGGCGGATGCTCTATCTGCGTCCGCACCATCTTGTGGCGCTCGTCGACTCTCTCTCGGGCCGCTGACGGCACAGGCGGTTTCCACAAAGAGTCAGTCTCCACCCGCGCTTGAGACGTTGAGGACCACGCACATACGGCAGCGTGGGGCAACAAGCCGACACACCACATAAAAAAAAGCACAACCTTTATCCGTGTTATTGCCAACGAAAGCATCTCGTTTACGACGTTAACTCACCCGCCAGCGGTTTTTAACCGAAATTTTGCAGTGGCTTCGTGGCATAAGTCGTGTCAGGCTGCACAAATTGTCGGCTGCTAACGGTATAGGAGATTATGTGAAAAGACGATATGTCGCGTTCTTACTTGTCACCAGTGCCTTGCTCGGCCAATCGCCCGACACGCTTGCCCGTTGTCTTGGAACGATTGCGCGATGCTCAGACGTTAGAGCTACCCCCGATTGACAACACCAAGTTGTCGGGCTACTATTGGAACGACCTAGGAGGGGCCATGCAAGACAACAAGATCGGTGATTTGGAGTTTTTGTCTTACACCCGTTTTGAGGCGTATCGCAAAGTCACCAACGTCGTGACCACCCGGATGGCCGGGCGAAGTGCCGGGGTCTACCATTCGCTAAACCTAGGGTTGGGCGTGGGTGATGATCCCGACGCAGTTCTTGAGAACCGGGCCATGCTGGCCGAGGCCCTCGGCATTGAACCACTATCGTTGACGTTTGCGGAACAGGTTCACGGCAGCAAAGTGGCCGTAGTGAAATCACCCAGTCGTGGTCGTGGCGCGGTGACCAACGACGATGCGCTATCCAAAACCGATGCGCTCGTGACCAACGTCCGCGACCTGCCACTCATGGTACTCATCGCCGACTGTGTGGCGATCTCCTTCTACGATCCACATCAGAACGCTGTCGGGCTGGCGCACGCCGGCTGGAAGGGCACGCTTGGTCGGATCGCCGAGCTCACCGTTGCCAAAATGGTAAGCGCCTTCGGCTGCGATCCCGCGGATATAGTCGCTGGCATCAGCCCCTCGATAGGCCGGGGCCACTATGACGTTGGCGAGGAGGTGGTGGATGCCTTCCGCAAAGAATTCGGCCGGCAAGTCACCAACGACCTAGCCCAAGAGGACATGGACGGCACGTGCTATCTGGATTTGTGGGCAGCGAACGAGTCGCAGCTCCTCGGGCAGGGGATTCCGGCGGAGAACATCGCCCTGGCGGAGATGTGCACGGCGTGCCATCCGGGTCGGTTTTACTCGCATCGTCACGATTCCGGAAGAACGGGTCGTTTTGGGGCTCTAGTCATGCTCCATGCGACCACATCCCGGCAGTACTAACCTATTTTAATTTAATGGATTAAGTCTTCTTGTCAAAATGGCTTGACGTGCGGAGCTTGGTTGTATTAAAATAGAATAAGAATTCTAATTCTATATAGAAGCGCTCGATGCGTTCAGGATTTGCAAAGAGGTCCCAAGGAGTGAATACCCCAAGTGCCCCCAAGCCGCCCAGTCAGCAGCGGAGCCGGGAGACGCTCGCGCGCATAGTAAGCGCCACCGAAAGGCTACTACACGATAGAAACTTCGAAGAAATAACGGTCGCCGAAATCGCCAAGACCGCGCACTCCTCCGTGGGTTCATTCTATGCCCGCTTCGAGGATAAGGACGCTTTGTTGGACTATCTGGACATCGTGCACGCCGAGAAGCTGATCGAGCGCATCACCGAGTATTCTGAGGACGAGCGCTGGCAGGGCGCGCATATCGAAGAACTCGTGCGGGAAGTGATTCGATTTCTCATCGGTTTTTTCAAAGAACACAAGGGGCTGCTCCGCGCGTTGACCGTCCGCGCTCGTCTGACGGACGAACCACGGTTCGCTGAGGTGACGAGACGGGTCAACAACCGCGTGCCCGAGCTCATTCGTCTGGTGCTGTCACGGCGCAGTGAAATCGCGCACCCCTCGCCTGATCAAGCCGTTTACCTGGGCTTCGTCATGATATTAAGCACGCTGCGAGAGCGGCTCCTATTCCCCGAGGCTTACCCAACGCAGCTACCCATCTCCGATTCGCTCCTGGCCGACGAGTTGCAACATGCCTATCTCGCTTATCTCGGAGTCTAGTCTTTTGATCTTTGTGAGTCTCAACGACGATCCTGACATCGCCATGGTCTCCTTGCCTCCGAGCTTGCTGCCACTGGTGCGAAAACCGCCCTCGAGCTCGGCATCATCGATGTCGACGAGTAGCGTGATCGATTCTCTGTGAATCTCTTCAGTAGCAACGATGGAGCCATCAAGCGTGGCCTCGATGATATACTGCGGTTTTCCGAGTCGCGCCAAAAACCAGCTGTTCTTGCTCACGGATCCATCGGCAATCGATGCATCGCCGATGGAACCCTCGACCCGTCCATCGCTGCCGATGATCAGGTGGAAAGCAAGACGATCCTGCTCGCACCAGCTGACGATGATTTTGCACTCGCCTTTCCATTCACCGATCATCGCGATCGGGGGAAAGGGTTTCTCGGTATGCAGACATTGTGTAGAGAGGACGACACAAGTAAAACCGAGTAATAGCCACGTGTTTCTCATATGTTCAAGTTAGCAAGGATTATGGTACAAATCGACGGTTCACCTCGTGGTGGCTTGGCTCTTGTCACCAGTGAGAGATGCGAAATCCGGCCTCGGCAACGGCTGCGCTGAATCCGCTGCTGTCGATTTCGATGAGCTGAAGGGTGTACTTTCCCGGCGTTAAACCCCGTGCCTCAAGTCGAATCGTCATACGGCCGTCTTCGATAAATGAGTGGGGGACCTCATCGCTCCACACTTCATCGCCCCCGAAGTCGTAAATGAACAACTCGTAGAGCGAGCCCACCTTGTCCAGGAAGCTCGCCGGGACGACCAGCAAGGCTGCACCCGTGGAGACGTCGATTTCCGGGGCAGTCCGTCCGTTATCCTCCGCAATACCCGCCTCGATGCGAGCGAGGGGGACTTCGTAGAAGCGATTGCCGTGGCCACCATTATCGGTTGATCCCCACTCGGCGACCTGCACGTCCGACATGTCGTCTCTGGTCAGGAAAAACGCGCCAATCACCACAAATGCTAAGGCGATCCCTGCGGCGACAATAGTGGTTGGTATTGACAAACGCACCAGTTCCTAAATTCCTTGTAAGCAAAACGCTTCACATCTATCATGTACCGTAGACACGTATAGAGTCAGGCGGAAGTCCCTCCCCTGATCATCGCTGCACCGACCCGGAGGTTGGGTTCTTGACGGATGCTAGCACAGGACATTGGGATGCAAAAGCCTGGTTTCGTCGGGGCATGAACTGGTCCGAGTTTCTTGACATTTCGCGGAACAATGTCGCAAGAATGCGGCAGTTTTACGATGAGTTCAAGTTCTCCACAGACGTGATCTCATTTTATCGAGCGAGAACCCCCCTCAATGTTCTTGCAATCGGTGAGGACTGGTGTCCTGATGTTGTGCACAACCTTTCCCTAATGGCCCGACTCGCCGACCAGATCGCAGGCATGGACCTTCGCATTCTAAAACGTGATGACAATCCCGAGTTAATGGAACGCTATCTGACCAACGGTGCGAGACGTATTCCGGTTTTCGTGTTTTTTGACGCGGCATTGGCCGAGTTGGGCGACTGGCGTGGCCGCTGCAAGAGCGCCGACGCGTGGATTCTTGGAGAGGTTACCCGGAATCGAAAATGGGAGGATATGTCGCGAGACGAGCTGCGAGCCTTCCACGACGAGTACGACCGGCGTTTCTGGGAATCTTATGTCGACGAAACGCTCAGCGAACTGGGGAGGGCTATGCAATAGTCATTTCGTTGCGAATTCCAGCTGGAGAAGCGCTATTTTGCTGGAGCGGTTGGATGGCCTGACGGACCTTGGCAGTGAGGACCGCTTTCATGCGTTGTGCCTTCGTTCAAATATATGGTGAAGATATCGACAATCTAAGTGTCGAGGAACGATCAGACCTGGTCGCGGAAGGAGAGGCCGTTCGCGTCAGGGTCATCGCCACCGCCCTCAATAGAGCTGATCTCCTGCAGAGGCGTGGCCTCTACCCTCCGCCGGCTGGTGTTCCCGATCACACCAAGGATATCCCGGGATTGGAGTTCGTCGGCAACATCGATCAGCTCGGTGAAGGGGTGAGCCGTTGGGCAGGCGGAGAGCGCGTGTTTGGAATCGTACCGGGCGGAGCCTATGCCGATCAAGTCGTGACGCATCAGGATTTGGTCGCGACGGTTCCCGATAACCTGAGCGACGATGAGGCGGCCGCTATTCCCGAGGCGTTCATGACTTCGTTTGATGCGCTGGTTCTTCAGGGTGAGATGACAGCTGGCGAGCGCGTTCTCATCCACGCGGTGGCAAGCGGTGTCGGCACCGCGGCCGTGCAACTCGTGAGCGCGTGGCAGGCCCAAGCCATAGGGACCGCGGGGAGTCGATACAAGCTGGACAAGGTCTCAAAAATCGCTCCCCTGTTCGCCGTCAACTATCGAGAGACCGACTTCAAAGAGGCCGTCGAGTACGAATTCGGCGACCACGCGGTGGATGTCATTCTCGATGTTGTTGGAGCCGAGTACTGGGAGCGTAATATTGCTCTCCTGAACACACGTGGGCGGCTGGTCCTGGTAGGACGGCTGAGTGGCTCGCAGGCGAAGACTCCGCTGGGGTCGATCATGTCAAAGCGCTTGCGGATCATGGGTACCGTGATGCGGGCTCGGACTCTGGCCGAAAAGGTGACTGTCTTGGCGGCGTTCGAGCAGCAGGTCATACCTCTGCTGCGGGAAGGCAAACTCAAGGCGGTCGTCGATTCGGTGTTTCGCTTCGAAGACCTCCATCGCGCCACGGCGAAGATGGAGAACAATGAGAACGTGGGTAAAATCGTTGTCAAGTTTGACTAGCGGCATGGTCTGACAATGATTTGTGGAGCGGGTGCGAGATGAGTGTTCGGCGAAGTGCGAATGCGATTTTTTTTGAGATTCAACAGCTGCGTCAGCAGCGGATTATGATTCTCGTTGTGCCGGTGGGGCTGTTCTTAATAGCGTTCTTCGCCTATTCAATGGTGCAACAACTGATATTCAAGAAACCTGTGGGCGAGGACCCGATGAGCAATGCATGGCTCATGGTCGCCGGTACTTTTTATGTTCTGCTGGGCGTTTTTCTTTTGTGGCTCTATTTTCGTGGAAAGCTCATCACCGAGGTGAGGCCCGAAGGCATATTTATTCGCTTTGTTCCTTTTCATCGTACGTTCAAACACATCAGCCTCACGGATATCGAGAAGCATGAGGTTTTGACGTATCGTCCACTCAGGGATTTCGGCGGATTCGGTATTCGAGCCGGCACCAAGGGACGGGCTTATAATGTGGCGGGAAACCGTGGTGTCTACCTGACGTTCAAAGACGGCAAGAAGTTGCTGATTGGTTCTCAGAAGGCGGAGTCGATGGCAGAAGCCATTGCATCACTCCGTTGATGGCATGGCGCTTTGAGTTGGCCTGCAGTGGGATCACAGCGATGAAAGTCAGAATACCCAAGGAATTCATTCGGTATCTTAGACTGGGGACGTGCTCGTGGAAGTACGATTCCTGGAAAGGCCTCTACTACGATGAGGATCGGAAGTACCGCCCGCACGATTACCTGGCCGATTATGCAAAGTTTCTCAACTCGGTCGAGGTGGACCAGTGGTTCTGGAGTCTCTTCCCCGGTGGTGTGAGGCTGCCGGAACCGGAGACGGTACGGGTCTACGCGGATTCTGTTCCCGATGACTTCATCTTCACGATCAAGGTTCCAAACTCGATCACGCTGACCCACTACTACGCCAAGCAACCAAAACACCATATCGACTACGCCGGACAGCCGAACATCTACTTTTGCGACAGCGACCTGCTTAATCGTTTCCTCGACCTCATTGCACCGTTGGGTAAGAAAATCGGGCCAATCATGTTTCAATTTGAATATCTCAACAAGGCCAAGATGCCTTCGAGACGGGCTTTTCTGGACAAGTTCGGACATTTTATCGCAAAAGCTCCCAAGGAGTTCGACTACGCTGTCGAGACTCGAAATCCCGATTATCTGTCACGCCCCTTCTTCGACTTCTTGTCCGAACACAATCTCGGCTATGTGTACATCGAAGGTTATCATATGCCCCACATCGGAGCCGTATTTGAAAGACATCAGCCAGTAACCGCTCGCGCGTCGGTCATCCGCTTGCACGGGGATGACAGGGCTCAGATCGAAAAAACAACGGGCGAGAAATGGAATCGTATCGTCGCGCCCAAGCCACGGGGGCTTCGTTCCGCGGCGAGGGTCGTCATGGCCAACCGCAAGCGAGGAATCCGCACGTTCGTCAATGTGAATAATCATTACGAGGGCAGCGCTCCGATAACCGTTGGACGTTTTCTCGAATCGCTCGCCGATGAAGAGAAAAATCATGCTGGATTTCGATCGCTATAGGATTCTCACTTTCGATTGCTACGGAACGCTGATCGACTGGGAGACCGGAATTCTCGCAGCCTTAGAGCCCGTCTTCGCTCGTCACGGCGTCGAGGCGAACAGCGATGAGGTGCTCGAGATGTATGCGAAGATAGAGGCGAAACATGAGCAAGGTGATTACGTTCGTTATGAGCTGCTGCTTCGTTTGCTCATGGCCGAGATGAGCCTCCGCCTGGGCTTCGACGCGAGTGTGTTGGAACTCAATTGTTTATCCGGGTCGATCAAAGATTGGCTTCCTTTTCCCGACACGGTTGAGTCACTGGTGAGACTAAAAAGTAGATTCAAACTGGCGATCATTTCCAACATCGATGATCGCCTATTCGAAGGAACGGCACCGCGTCTAGAAGTTGCCTTCGATTGGGTAGTCACATCACAGCAAGCCCAGGCCTACAAGCCTGGCCGGCAGACGTTCGAGCACGCCCTGGCGCGATTCAATGTGCCGCGCGAACAGATTCTGCACGTGGCTCAAAGCGTTTATCACGATATCGAACCGGCCAAGGCGCTCGGGATGTCAACGGTGTGGGTCAACCGCCGGCGGGGTCGGGAGGGCTCCGGCGCAACGCCTCCTGCCAAAGCCACACCCGATCTGGAAGTGGCCGACCTGCGATCGCTTGCTGACCTTATCGGACTGTGAGGGGGCAAGCGCTAATAACCCGCTGCGTGACCGTCTTTTCTGGATTCGGACGCGCCAAAGTATACCTTGTTCTCCGCATCAAAGAGAATTGCCTGGTAACCGCCGTAACCGCCCACCCTGGAGCTAATCTTGTGGCCCATGCGCGTGAGGGCGCGGATCGTCCGGTATGGAAATCCACTTTCAAGATAGACCGTTCCACCATCAGCCATCCTCTCGCCGGTTGGTTGGGATGAACCCGCGTGACATATCCGCGGTGCATCACCGGCCTCCTGAAGGTTCATGTCAAAGTCGATCATGTTGACGATGATCTGCACGTGCCCCTGTGGCTGCATGGCGCCGCCCATCACGCCAAAGCTTACAAACGGCTTGCCCTTCTTTGTAATAAAGGCGGGGATGATTGTGTGAAACGGCCGCTTGCCCGGCGCGTAGCTGTTGGGGCGGCCAGGTGTCAGATCAAAGAGTTCTCCGCGATCCTGAAGGATAAACCCAAGGCCATCGGGCGATAAACCCGTACCCATACCGCGATAATTACTTTGTATGAGCGATACCATGTTACCTTGGCTATCGGCGACGGTAAGGTAAATGGTGTCACCACCGCGTGGTTCACCCGCGTCGTAACTTTCCGCAGCACGGCTCGGATCAATCAGTTTGCGCCGCGCGCGTGCGTACCGTTTCGATATCAACCTGCGCACTGGTATGTCGTTGAAATCAGCATCCGCGTAGAACCTCGCGCGGTCCTCGTAGGCGAGTTTTTTTGCTTCGACAAAAAGGTGCACATACTCGGGACTTCCAAATCCCATTGCCCTAACGTCATACCCCTCCAGGATGTTGAGCATCTGCAGCGCGGCAATCCCCTGACCGTTGGGAGGAAGTTCCCATACATCGTAACCGCGGTAATTGGTAGACACGGGCTCGATCCATTGCGACTGGTGCGAAGCCAGGTCATCGTAGGACAGAAATCCTCCGTTTCGCCGGACAAACTCGCCGATGGTGCGAGCGATATCACCCTCGTAAAAAGCTTCGCGGCCTTCGTTTGCAATTATCCTGTATGTATTTGCCAGTCTTGGATTCACAAAGATCTCACCGGCGCGGGGAGCTCGCCCCCCGGGCATAAAAGTACCGGCAAAACCATCCCAGTCCTTGAGAACGGGCAAGCTTCTCGCCCAATAGTAGGCGACCAGCTCACTGACAGGAAAACCCTCCTCGGCATATCGAATCGCCGGCGCGAGAATATCCACCATCGACAGCTTGCCAAAGCGAGCGTGCAACTCGAACCACCCGTCGACACAGCCCGGTACTGTGACCGGTAGCGGGCCGTGACTGGGAACCTGTTTCAGCCCTCGCTCCTTGAAGTAGTCGGGCGTAAGCGAAGCTGGTGAGCGGCCACTTGCATTCAAGCCGTGGAGTGTTCCTGTCCTTGCGTCCCACACCATCGCAAAAAGGTCGCCACCAATGCCACATCCAGTGGGTTCCATCAAACCCAGTGCCGCATTGGCGGCGATGGCAGCGTCCACCGCGGTGCCACCCGCCTTGAGGATGTCCAAGGCGATCTGCGTGGCCAGCGGTTGGCTGGTGGCAGCCATGCCGTTCTTGGCAATCACCTCGGAACGCGTAGCGAAGGGGCGCCCGGTGATACGATCCTGACTGTAAACAGAAATTGTCGTGATTACGACGATTGATATAACGAGCATAATAACTTTCATGAAATCTCCCGTCGTCTTGTCACCTGGGGACAATGGGCTTGCCAGGCGGACGACATTGATTTAAACTACCTTGCCAGGGACTGAAACATCGCATTCTGTGCGTTGCCAAAATGATGCAAAGTACGATTTGGTCGCACCTATATTGCAGCAAACACATCTTCGCGTCAACGTCACTCCTTCCGGACGTTTAGACTGAATCGTCGCGCATTGAGCCGCCACAGAATTAGTGTTAGCGTGCCCGATGCGAAACGGGCCACGCACTAACTCTTTTGATAATTAGCTTTTTTGCGCGGCATCTGTGTCGCCGCTCATCGTTTTAGAGGAGGGTTTCCATGACCGACTATGCAAATCCGCAGTCATTGGTATCCACCGACTGGGTGGAGAAGAATCGCAAAGACGACAGTGTTGTTATCGTCGAAGTCGATGTCGACACGAGTGCCTACGAGGAAGGTCATATCCCTGGTGCGGTCGGGTGGAACTGGAAGACACAACTCGCCGATCGCAGTCGTCGTGACATCCTCGGCTTGGCAGAACTCGAGGAGCTACTCGGTAAGAGCGGCATAGACAACAAGACCATCGTTGTTCTTTATGGTGATAACAATAACTGGTTTGCCGCCTGGGCATTTTGGCAGCTGAAGGTCTACGGCCACCAGGATGTGAGGATCCTAAACGGTGGCAGGAAGAAATGGATTGCCGAGGGTCGGGAGATTGTCACAGAGATTCCCTCGCCCAACGCCAAGACCTACAAAACGATGGCGCTCAACCAGGAATTGCGTGCACTTCTACCCCAGGTGAAGACGGCCGTCAAGGGTAAGGGGTATGCGTTGGTGGACGTAAGGTCGCCCGACGAG
The DNA here is from genome assembly GCA_029863805.1 of Candidatus Krumholzibacteriia bacterium. GTDB lineage: Bacteria > Krumholzibacteriota > Krumholzibacteriia > WVZY01 > WVZY01 > JAOTUR01. Next base: position 3,732 of record JAOTUR010000010.1, on the reverse strand, counting down.
TTCACCGGTAAATTGCTCGCCCCGGCGGGACTGCCGGAGACGTGCCAGAGGGGCGGACACATTCCGGGCGCGAGAAGCATTCCCTGGGGCCTCGCCTGTAATGAAGATGGCACCTTCAAACCTGTGGAAGAGCTGCGGACGCTCTACGCAGGGAAGGGCGTAACACCCGACAAAGAGGTCATCGCCTACTGTCGTATCGGCGAACGATCGAGCCACAGTTGGTTTGTCCTGAAGCATCTTCTGGGGTATCCGAATGTAAAGAACTACGACGGATCGTGGACGGAGTGGGGAAACCTCGTCGGGGCGCCGATCGAACAGGGTGAGGAGAAACTATAGGATACACGGCTCGCAGCGCGGCGGCGAACGATCCGGTCCACCATGGGGAGCGGGACGGCCTCCATTACCTCTTGAATGCGCGACACGATTGTTGGATACTGCCACCCGAGGGTGGTCAGCTGTCACGTTGCGGAGGCTGTTAAGTCACCGTAACGTTCGACAAACCAAATTATCCCGTCGACATATTCCCACGTTCCTTGAGGGGACAACATGAGTTCTGTGGATGAACGATGCATCAACACCATTCGATTTCTTGCGGTTGACGCCGTGGAAAAAGCAAGATCCGGACACCCCGGTATGCCGCTTGGCGCGGCGCCAATGGCTTACGTGTTATGGGATCGTTTCCTCCGTCATAATCCAGCCAATCCAAACTGGTTCGATCGCGACCGTTTTGTTTTGTCGGCAGGGCATGGTTCGGCTCTGATTTATGCGCTATTGCACCTCTTTGGCTACGACCTGCCCATGAAGGAACTGAGAGAGTTTCGCCAATGGCAAAGCAAGACGGCGGGACATCCGGAGCATGGTTTAACCCCAGGAATCGAGGTGACGACCGGCCCCCTTGGGCAAGGCTTCGCGATGGGCGTGGGGATGGCAATCGCTGAGGCCTTTCTCACCGGTGTGTTCAATCCACCGCCGGGTGAGGACGCGGTGCCGATGATCGATCACTATACGTACGCGATTGTCTCTGATGGTGATCTGATGGAAGGTGTCGCGTCAGAGGCCGCATCGCTTGCTGGCCATCTAAAACTCGGCAAGCTGATTTATCTTTACGACGATAATCATATCTCGATCGATGGCAGGACGGAGCTCGCCTTCACCGAGGACGTGGCACTTCGGTTCGACGCTTATGGCTGGCATGTTCAGTCGGTGGGTGATGGCAACGACATCGACGCGATCGAAACGGCGATTCAGAGAGCACAAGACGAAAAGGAGAAACCCTCGCTGATCTGCGTTCGCACGCACATAGGCTATGGTAGTCCGAAGCAGGATTCCGCCTCGGCACACGGCGAACCGCTGGGTACCGAAGCAACGATGGCCACAAAAGACAAACTGAATTGGCCAAACGACAAAGCGTTTTATGTGCCCGAGGATGTGCGTGACCATTTCGGGCAAGCGCTCGCGCGCGGACAAGAGGCTGAAGACGCATGGGAAGAGCGGTTTGCGATGTACCGTGAACGGCACCCGGAAAAGGCGGGTCATCTGGAGAAGGCGATTCGCGGGCGGTTGCCCGAGGATTGGGATGCGGAGATACCTGTTTTCGATACCGGAGGGGGGGAAATCGCCACACGCAAGGCCTCGGGTATGGTGCTCAATGCGGTCGCCAAACGATTGCCCACATTGATTGGCGGCTCCGCGGATCTCTCCGGATCCAACCAGACTTTTCTCAAAGATCTGCCCCAGTTCTCGGCAAAGGATCGGACCGGGCGCAATCTTCACTTCGGAGTCCGCGAACACGCGATGGGCGCCATTCTGAACGGTATGGCGAGACACGGCGGTGTTGTGCCTTATGGTGGGACATTTCTGGTTTTCTCGGATTATATGCGACCGGCGATTCGAATCGCTGCGCTCATGCAAGCGCCTTCTATTTTTGTCTTTACACACGATAGCGTGGGGTTGGGCGAGGACGGTCCGACACACCAACCGATCGAGCATCTGGCGAGTTTGCGCGCGGTGCCGGGGTTGACACTCATCCGACCTGCCGACGCCAACGAAACCGCCGCCGCCTGGCGAGTCGCGATCCAACATCCCGGGCCCGTGGCGCTTGCACTCACGCGCCAGGGGCTGCCCGTTCTCGATCCCGAGCGCCATCCGATCGCGCTCGGGGTGGCCAAGGGCGCCTATATATTGAGTGAGGCACCCACAGGAGTCCCCGACGTCGTACTCTTAGCCAGTGGCTCGGAGGTATCGCTGGTGGTGATGGCCCAGCAAGAACTCGGACAAAAAGGTGTCGGGGCTCGCGTGGTATCGATGCCGTGCTGGGAGCTCTTTGATCAACAAACCGATTCCTACCGGCAGGATGTGTTACCGCCAAATTTGCCAAAGCTTGTTGTCGAAGCGGGGAGTCCGCAGGGATGGCGTGAGTATATCGGTGATAAAGGTGGTATAGTGGGCATCGACCGTTTTGGTGCATCGGCGCCGGGGAAGATGGTCCTAAAAAAACTCGGTTTCCATGTGGATCGGATCGTTGCGGAGGCCTTGACGCTGGTCGGACAGTAGCGCTTATTTGGAAAAGGGCTTTGTGCCTTTCAGGGGTGGCGTTCTTGTGAGTGAAAGGATAGGGGCATGAATTCACTGAGGCAATTGCAGAGTCGCGGGCAATCGATTTGGCTCGACTTTATTCGTCGAAGTTTGATTACAAGCGGGGAACTCGACCGCCTGATCGATGAAGACGGGTTGAGCGGCATGACCAGCAATCCGACCATTTTCGACAAGGCGATCAGCGACACGACCGACTATGATGAGAGTCTACGCAAGATTCTTGACGAGCACCCACAGATCAAAACCAAGGATCTCTATGAGGCACTGGCCATCGAGGACATCCAGATGGCGGCCGACGCGCTGAAGCCGGTCTTCGATCGTTCGGGGGGCGTCGATGGCTATGTTAGTCTGGAAGTGTCACCCAAGCTCGCCAACGATACCGACGGTACCATCGCCGAAGCCAAGCGTCTTTGTGCTGCGGTAGATCGCCGGAACCTGTTGATCAAAGTTCCCGGGACCCAGGCCGGTGTGCCAGCGTTTGAGACGCTCATCGCGGAAGGCGTCAATGTCAACGTTACGCTTATGTTTTCACTCAGACACTACGAGGACGTTGCGCAGGCGTACATCCGAGGCTTGAAACGTTGCCAACAGCCACAGAAAGCTGCGTCTGTCGCATCCTTCTTCGTGAGCCGTGTCGATAGCTATGTCGACAAAGCGCTCGAGCAGCAGGGCTCCAAGGAGGCGTTGTCGCTGCGTGGCAAGATCGCGGTTGCAAACGCCAAGATCGCGTACCAGCGATTTGAGGAAATATTCCACGGCGAAGCTTTCCAGGAGCTCGCAACAAGAGGCGCACGGGTGCAACGCCCGCTGTGGGCGAGCACTTCTACCAAGAACCCCGAGTATCGCGATGTACTTTATGTGGAAGATCTGATTGGCCCCGAGACCGTCAATACGCTTCCGCCGGCGACGCTCGAGGCCTTCCGCGATCACGGTAAGACTGCACAGACGTTGACCGCGGGTGTGGACCAGGCTCGCGCGCAAATCGGTCACCTGAAAAATCTGGGGATCGATTTGCAGGCTATCACCGAACAGTTGCAGATCGACGGAGTCGCGGCGTTTGCTAGGTCGTTCGACGACCTCCTCGATTCTCTCAAAAAAAAAAGAACCCCATACTCTCCCGCCGGGCCGAGGGGCGGT
>JAOTUR010000192.1 GCA_029863805.1 Candidatus Krumholzibacteriia bacterium | reverse complement strand
CACCGCCGACGAACAGCGAGATGCTGGTCACCAAAAGTCCAACCAGGAGCACCACGCCCATAACGTTGTTGAAAGCACCCACCAGAGTGTCAAGTTTGTTGATGGAGAAGTTGTCGTCCTCGGCCGGCCGCAGTCGACGGATCTTGCGCATCTCGCCGATGACTTCAAACTCGAGCTCCTCCAAGGCCTCCTTTGTCGGTGCTTTGACCGCCACACTCACATCCTGCCGCCCTCGATGGCCGCCAAATGCCCTAACATATGAGGTGATAGGAATGAAGACCTGCCGGTCGAAGTTGGGGCCGCCGAGAAAACTCCCGCCCTGCTCTTCCATGACGCCAATCACGCGAAACGTGGTGCGGCCAATTTTCATTTTCTTGTTGATGGGATTCGCTGATCCGAACAAGCCGTCCCGAACGTCGGTGCCAATCACACACACATTCTTCTTGTACGTCACATCAGACGAGGACACAAAGCGACCGATCCCCGGTTGGGCCGTGGACACCAAGGTTTGTTTTTCCGTGGTACCAACAATCCGCATGCCGTCCATGGCCTCGGCGCGATACTTGACATCGCGCCGGGCGTCCATGGTGGGATTGACGATCGCTCTGCCGCGCAGCTTGTGTTCAAGCTCGCGGGCTTCCCGAAGCTGAATATGCGGCCGATTTCGAAAAAGAAAGAAATCACCCATCATCACCCAGGGCATGCGTGAGACGTAAATCACGTCTGCGCCCACCGCCGAGAAACTCTGACGGAATCTGTTCTGCAATCCGTTGGCCGCGGTCATGGTGATCACCACCGCGACAATACCAATAATGATACCCAGTGTGGTGAGCGCACCGCGGGCTTTGTTGGCGCGCATCGCCCTGAAGGCGATCAGAAACGATTCACCCAGGTCGATCGCCAGTCTCATCCTACTTGACCTTCTATCGCGTCCAAGCCGCCTCCCGTGATGTCACACCTTAGTTTGTCCCCCGCGCGGGCCTTCCTGTCGGCACGTCACTCTCGATTGAGCCGTCCTTGAGTCGCACAGCCCGCAGCGCGTGTTGTGCGATATAGTCTTCGTGGGTAACGAGAATGATGGTCTGGCCGGCATCGTGCAGCTCGTCGAGCACCGCGATGATCTCATCGCCGGTCTTACTATCAAGGTTGCCCGTGGGCTCGTCTGCCAGAATGATGGACGGGTCGTGAACCAGTGCGCGGGCGATCGCGACGCGTTGCCTCTGTCCTCCGGACAGTTCTGTCGGCTTGTGTCTCATACGATCGGTGAGCCCGACCCTCTCGATCGCCCTCTCGGTGCGCATTCGACGTTCCGACCTCCGCACCCCTCCGTAGATCAGCGGTAGCTCGACGTTGTGAAAGATGTCCGCCCGGGGTATGAGATTGAAGGTCTGAAATACGAACCCGATCCGGCGGTTGCGGATCTCGGCTAGCTGGTTCTCCGACATCTCGGCCACCGCCTGGCCCTCCAGTGAGTACGACCCCGATGTCGGCACATCGAGGCAACCGATGACGTTCATCAGAGTCGATTTGCCGGAGCCGGACGGACCCATGACCGCGATGTATTCGTTCTTGGCGATATCCAGCGACACGCCGCGTAAGGCGTGTACTTTGTCGGCACCCATGTCGTAGGTCTTTACGACGTCCCTGAGCGACAGGGTGGCGTCCGTTGATGTCCGTGTCTCATGGTCGTGGTGCACGGCCTACACTCCATCGGTTTTCTTGGCATCATTGCTGATGGTCACTACGGCACCGTTCTCGAGATCCTTGGAGATCGCACGATAGCTGCCGGTGACGACTTCATCACCTTCCTCGAGGCCCTCGAGGATCTCGATGAATTCATCGCTCTGGATGCCGGTCTTGACCTGTTTAGCGACGGCTTTGCCGTCTTCGATACAGAACACGACCTCCACGAAACCGTCGCGATCGGCGTTGTAACGCGCTTCCGCATCCTCCCGATCCTCTCCCGCCATCGTCAATTGATCCACGGTTCTGAGCGCGACGCACTGAATAGGTACACTCAATGCGCTTTCATTGGTTTTGGTAAAGACCTCGGCACTGGCCGTCATGCCTGGACGGAGCGACTGTGGCGGGTCGGTAATACTGATCTTGATCTCGAATTCGGTTTTCTGGTCGGCGCTGCCGGCGGCGGCGATGTTGGCGCTGTTGGCAATCTCGGAGACAACGCCGTTGAGAATCTGGTCCAGCAGGGCGTCCACCTCGATTTCAGCCTGTTGGCCAATCGCTACGGACACAATATCGTTCTCGTCTACATTGACCTGCGCCTCCATCTCCGACAGATCGGAGATCACGAGAATAACGTCCTCCTGAAACTGGGATCCGATGGCGATCTCGCCCTGCTCCTTGTTCAGGTCGCTGACGGTCCCGGCCATGGGCGCGTACATCGTGGTCTTGGACAAATCGTCGCGGGCCTGTTTTAGTGCAGCCTTGGCCTGCTCTACTTGATTCTGGGCGGCTTCGTGACGCGCTACTTCGACCTGGTACGCCGCTTCCTTGTTGTCGTACGCCGCTTCGGACTCCAGATTCTGGTTCACCAGTTCTTTCGATCGGATGTGCTCCTTTTCGGCCATCTCTACGTTCTCCATAACCACGGCCGCGCTCGCCTGTGCGGAGCGCACGTTGGCCTCGGCGCTTTCGACGGCCGCGATATAGCGTTCCCGATCCAACTCAACCAGGAGTGCCCCTTGCTCGACCCACTGCCCCTCCACAACAGGCAACTTCGTAATCTTCGCACTCACATCGGCGCTGATTTTGACCTGGGTCTTAGGCTGGATCTTGCCGGTGGCACTGACCTTCTCTATGATTTTTCGCCGATCGACCTTGTCGGTCTGCACTTCCAATGTCTCATCGTCGCCGCTGCGTAGAGCCACGCCACCGGCCACCGCGCCCACCACCACCACGATCGCCGCGCCGATCCATATGGTTTTTTTCTTCATCGTCCCGTTGCCTCCGATTTCTAGTTCTTCACAGCATTATACCAGACTAGCTGCCATGATAGGAATACGGCAAAAGTAGCTAGAAGGTTACCCGAAGCTTCGGCCGGAACGGAAAAGAGCGACCTGCCCAAGGGGGGCTGGATCCCTGTCGTCGCCTAGGAAAGCTGGCTCTCAGGATGAGCCCCGAACCCAATATTACTTCGGAGCAAAAGTCCGGCGACTCCTTCGGTATTTGGGTGTAGACCAAACCCATTGTGTATGAGCGGAGAAAACGCCGACGATACCCAACCCGCAGATGTAATGGGCTTATCAGATTACAGTAGCCATTGCGCCCAACCCTAAGTAAAATGGATGCCATACGGGCAGCGCCGCCCACCCCATCTCGCACAGCACACCCACGCTGCCAATAGATCAAAAAAAGCCCCAAAAAGAAAGGCCTCCCAATGTCTAAACGTCCCGCTCTAACACTCTTGGCCGTGCTGATCGCCATCTTCGGCGTCGTCGTGCTCGTTACGATCGCCAAGGCCGAAGAACCCCCAAAGGCCGCCGTTGAGAACGTCACCGACGAGTACTACGGCACCGAAGTCGACGACCCCTACCGGTACATGGAAGATCTCGACAACCCCCAAGTCCAAGAGTGGATCAAAGCCCAGGCCGACTACACAAAAGACGTCCTGAAGAAACTCCCGGTCCGCGAGGCGCTCTTCAAACGCCTCCAAGAACTCGACCAGGGCAAACCGTTCAATGTCTATTATATTATACGGCTCCCCAACGGTGACCTCTTCTACATGAAACGCATGGCCAACGAGGAACTGGCGAAGGTCTACCGGCGCAGCAGCACGACCGGCGAAGAAAAACTCCTCATCGACCCGACGACCATGGACACGGGGGACGACCAGCATTTCTCGATCGACTCCTACAGCCCATCGAGTGACGGCCGGTATGTGGTCTACGGTCTTGCCAAAGGTGGTAGCGAAAAGGCCACACTCCACATTCTCGACACAAAGACGGGAGAAAACCTCCCGGAGACGATCACCAACATCGAAAACGCCTATGACGCGCCCGACTGGCTTCCCGACAATTCAGCGTTTACCTATTGCCGCCGGCAGGACCTGGCGGACGACGCGCCCGACACCGAGAAATTCAAAAATACCAAAGCCTATTTACACGCCCTCAACACCGAATCGGACAACGACAAACTCGTGTTTGCCAAAGATCTCTCGCAGAAGGTCGAGATGACCGAGGAAGACTTTCCCGGCATCCGCATCGATGAGGGCTCGAAATACGCTATCGGTAAGATCAAACACGGCGATACCGGTGAGCTCACGCTGTATGCGGCGCCGGTAGCGAGCCTCACCGAGCCCAACATCCCGTGGGTTAAGATCTGCGATGTCGAGGATCAGGTCACCTGGTACAAGATCCACGAGGACGACATCTATCTGCAGACCTTCAACAACGCCCCACGGTTCAAGGTCGTTCGTACCTCGCTTAAGAAACCCGACTTCGTCAACGCCGAGCTCGTCTATGCACACGAAACGGGTGTTGTTGATTACATCTCGCGCAGCAAGCGGGCGCTTTATGTTGGTGTCAAGGATGCTGGTGTCGACAAGCCCTTCCGGATGGCGTTTGGTGGCGATGGCACGTTCGAGCGGTTCGAGCTGCCCAACCGTTCATCGGGATGGATAACGTCGGCGAATCCCGTGGTCGATGGTGTACTCGTCTTTACGAATAGCTGGACCAAGGGCAGCGTGTATTACGCCTACGATCCCGACGGCGGGACGTTTGCGGATTCGGGACTCCAGCCCAAGGGCAAGTTCGATGAAGTGCCTGGTTTTGAGTCGGTCGAGGTCATGGTCAAGAGTCACGACGGGGTCATGGTGCCGCTTTCGATCATTCACAAGATCGGTATCGAACTCGATGGCACCCACCCGACACTCATGCACGGTTACGGGGCGTACGGCTATTCGTGGTACGTGTATTTCGATGCGCTCCGGCTTGCGTGGCTCGAGCGCGGTGGCGTGATTGCCGTGGCGCACGTGCGTGGCGGGGGGGAATACGGCAAGCAGTGGCATCTCGCCGGTCGCATGCAGACCAAGCCGAATACGTGGCGCGACCTCATTGCGTGCGCCGAGTACCTGGTGGAGAACGGGTACACCTCCTCTGACCGCATTGCCGGCCAGGGCGGCAGCGCCGGTGGCATCATGATCGGGCGCGCGATCACCGAGCGCCCCGATGCGTTTGCCGCCGCGATCATTCATGTCGGGTGTCTTGATGCCGTGCGGATGGAGACGACGGCGAACGGTGTGCCCAATATCCAGGAGTTTGGCAGTGTCAAGACCGAGGAGGGTTTCAAGGGGCTCTATGAGATGAGCTCGTATCACCATGTAAGAAACGGTGTCGAATACCCCGCGGTGATGCTCACCCACGGCATGAATGATCCCCGCGTGGACCCGTGGCACTCGGCCAAGATGACGGCGCGGCTGCAGGCAGCGAGTGCAAGCGGGCGGCCAGTGCTGTTTCGTGTGGACTATGGCGTGGGTCATGGAATCGGATCGAAGCGCTCCCAGTATCTCGAGGGTCTAGCGGACCGGTGGGCGTTTCTCTTGTGGCAGTTTGGGTTGGAGGAAGGAGAGGCGCGGGTGCAGTAGCGTCATAACGACAGGGAAGTGGGGACGCTCGGTTGCCCTAACCTCTGCTCAAACTCAGTTGAGTATTCCGGCTTGCAAGTCTCCGAGGCATTAGCAGCCAACAGGCGCTCGTGTACTCAGGTTTTCGGATGCAGTTCTCCCCGCCGCAGTACTACTTCAGGAACTGCGAATGGTCCTCCGCAAAAGACAGCTTGGCATCGGCAGCAGGAAGAAACAGTTCTCCGGCGCTCTTGATACTCCCGAGATAGAACCCCAGGGCGAAGTTCTGGTTGAACCAGTTGGGCCGCAGCAACGTGTACTTGATTCCCGATTCTTGACTGACGTCTCGATTTTGTTCAACGGTTCTTCCGGCCTCTCTACACCGCGCGTGGTTCGGAATTCACGTATCCCGATTGATGAACAGCCTTACTCAAAACGTGGTACAATTCTCGCGGCAGGTCACAGATGGCAAAGAACTATATCTATTTATACGGCAAAAACTCAATAAGTGAGCGAATAAAGGCTCATCCGGACTCGGTCAGGATGATCTTCATGAGGGAGGGCCTGTCTTTGCCGTCTGTGGAGAAATCCATCGTGCAAAAAGGCATTCCCTGTGAACGAATATCTGCTTCTTCGCTCGAGAAGATGCGGCCTCAAAAAGACCTTCAAGGCGTCGTTGCAAAAGTTGATCTTTTTGAGTACAGGCCTTGCGATGATCTGATAAATGATGCCCTGCAAGGTGACCGCACGCTTGTATTCCTGGATCGGGTGAATGATCCCCACAATTTGGGAGTGATTATCAGGTTGTTGGCCTGTTTTGGCGGATTTTCATTGATAATACCGAGTCGTGAGGCATGCCAGGTCAATGAGACCGTTCTTCATGTGGCCTCGGGCGGCGAGAACTATGTTCCGATTGCGAGCGTAAATAACCTAGCACCTGCAATAGATGAAGCAAAGAAGCTCGGGTTCTGGATGGTGGGGGCTGTGATCGATGAGGACGGAGAAGATATCTCGGAAGTGTCTTTGCCGCCTCTTTTGGGGGTGGTACTGGGTTCTGAAGGCACTGGGATTAGAAAGGGTTTGCAAGGGCGAATTGATATTCGAGCTTGCATACCGATGCGAGGGGCGCCGCTGTCTTTTAACGTCAGCATGGCATGTGGGATATTTTGCCATGAGATAACAAAGCAAAAACAATAGTGGGGAGTGCTTATGGCCGATAAGGAAATAAAAACCAAACGCGGGGGAGACGAAAACGTAGTTGAATTCATCTTCGAAACGGGTGTGCTAAAACGGGTCCCCCGT
>JAOTUR010000190.1 GCA_029863805.1 Candidatus Krumholzibacteriia bacterium | reverse complement strand
GCTTGGCTGCACTTGAATGGCCAACAAAAGTGACGCAGTCCGAAGCTTCAAATGACGTTCCATCGAGAAGCTGACCAGTGAGCGTCAGCGCTCTCTTTTCACCACCAACCCCAATTGGAACAGCGGCTGCAACTTCCTGAGACGAAAAATGCATCATCAAGTCAGTAATACCGTCTGGCCCCGCGTCGGTGCAGCTGCATTCTGCGCCAACGAAAGGTGTGGCGACATCTTCAAACTTTGGGCCACCGCCTTTCTGGCGCGGGGCAACACCCTCTAGGCTTAAGGTTGTAATGTCGATTTCTGCAACGTCAAAGCTCGCGGAACCCAGAATGGCCACCGGCAGAACACCGCCTTTCGTCGGCTTTCCGTCGTCGAGGAAGTCGTAAAGCTTCAAGTTGAATGGATTCGGACACGACCCAGGTTTTATATCAAGATGGGCGGTCACGACAGACGGTACATCGCATAGGTCGCCCGTCCCGTCGCCGTCTGCATCGGTCTGGTCGGCGTTAGGAATTGCGGGACAGTTGTCGAAAACGTCTGGGATTTTGGAAGACATCAACCCCTGAACTGAAATTTGCCGAGCCTAGCTCATTTCTACGAACTAGGTCTTTTTGAGGATCTATTTCACTGAGATCTGTTAGGGTTTTCTGCAGTTTCTGTAGTTCTGTTAAGTTTTCTTCTGATTGTGGTTGTTCTGCCATTCTAGATGCTCCTAATTAGGTCAAGATTTTTTGGTACCGCTTTTCAGCTCGAGATCGATTCCCTCTCGCTTGGCGATCTTCTTAATGACGCCGCCGAAGTAGCTATCAATCCCCTTCCGGATTGGCTTCTTACCGGAACGTGCGTCGTCAAAGCCTACGGTGGTGACTGCTTCTTCTTTTTGTCGCGATGAGCAATCTTCTTCCTGTCCTCCTCGGGCAAGTCCTTATATATATCGTCTATCTCGCTGGGTCTGGTGATCATTTCCTCAACTATCCTATTTACGAGGACGAAAAGTTTTTCTACGACTTCGGGGTTCCTTCCTCCTTTGTCCACTGAGGTTGATTGGGCGGTGGGGGTAGTGGCTCAAATCCAGAACTCAGCTCCCCGCTTTCGATGGCGCGGACCCCAAAGTGAAGCAAAACCGCGGCGGCTTGCGACTTGGGTATTCTTTTTCGAATGCCCATGTTCTAGTCGGAACGAGTATTTATTGAATATAGCCGAGCGACCTCAGCTCTTTTCGCAGTTTTTGTTCCTCTTCCTCGCTGAGCTCTAGCTCGCTGCCGTCGAACCGGGCGAGGTTCGCTGCGTGTCGCTTTGCATTCGCCTCTCGTTGGGCCAGGAGACTCTCCGACATCGCTTGGACTTTGTCTCCGTGACCGGCCGCCACGTTGTCCAACTCCCGCGGATCGTGCACCAAGTCGTACAGCTCGTTCGTCCCGTCGCTCCGGGCGACGAGTTTGAAATTGTTCAGGAGCAGGGCGTCCACCCGAGTGTGCTCGCGGACATCATCGAAATACAGCGTCCTGCCCTCGACCGAGTCATTGAAAATGACATTCCTGAAACTCTCTCCCTGCATGTTGTCTACATACTCCACTCCGAGTAGCTCTTTGATGGTCTTCATCAACCCAACCAGACTGACAGCGGCCTTTATTGTTCTACCTCTAGGCAGTTCCGGGCCTGCAATCACCAACGGCACCCGCAGAAGCTCCTGGAAATAGTTGACACCGTGCCCGAAGAGATCGTGCTCGCCGAACAGTTCGCCGTGATCGGAGGTGAGAATAAGATAGGTGTTATCAGCTAGTTGCCTGTGTTTGAGTAGGGTTTGAACGAACCCTATTCTTTCATCGACCGATTCCACTTCTGCAATGTAACGGGCCTTGAGATAACGGGTTTCCTCGTCGTTCAATGCCCCATCGATTTTTTTTCGCGAGGTGTATTGTCCCGCCGGTTTGGTGAGTTTTGATTCGTCGACGGCGATGTCCTTTGTGAATCGGTTCCAGCTAAAGGGCTCGTGAGGATCGAGCATCCAATGGGCTACGAAGAAGTTCCTCTCTTTGGGAATCCTCAGTAGATAGTCGAGAATCGCGATCGATCCCTTATGGTGAATTCTCGTGTTGAGAATTTGCCGAAGGGTCCGCCTTGCGGCAACTCGCCGATCCGGCGCCGGTGGGTTGAAGCCCTGAAAACAGTTATGCAGGCCCGCCTGCGCGCTTTCGTTTACGATCGCGGTATCATAACCGAGATCGCGGAGGACCTCTGCACAAAGAACCTCTTCGTCCGGCACGTGAACCATGATCGTGTTCTGCAGAGGAGAAGATGGATAGGATGTGGCGTAATTGCCCGTGAATATGCTGACCGCCGAGGGCGGTGTCCAGGGAGACGTGGTGTAGGCGTTCTCGAATACCACCCCTTGCTGGGCAAGCCGGTTGATATTCGGCGTTCGCGCTGCGCCACCGTAACAGCCAAGGACATCCTGGCGCAGCGCATCCGATACGACCAGCACGACGTTGAATTGTGTTCGTGTGTCCTGGCGAGGGAGTTTCTTGTCTTGGCTACACCCCCCGGCGGCGAGACCCAGCCAAACAGCCGGTAGAATGAAGCAGAGGCCCCTCTTTGCAAACATGGGGATTCATTGTATCACGAGCACGATTCCTCAGTATACAGAAAGTGATGGTCGCCTTCGTACTGCGTCCTTGCCACGGCGCAGCCAATTACCATCCGGTGTTCTGATAGGGTGCACAGCAATTACGCGGCCGCCCACCGGTTTCAAGTTTTGGCGATAGCTCGTATGCTCGGAACGGCAATGTGTTTTGTGTGTGATCGAAAGCTCACCAAGACGCCGCTCGACGACTACGACGACCGCCCGTCTCGCTCGCCCCGCACATCTGCAGCCTCCGTAACCGAAGCTCGGCCATCGGCCGGATGCTCTTTGGCCGGCGGGCTTTTGGCAGGACCCGGTCGAAATTGGTTGGCCGGCTTTCTTGCCAGTGACCAATATTAACCCCTTTAGTGATTGCAACCGCTGCTCGGGGTGACTTGTTGGCAATGCGATCAAGTAATCCCACCATCCTCCCATACCCCAACTACTTAGCCAACTCGGGCGAAAATGGTACGCAGTTTGCGTATAACTACTGCGACACTCGACACCCCCCGAAAGAGTTTGGACTCGTGACACCAGGTACACGGGACAACATGCCATACTCGACAGCCGAAGGTAGGGGGACAAGAGACATCCGTTAGACAGTGCTTCTGCGCGTTTTAGTGCAGCGTTACCAACCCCAGGCCGCCCAAGGCCGAACTTGCACCTAGTGCACCGCTTGCACATCGTTGCTGAGAAGGAAAGTGCTGAATGATGGATGGCGAAGGGTCCCGCTCCGATGAGGTGGGGCCCTTCTTTTTTTCGGGGTGAAACTTATTCTCGTCTACCCTGTTTAATCAGCTATAATACGGGCCATTCGCACGCTACACAGTACAAGACCACATAACGGAGGCATATCATGCAGAACACCCCCGGGGGACGCACGCCGGCATGTGCATTAAGCCACACCGCCGCCCTACTTTGCCTGCTCATCGTCACGCTGGCCATTCCGGCATCGCAGGCCCTCGCTATGCCCTGGGAGGGCAAAGAGGTCACCAAAGACGGCGTCCCGCACATGATGAACCCCGCCACACCCATGGAGGAGCCGACGACGCTCACGCTCACCGAGCAGTGGCAGGTCGGCGGCGATGACGACGAGGAATTGTTCTTTGGGGTGCTCACGCAAATCACCTCCGATAAAAAAGGCAACATCTACGTGCTCGATATGCAGCTAAACGAGGTAAGGATGTTTTCGCCCAACGGTGAGTACATCCGCTCCATGGGCCGTGAGGGCGAGGGCCCCGGCGAATTTCGCAGACCCAGCGATCTTTTCCTCACCCCCGACGGCAACGTGGCGGTCCTGCAACGGATGCCGGGCAAGATCGTCCTCCTGACCCCCGACGGCGAGCCGGCGGGTAATCATCCCATGCCCGAGACCGATGGCATGCGCATGCTGTCGGGTGCCCGCCTGGCGGGCGATGCGATGGTGCTCTCCGCCGCTCAGATAAAGCGCACCGAACGCGGCGTCGACATGAGGTCGAGGCTAACCCGCGTGGATAAGGACGGCAACGAGGTCGCGACCTATGTCGAGCGCGAGGATTCGCGTGACTTTGCCAACATGGAGATGGACGAGAAGACATTTGGCCGTGGCGCCCTGGTGTGGAACACCGGAGACGACGGCCGCGTCTACACAAGCGCCGACTTCGATGCCTACCGCATCCACGTGTGGAATCCCGATGGCACGCTGGAGCGCGTGATCGAACGCGAGTACGAACCCCGCGTGCGCTCGCAAGAAGAAAAGAAACAGGCCACACCCCGCATCCGAATCCGCCGAAGCGGCGGCAGGCGGCAACAGATGAAGGTCAATATGAGCAAGACCGACCGCGACATCCAACAACTGATCCCGCGCGAGGACGGCACCCTGTGGGTGCTATCGAGCCACGGTGCCTTCGATGCCTCTGAGAGCACCATCGCCACCTTCGATGTCTTTGACGGCGAGGGAAGGTTTACCCACCAGATGACCTTTCTCGGCGACGGGGATTTTGGCGACGACGGTTTTCATTTTGTCAAAGACCGCCTGTTTGTCGTCAAGGGACTGCGCACCGCGCTAAACGCGATGGCGGGCGGTGGCAACGATGACGAAGAGCCGCAGGAAGACCCCGAACCGATGAGTGTGATCTGCTACGGTCTGGAGATGGTGGTACAGCGGAGCAAATAAGAGCCGCATCATAAGGGCCCGGCTGCGCTTCGCCACATAAAGATAGAGATCTCTCCGCAGCTTTGGCGCCTCTACTTTTCTCGGATGTGTATCTGCCTGACTGGCGGTGTCGATATTTTTTTACAGTGAACCGCTGTACCATTCTGCCGCCACACGTTAGAACGCCTCCTTCCATTCTGCAATCTGTTCACACCCCCCGGCAGACTACCGCTGTTGCGTTTGCACCAAAATGATGCGTTCGCATCATGTACAGGGCTCATCCAATTGCAGCAGAATGGATCAACCGATCTTCATATGCAGAGGACATGGTTGGCAGGTCGGCGGCAAGCGACCGCGCAATAGAGACGACGACGGAGGGAGAACGAAAATGTACAGGAAGCGAAGTGTGATAACGGGTGCCCTCATTTTATCCGTGTTCATCGTGTGTTGGGTCATGGCCACTTCCGTACAAGCGTCTTGGCCATACGAGACGAAGCTACTCGCCAGTGACGGAACGGCTAACGATCAACTCGGTAGAGGTGTCGGTTTCGATACAGGAGCTTCTTATGCGTGGGTCATCGTGGGTGCGCCCGTGGAGAACGCAGCCTACGTTTACAAGCGCGACCTCGGAACGGGCGTCTGGACCGAGGATGCCAAACTGACGGTCGGCGGTCTGGTCGCCGGAGATCAGTTCGGCGCAGACGTCGGGATCAGCGCGGGCGGCCCCGAGGACTTTGCCGTCGTCGGTGCGGCAGGAAAAAACAGCAGCACGGGCGCTGCCTACGTCTTCTGGCGGTCCCCAGGTGGCTGGGTCCTTCAGGCCACGCTGAACGGTACGAGCACAGGCGACCTTTTTGGGGGGGCGGTCGCGATAAGCGGTCAGACCATCGTCGTCGGGGCGAACGAGAACGACGACCAGGCCACCAACGCCGGTGCGGCGTACACGTACGAAGCACCGGGCCCATGGGCGCTGACGGATGTGCTCTACG
Organism: Candidatus Krumholzibacteriia bacterium; assembly: GCA_029863805.1. Lineage (GTDB taxonomy): Bacteria > Krumholzibacteriota > Krumholzibacteriia > WVZY01 > WVZY01 > JAOTUR01. The sequence goes on along the minus strand of JAOTUR010000190.1, from coordinate 1,243 downwards.
ACAATACGCCGGGATTCACCGAGAGGTTTGGGCTCAGCGTCGCGATCGATGCAATCTGGGACCGTCTCGTCGTGGGGGTCCGCGATGGCAGTCCGACTAACTCCGGCGCCGCGTGTGTCTTCTCGCGAAGCGGCACCAACTGGACCTTCGAGGCCAAGCTCAGAGCGCCGTCGCCGTGCTTCAACTGCGGTTTCGGCGATGCGGTATCGATCACCGGCGATGGTGTGAACGGCAACTACGCCGCCGTGGGTGAACCGAATCGACCCGCCGGCCTGTACAAGGGCGCCGCCTACGTGTTCAACCAGCCGCCGGCGGGCTCGTGGAGCCACCAGCAGACGCTCGACATGTACGGAGCCACGGATGACCTTTTCGGCGCGTCCGTGGCAATCCGTGCCACCAATTTGGTCATCGGAGCGCCGACAAGGTTCGGAGCCACGCCCGGCGCGGTCTACGCCTTTAGCCGGACCGGAGCGACGTGGACGGTGAGCCCCGACTCCCCGATTCCGCCCAACTCCGGTGCCAACGGCGACTACTTCGGGCAATCGGTGGCCATCAGCAATCCCTGGTTCGTTGCGGGAGCATACGGCGACGACGACAATGGAGAGGCCGCTGGAGCAGCGTACGTTCACGAATTCGATTTACTTGGCCCTGGTGCGTGCTGTGTTGGCGCAAGCTGCTCGGTACTGAACGAAGTCGACTGTATTAACGCCGGTGGCACCTACATAGGTGAGGGGGTGTCTTGCGATCCTGACCCCTGCGTAGTCGCACCGCCAGTACCGGCGCTTGAGCTCCACGAGATGCCTCACCAGGAGGTCCTTGAACAACCGAGCCGTCCGGTTCTAACGTCCGCGGCGGTAGACACGTTCGTTCTCGGCACGTTTGATTTTGGCCTTGGCACCGCACAGAACCCGTGCGACCCCCAGGGCTGGATAAGCGTGGATTACTCAGGCCGAGGTGATTTTGCGCAGCTATACCCGGGCATTCAAGTTCTGCAAGAGGACATATGCCTTTTCGATCGCGGGTGTGTATGGGGCTTCTTCGATGTCAATGAACCCTACAACTGCCACATACCGAATCCGCAGCCGACCGTTGGTTCCGTACCCTATGTATCCGCTGGTTTGTATACGGCTAACGAAACCTGGTCGCCGTGGCTCCCCAACCTCGGCTCGGGTTATGAATACCGTCTGAGGTTTCTCGCCTACCGCGACCTGCCGTTGGACAACCTGGTTTTTTACGTCTGGCG
>JAOTUR010000189.1 GCA_029863805.1 Candidatus Krumholzibacteriia bacterium | reverse complement strand
GCGACATCCACCAGACGGTTTACCAATGCGGCGTAGTTGAGTCCGGCGGCGTCAGCGGCGTGGGTATACGACCCGTGCTCGCCAAGACTCGGAAGACTGTTGATTTCTAGAACATATAAGTTGCCCTTGCGGTCCATTCGTATATCTACACGCGCACAATCCCGACAACCGAGCGCGGTGAATGCCGCGATGGCGATTTCCTGTGCGCGTTTCGTTTGGCCCGGGGTAATGCGGGCCGGAACCCGTATAACGACCTCCCGTCCCGACTTGCCAGTTTTATCCTCGTACGAGTAGATCTTCGGCCCTTTCTTCCCAAAAACGATCTCCGCCGGCGGGAAGGGCTCCGGGGGGTTACCAATGAGCCCGACATTGACCTCGCGGCCGTCAATATACCGTTCCGCCAATACGGGTTGTTTGAAGCGATCGAAAATAACACTAGCTGCCTCACGTAGCTCTCGCTCATTCTTGACTACACGGATTCCAAACGAGACGGCCTCGTTCTTCGGTTTGACAATGAGAGGGCACGGTACGTCGGGCGCTTCGAATTTGGCGTCTGTCAAAACCGCAAATTCAGCCGTCGGAATGCCATTTTGACGAAATATCATCTTGGAAACGACTTTATCCAGGGCGAGCGAGTGAGCGAGCGGGCCCGAACCCACGTACGGGATGCCAACCATCTCCAGAATACTGGGTACGTGTGTGTAACGCGCCTGCCCCTGGATACCGTAGGAAACGTTGAACACCAAGCCTGGGTTTTCTCCCTTTAACACGCGGGGCATGAAATCCTCGAGACGATCGATGAGCTCCTTGTCACCTTCGATCGCCCGCGCCTGGTGTCCACCTTGTTTGAGTGCGTCGGTGATACGCCGAATGGTCTGGAGCCCGATCTTTTCCTGGTTGGGCATGCCGAAAAGATTGATCACGTTTCGGCTGTCGCGATTATAAACAACGGCTACCTTCATGCGGTCCCTTCTTGGTCAATTGGCGCCCCGCACAGGATTATAGCCGTATTCCGAACTTGCAGGAACTAATACTGAAGGAAAAGGAAAACGCACCAACGTATATGGCGCGTTACACTTGGTGCGCCGCGAGGCGCTTTGGTTGGTGGCGGGATTCGGATGATGGGATGGGTGTTGGTGGGGCATCAAGATATTTGCTCATTCTTGGGGCGGCGCTCCCTGGGGTTCGCAGTCCGAAGAACAAGATCGCCCCGCAGAACAAAACGTTGCAGGGCGATCGTCTAAGTCTATGGCGGGCAGGAGAATACGAACCTCGAACTTTTGAGCGGTTCGTGCAGGTCCTACTCTCGCCTAGAAGTCCGCCTCAGATGCTCTGACCCCGAACTCCTGATTACGTCGCGACCCCCGCCCACCGTTCCTTGGGCTTCGCGCAAACGAATGGGGCGCCACAGCGGCCCCATTCTTGCGCTCGGTCCGATTCAGAAACTCTAGGATTCTCTGCTGTACCGGCGGTTCCTGCCACCACCTGAGGTCCGCTCGCGCGCCTCGTTGACGTTGAGGTCGCGGCCGCCGAAGTCCTTGTTGTTGAGGCCCTCGATCGCGGCGCCGGCTGACTGGGAATCCATTTCGACGAAACCGAACCCTTTCGCACGACCGGTGTCGCGGTCACTCACGAGGGACACGTCGTGAACGGTTCCGAACGCCTCGAAAGCGGTACGTACACCGTCGGTGGTCGCGTCGAAGGGAAGATTGCCGACATAAAGTCTCTTGTTAGACATGGGATAAACTCACTTTTTCCACCCTGTATCTGTGATGCGATCGCACGTTGAATGTTCAACAGCGGATCGCGGTTGTTTCGCTTACGGAGGGGCATATTTGCCACTCTTCTTTAACTCTGGGAACGTACTGTGAACCGTCGAAACAGCAGGGGTGGATTTGTGCGGAGACGAAAGTGGCAGGCTATTCTGTGAGTCACTGAAGTATAACACTTGGCCATTTAATGTCAAAGTGGAATCTCGGCAATTTTACACGCTTCAGCACCGGGGGATGCGCTTGCAGCTGAACGGCTCAGCATCAGGTCGTACAGAAAGAAACTAATGATTCTCTTGACCGTATGCTCCAAGTTGGAAAATTTCGCGGTGATTCGTCCAAGCTCCAACAGCTGATCGTCGGTGCAGCCTGGTTAATCTGGCTCAGGTCTGCTCAAGCTCACTCCGCTATTTGCCGCCTTGTCGCCCCACCAGCGGGCATACCCACCCCCTTCAACCGGGTAACGCTCGAACGGGCCCTGCCTCAGGTTGACCACGAGCGGAACATTGCTCTCCTTTACCTTACCCGCGAGCAGATTTTCATTGGTGGTTTTGAAGCTGACTTTCCAGTCGTCGTAGCCACCCCGCGAACATCCATACATCGACCACCCAATCCGAAAAACAAAATCGCCCTGCAACGCAAAACGCTGCAGGGCGATCGTCTAAGTCTATGGCGGGCCGGACAATACGAACCTCGAACTTTTGAACCGTTCGTACTGGCCTTACTCTCCGCCTAGAAGTCCATTTGCAGGCGCCCGCCTATTCCTCGTTATTTCATGTCCAAATACTTCAGGACGGCAGCATTGAAGGCTTCCGCATCCTGCCACATGGCAAAATGGCTGAGATTGGGCAGCAAGATGAGTGTTGACCCCGGAATGAAAGCTGCAAGCTGTTTCGTATGGTCCAGTGGTATGACCTCAGAATACTCCCCTTCCGCTATCGCGACAGAACTTGGATGGACTTCAGCTGCTCCGGTGTGAAGTCTGGCTCTTCTGCCCACATCTTAGATATCTGCGCGACAAACTCGCCAAACTGGTTCGGCGTTCTTGACAGCCGACGGGTTAAAGTTGGCACCGAATGCAAACAGCTTGACCAGCCGATCAGGATTGTTGATGGCGATATCGATACCGATATTGCCTCCATCACTGGATCCAACGATTATTGCCTTTTTGATCGACAAAACATCCATGACAGCGAGAACATCAGAAGCCATCAGGTGATAGCTGTATGCTTGGTCGTCTCGGGTACTGCGGCCATGGCCCCGGCTGGCAATATTGATCACTTTGTATTTGGAAGAGAATGCTGCGATCTGACCACCCCAGTCCTCTGTAGTGCCAAGCCCCCCATGCAGTAGTATCAACGGCTCTCCCGTCCCATGAATCGTGTAATAGATCTCAACGCCATTCACCTTGGCATAGCCGGATGTCTCTGCTTCCGGCGCTGGTAATGGTGCAGGCAATGTCTTCCAGAGTTCCGTTGCCCCTGCCTCCGGTCCGGAACCGGCAATGGAAAGAATTCCAATAGCAAGCGCCGTTAAACAGACTGTAATGTATTTCATTTTCTGCCCCCCCTTCTAAGAGTTAATAAAAATACTTACGGATCTCGCGAGTCTACGACATGGTACTCTGTCTTGCTTAAGCCGATAAACAACGGACGAATTTCACGGAGCGTACCACGATGGTTGCCGTTCGAGGAAAGAAGATGCCCTGCAACGAAACCCGTTGCAGGGCAATAAGTTAAAGCGTATGGCGGGCCGAACGAGACGAACCTCGAACTTTTGAACCGTTTGTACAGGCGCTACTCTCCGCCTAGAAGTCCGTCTCAGAGCGGCGTTTCACTCATGATCTGGTGCTGGATGGCGGGCGCCGTGTCACGTGAGGAGGCATATCGCTCAGCTCGCAGTGGCAAGTGCCCGCCCCACCTTCCGCCCCGTCACCCACGCCCAGAGGAAATTGTATCCACCTAGCCGTCCCGTGACGTCGATGATTTCGCCGCACAGGTAGAGCCCAGGAACCACGCGACTTTCAAGTGTCCGTGGCGATATTTCGCCGAGCGGGACACCGCCGCCGGTCACTTCTGCCGTTGCGTATCCCTCACTGCCATTCACAGGAAGGACAAACCGCGACAATACCTCAGCAAGCCGGTCCCGCTCCGTCCGCCGTAGTTCGCTGAGCCTGACCGAGGGCTCAACCGCGGCATGATCAATCAGCAATGCGGCGAGCCGATTCGGAAGACAGCGCCGCACCGCCGATGCGACCGTCGCACGCCCGCCTTGCCGTAACGCGTCGCTCCAATCATCGACTTCGCACCCTCCCCAGTGGACACGCAGTGCGACTTTGCGGGTACGAGTCACGTAGCGACTCAAGTTTAGAATCACTGGGCCGCTAAAGCCTCTGTGGGTGAACAACATTTCGCCCTCGGCCTCGTCGATCGTTCGCCGGTCACACTCTACCTTGACGCGCGCACGCAGCGATACTCCGCTAAGCAACTGCCACCTGGCGTCGTTGGAGAGCAGCGGAACGAGGGCGGGATACGTCGGTACCCTGCCGTGACCGAGGGCAACTGCCATACTTAGGCCAGCGCCGTCACTGCCGCTTTTTGGCAATGACAGCCCGCCGCTGGCCAGTATCACCCGGTCACACTCGAGCTTGCCTCCGTCCGATGAAAAGAGTCGAAATCCCCCAGCATCCCGCCTTTCAATCCTCACGATGCGACATGATGACCGCAGCACCGCACCGCTTTGGCGGAGAGCCGTTAGAAGCGCCTCCGCCACATCGCGTGACCGATCGCTGATCGGGAAGACTTTTCCGGATGGTTCGTCCTTGAGTGGAATACGTAGGTCGTCTTCGAAGAACGCGCGAACGTCGGTGAGCGGCCAGGACATCAGGATGTTGCGCATGATATGACGTGAGCCCTCCGTGTGAAAGTCGTCGATAGAGACCCTCGAAGGGAGGACGTTGCAGCGTCCGCCGCCGCTCACCCGAATCTTGGCGCCCGGCTCCGGTCGCGTCTCGACGACCGTAATCGCCTTCCCACATCGTGCGGCGATGATCGCGGCCATTAGTCCCGCAGCACCTGCTCCGACAACGATTACAGACACCGTTCACGTCTCATGATTGCACAACAAATAGACAATCGTTCATCGCTTTCACGTGCCGTCCACACCAGCGGCCTAATCGTTTAGCTTAGATCGAACCCGAGACCTGGCTTATCAGTCGGATACAGAACTCCTCGGCGAAGAGCAACGGCACCATCAGAAGGGTCACCTTGAAGGCCAATGTGGCCATCCAGGTCACAATAGCACACGTTCGGCCGTGCGAGCGCAAAGTGGAGTCCCCCGGCGATCGCAAGTGCACTTTCGTCCATGCAGCCCACCATGACTTCCAGCCCGGCCGATCTGGCGACGCTGTTGACCATCAACGCTTCATAAATGCCGCCGACTTTCATTAGCTTCACGTTTACCATGTCAACGACGTTGCCTCTCGCGAGACGAAACGCATCGCGCAGACTCAGAAGACTCTCATCGGCCATGACCGGCAAGTTGACCTTTCGGGTCACCGCCTCCAGAAGATCCGCGTGGTCCTTCGAGGTTGGCTGCTCGAGGAGCTCCAGGCCCGCACCACGCGCCGCATCGACAAACTTCAGTGACTCCTCAACCGTGTATCCCTGATTGGCATCAAAACGTAGTTCGACCTTCGCCCCAATCGCCTCCCGCACACGGTGGACACGCTCGATGTCGAGGTCCACATTCGTTCCACCTTTGATCTTCAACGCGGCGAACCCCTCCGCCACCCAGAAGCGCGCGCTCGCAACGGTCTGATCGACCGGAAGAATGCCGATCGTGATGCTGGTCTTGAAGCTCCTGCGAAATCCCCCCAGTAGTTTCCAAAGTGGCAATTTGGAGACCTTCCCAAGAATGTCATGCAGGGCGAGATCAACCGCAGCGATGGCAGCCGGCTGCTTCTGGAGATCCTTCTTCAGGATCTCCAGTATCCGCGCAAGGCGGAGCGGATCGCTGCCCCGTACCTGTGGCTCCACGACGTCGTTGATAGCTTTGAGTACGGATTCCGGTGATTCGCCGGTCACGTGAATATCCGGAGCTGAACATCCGTAGCCTGTAGTCCCGCGGTTTGTTTCTACGCGCAGAAAAATGTTCGTAGCCGAGTCGACCGATTCATACGCGATCGCGTACGGCTCGGTCAGCTTCATTTCGACCGGCCAGGCTTCAATACGGGAGATCTTCATATTGAGTATCGCTCACGTGTTAGTAGCGTTTCTGAAAAATCTCATCGAGCGTAAGTTCTTTCAACTCCTCCACAAAGGCCACGAGATGCTTGATCATGACCTCCCACATCTTGAGACCCTTCTCCGCCGTCGCCTTGGTCGGGTCGCCCATGACGCCGCTCTTGGATATTCTCTTCGTAAACGCGTACCAGGGAATCGCCCGTTGCGATGTAAAATTGAGATACCGGTTTGAAAACCGAGGAACAAATTTCTCCGCGTTTTCCATACTGACAAGATCGGGCCGGATTGCAAGAGTCGTGCTCGTTTCGATTTCACCCGCGTGTACATCATTCGGTGTATCGATCATCGAGTCTATATCCACGTCACTCGTTTCACCGGTGTCGACACACACAAATATGCGCGCGTGCTTGTTGATCATTTGTGCAGCAAAGTTGAGCGCCGGTGCGTTACCTCCATGCCCGTTGATAATGACGAGCTTCGAGACCCCGTTTTTTGCCACGCTCATGCCGACGTCGAATACGAGCCGCCTAAGAGTATCGTTATCGATACTGATCGTCCCGCTGAAATCATCGTGATGGTACGAGACACCGTATGGGATGAGGGGCAATACGATGGGTCTAGGATCGCTGCAGCCGTCCGCCACAGCCTTCGCCAGATAGTCGGCATCGAACGCGTCCGTATCGAGCGGCAAATGTGGCCCGTGTTGCTCGATCGCGCCCACGGGCAGAATCGCCACGTCGACTTCTTTGAAATGCTGTTTGGCCTGTGGCCATGTCATTTCGGCAAGGATGTGCCGGTGCTGCCGCTCGGATTTCTTTTTTGACCTTTCAGACATCTTCTCCTTGCTCCCCTCAAAAACATACGGGCCGTGCAACGCCGGGTCACTCCACATATCGAAGTCGATCCACGCACGCCCCTGACGCTTCACGGCGCCGTTCGCGTTCTCCAACAGAATGCGGTAGAACGGTTCGCGAAACT
>JAOTUR010000188.1 GCA_029863805.1 Candidatus Krumholzibacteriia bacterium | reverse complement strand
CGTTGGCCAACGCATCGAAGGTCAGGCCGTGCCTGCGCAGCGCTTCTTCCGACACCTCGATCGAGACTTCGTAGGGTCTGGCCACGACCAGCTCGACCTGGGTGATGCCTTCGATCGTCGATATTTCGTCCCGCACACGCTGACCGATCGCTTTGAGCGTTACCTCATCGACGTTTCCCGACACGGCGACGTCGATCACTTGTCGGCGGTTGGTCATTTCAGAGATAACTGCTTTTTCCGTTTCTTCCGGAAAGGTGTCGATCGCATCGACTCGTGTCTTGATGTCGTTCATGAGCTCGCGCGAGTCCGTCCCCGGCTCCAATTCAACGAGCACGGTACCGACGCCTTCCGACGAGGTGGATGTGAGTTGTTTGATGCCCTCGAGATCCTGGATGGCCTCCTCGATACGCACGGCCACGCCTTCTTCGACTTCTTCGGGCGCGGCACCGAGATAGCGAACCGAGATGTTGATGATGTCGATCGAGAACTCGGGAAAGATTTCCTTGGTTACCACGGGAATGGTGAGTAGCCCCGCCGCAACAATCAGCGCCATGAGCAGATTGGCGACCACGTGGTTGGCGGCAAACCAGGAGATGGCGCGATTCATGGGGTCTCCTCCCCACCCATCACTTTCACCGTATCGCGCGCCGCCGGTGCTCGGATATCGCCCGTGTCCATGCCGGTCTCGGTCTGTGGCTCGGTGCTAACCGCCGCGTCACTTATGGTTCGCACCCTCATCCCGTCGGTGACGGCTTCCAGAGCAGAGACGCACACCTTGTCTCCCTCCTGCAGGCCGCCGACGATGACGGCTTCGTTGCCGGCCACGCGCAGGACATCGACGTCACGGAAACGGAGGCGGTCCTCGTTATCAACCACCAGCACCCGGTCGCCACCTCGTACGGCCGATCGGTCAAGTACGATGGCATGTGCGACTTCGCGACCGACGATCTCCGCTTCGACAAAAAGACCCACGGTGAGCGGCATCGTACTACCGTCGGTCTCGCGTCCGTAGGGATCGTCCACTTGCGCCACGACGTGCACCGCACGGCTCACCGGATCGATCTCCCCCTCCACGCGAACGATGCGACCCGTCCATTGCCGGCGTTTCCCGGCAAAGTCTGCACGCAGGCGCACCTCGGGGCCGTCGTTTTGTTTGGCCTGGCCACGATAATCGGTCGGCAGATCGAGAAAGGCGAGTTCGGCGTCGGGAATGGGCAGACGAACTTCGACATAGTCGACGGCAAATATAGAGGCGACGGGAACACCGGGTGCAACATACTGTCCTACGTCGACCAGTTTTTCACGAACGCGGCCGGTAAAAGGTGCTCGGATACGCGTCCGTGCCAAATTGAGTTCGGCTTTTGCGAGCGCCGCTTCCGCAGAGGCCAGCGCCGCCCGCGCTTCTTGCAGCTGCAGCTGCCGCGTGGCAAGGGGTGATTCTTCACCGCGGCCCAGTTCCTTCCACTCTTCACGCGCCACCTTGGCTTGTGCCTCTTCCGTTTGCGCGCGGACCTGGGCCTGCGCCACCTGTCCGCGCGCCGTCACCACGGCCAGTTCGTAATCGCGCGGGTCAATTCTCACCAGGACCTGGCCTTTTTCAAAAAAACCACCGGCGGCAAACGCTGATGCGACGTTCAGGACACGCCCCGCCACCTCAGACACCAGAGACGTCTCCGTCCGGGGTTTGACCGTGCCCTGTGTGGTCACTCTGAGTCTGTGCATGCTCGGTTGCACTTCGATCACGCGTACCAGTGGTGCGTATTCCTTTGGTGGACGTGTGGCGACGGGAGATCGCGACTTGAGCATGACGACCATCACCGCGGCACCGATGAGAAGAATGATGACGGGCAAGAAGATCTTGAGTTTCTTGTCACTCAACGGAAGCCTCCGTTCCGGATGGTGTCTGTTTTTCGAGAAACTGTTTCCACTCTTTGCTCAGATCGAAGCCGCCGCCCAGGGCGACATGAAGGTTGACACGCACGTCCAGCCGCTGCCGGCGCACGCTCAGAAGTTGGCTCTGTGAATCGAGTGCCCTTCTTTGCGTTTCCAGGACCGTGATGTAATCGACCAGGCCCGCGTTGTACTGTCGTTCGGCGAGCTGTATAGCCGCTTCTGATTGCTCCGCGGCGCGCTGCGTGTGTGATTCGTGTTTGGCCAGTGTCTCTTCGGTGAAGAGCGACGACTCGACTTCCCCAAATGCACTGAGCACGGCGAGCGCATATTGCGCCAGCACCTGGTCGGACAGCGCCTGCGACCGAGCCAGGTTACCCAAGAGCCGGCCGCCTTGAAAGATGGGTTGCGTTAGATTGGCTGCGATGCTCCACACGCTGAAATCCCCGTCGACCAAGTCCTTTAGATCCTCACTCAGAGTGCCGGTGCTGCCTGTGAGCGACAGTCGAGGAAAGAAAGCACGACGTGACTGGGAGACCCGCCGCTCCGCTCCCGCGTAACGCCTTTCGGCGGCGAGCAGGTCGGGTCTGCGAATCAAGAGCTCGCTGGGAAGACCGGAGGGCACGTCGTCGGCAATCACCGGCAGATCACCCGTCGCATTGACTGAGCCAGCGGGGTAACGGCCAAGAAGAATTTCAAGCTGGCGTTTTGCTCGATCGAACTGCTGTGTTCGGGACTCGAGCAACGCTTCTGCACCGTAAAGGCTTGTCAGCGCCAGGCGAAGGTCGAGCGATGAGCGGACGCCTTCCTCGTATCTCCGGCGCACCTGCTCTGTGGACAATCGATAGCTGGCCACGGTCTGTCGGGCAAGTTCCATCTGCAGGCGTGACTCGATGACGGCGAACCACGCCTTGACCGATTGCGCCGCGATCGATAACCGAATCGCTGCCAGATCGGCCCAGCTCGCCTCCACATCGGCCAGCGCCGCCGCCTGACCCGAACGGATGCGGCCCCACAGATCGATTTCCCATATCGCGTCGAGCGATACGCCAAACGACGTGGAGCGGCTCTGGATCACGCCGGGTGCACCCGGAATGGGGATGCCGATGATATTTTGTTGCCGACGCGATGCGTCGAATTTTGCGTTGACGTTGGGGTAGAGATCGGCCCCGGCAATGCGAGCTATCGCGGCAGCCGCATCGACACGGGCGACCGCCACGGCGATGTCATGGTTTTCGCTGAGCGCTTCGTCGACGAGGTCGTTCAGTTGTGCGCTCCCAAAACGCGTCCACCAGCTCGTTGTGTCGGCCCCAACCGGCACCGCGATCGAATCGTCGACCGTCCACTCGGCGGGAAGATCGACATCGATATTTGGCGGCTGTCGTTTTGGCGGAGATGCACAACCGACCGCGATCAAAGCAGCTGTTATAATGATGAAAAAGTTCTTCATCGGCGCCCCCCCTGGCCCGTGCCGGTCACGGTACTGCGCATGCCCCCGGCGACAAACTCGACCAGTCGGCTGACCATCCGCTCCGAATCCCGCCGCTCCGGCAACGGCTCCCCTTCGGCCTGCATCTTGGGAACGGTGACCGTAAACACCATGGCACCGATCATGAAATGCATGAGCCAGTGCACCTCCTCCTGCGCCAGATCCGGTAGCGCGCGCTTGAAGGCGGTGCTGAATCTCGTTAACACCTCGCCAAAGATTTTCTGAATGATGGCGCGGAGCTTCTCTTCCGGTTCGGCAATCGCGCGTCCCATGAGTCGGGCAAAGAGCCCACCGTTCTGTGTGGGCCCGAAATGTCGCTGCAGCGCCGATGCCAGGAAGGCTTCGATCACCGCCTCCAACGGAAGGGGCCCGTTTGGGTGGTCACGCTCGAGCCGTTCGAGTCGCTCGAGTCGCTCGAGGTTCACCGGGGCCGCGCGCCGCGTCAGCACGGCCTCGACGAGGCCCTCTTTGCACCCGAAATGGTAGTGGACCGAGGCGGTGTTGACGCCCGCATCCTTTATAATGGCCCGCAACGAGGTTACGGCAAATCCGTTGGCAGCAAACAACTTCTCGGCGCTGTCGAGAATCTTATCCTTGGTCGTCGTATCCGTCATGCCCCACGTTTCCAATCATATGATTTAATTAAGCGATTGATTTAATTTTGTCAAGGGTTCTTCGGCCATTGGCTTTCCATGTCACGCGAAATCGAGGTCCCAGCGGCGGATCGGCACAGGTAGGCGACGTGAAGAAGTTGGCGGCAACGAGTGATCGCAGCCTGTCGCGCACCACGTGCGTGTGTTCTTTGAATTCAACCATACTCAAACCCGGCGGGTTGGCCGCGGTCGTGCCCACACAGGGCCGCGGCTTTTTCTGGCGAGGACATGTTGCAAGACCTGCGCGACGCCCGACGGGTAGCGGCCCGCCGGTAAGCACCACTACCCCGTTTACCGGTGGCGTTTCCTATGGTATAATGGGTGGCCCTACCAAGGGATGGGGAGGTAATCAGGCTTCTGTGCTGTCCCGTCACCGATAACGCACACAAACATGAGAGGTATTCCCGTGAAGGCGAAGCGCTATATTATTCTGACGTCATTGGTAGTGTTCTTGGTCAGCTCGGCGAGTCTTGCTGTGGCGGCGAAGGTGGACTATTCGTTGCAGGCCAGCAAGGAGGCCCAGCGTGCCGAGGCCAGCTGGAGCTTGCTCGACGACTTGGGTCTGACCGCCAACGTGCCCGAGGTCGAGCCCAACGACACCTGTCCCGGACAGGTCATTGCTTGTGGGGATGTTCTGACGCAGGCCACGCTCACCCTGGGCGATGTGGACTACATCAACTTTAGCGCCGTCGCGGGCGAGGTGCTCATCCTCGGCACCGAGAGCGCGGGAGGATTGGATCCAGACACCGAGATCACGCTTCTGCAAAGCGATTGCACGACGATCTTGGCGACCGATGATGACAGTGGTCCCGGCGTGCTATCGCTCATCACTTTCGTCGCCCCCAGCACCGCGACCTACGTCCTGCAAATACAAGGAGTCGACGCGTTCACCGAAGGCGACTACGTGGCCTACGTGTCCTGTACCCCGCGTGTCCCGGGCGATATCTGCGCCACGGCGCCTCAGATCTCTTGCGGCAGCTTCTCGTTTGCGGGGACCACGGTCGGCGCACTGAACGACTATATCCCCGGTCCCGAGCCCAACGCCTGCACGGGATTTACAGCCGAAGGCTACGACGTCGTGTACGTGATCAACGAATCCGTGTTTACCCTGTCCGTTTTTTACACATCGTCGGTCGACGGGTCCATCTACCTGGTCACGGATTGCAGCGACCCCGAGGGTAGCTGCGTCGTTGGATCCGACGACACGCTGGATGGGCAAACGGAAAGCTTTAACTTCACCTCCACGGCGGGAGGCCCTTACTATCTCATTGTCGACAACTTCATCGGTGGTCTGGGGCTCGGCGGCACCTACACGTTGAGCGGCTACCTCGATTGCCCTCCCGGCCGATGGGTCGATTCGGGACAGGCCGCCAACCAGGGTAATAGCCAGGGCGCCGCGTGGGGGGACTTCAACGACGACGGCGACTTCGACCTCTACCTGTCGAACTACGATCAAAACAACAACCTCTATCAGAATACTGGGGCTGGGACTTTCAACGATCTGCCCATACCGCCCCTGAACGACATCGGCAATGGCCGGGGCGTGGCGTGGGGAGACTTCGACAACGACGATGACCTCGACCTCTACCTGGCGAATGCGGGCTCGGCCAACAAGCTGTTCGAAAACGATGGGGCCGGCGGCTTCACCGATGTGACCGCTCCTCCCCTCGATGATGCGGGCGACGCGCGTGGCGTGGCTTGGGGAGATCACAACAACGACGGTAACCTCGACCTCTACTTGGTGAACGCGTTTTCGTCCAACAAGCTCTTTCAAGGCGACGGAGCGGGCGGCTTTACCGATGTCACCAGTGCTCCTCTCGACAACGCGGACATTGGTACCGGTGTCGCGTGGGGGGACTTCGACGACGACGGCGACCTCGATATTTATCTGGCCAACCACGGCAGCGCCAACAAGCTGTTTCGAAACGAAGGGGCTGGGATCTTCACCGACGTGGCAATCGCCATTTTGAACGACGCGGGCAACGGCCGTGGGGTGGCCTGGGGAGACTACAACAACGACGAGCATCTCGATCTCTTTTTGACCAACTCGTTTTCGGCCAACAGGCTTTTTGAAAACGACGGGGCTGGGGGTTTTACCGAGGTGGTGAGCCCACCCTTGAACAACACGGAGGATGGCCGGGGTGTCGCGTGGGGGGACTGGGACAACGATGGCGACCTGGACCTCTATGTGGCCAACGCGTACACGCCCAACCAGCTTTTTGAAAACGACGGGGCCGGGGGCTTCGCCGAAGTGACGAGTGTCCCCCTCGGAGACTTACGCGCCGGCCATGCCGTCGCCACCGCAGACTACGACGACGATGGCGACGTCGATATCTACTTGGCCAACGCCTTTGCGGCCAATAAGCTGTTTCGAAACGATCTGCCCGCCGGCAACCATTGGTTGCACGTCGACCTGGTGGGCTTGGCTTCGAACCGCAATGGCATCGGGGCGCGCATTCGTGTCGTAGTCGGTGGAGTGACCCAGATCCGCGAGGTGTCAGGTGGTTCCGGCTATTTGTCGCAAAACTCGCTCACGGCCGAGTTCGGCCTGGGAACGGCGACGCTGGTCGACACGGTGCAGGTGTTGTGGCCGAGTGGAACCACGGATGACAGCCTCAGCGTGGCGGTCGACCAGAAGATCACGTTGATCGAAGGTGGCGGGGGCCCAACCGGTATCGACGATGGAACCGGCCCGCTGCTGGGGCGTTTCGCCTTGTACCAGAACGTGCCCAATCCGTTCAACCCGTCAACCGTCATTCGTTATCATGTGGTGGACGGTGGGGCAGCCGTGAAGTTGAGCATCTACGATGTGAACGGCCGGCTGGTTCGTACCTTGTTTGATGGCTACCAGACGCAGGGTGACAAGCGCGTTCTGTGGAACGGTACCAATGAGGACGGTCAAGAAGTAGCTACCGGTGTGTATCTGTACCGGCTGGCGTCACCTGGATTCGTCGAGACGCACAAGATGGTGCTTTTGAAGTGATATGGAAGCGGCTGTGTCAACCTCCATTTTGTTGAGTTGAGAGGAGAGCGATTACCGACGATCATCAGACTGATATTCGCGGGTTACGCG